>NZ_CP041767.1:560000-877500 GCF_022026395.1 Brevibacillus brevis | reverse complement strand
CCTTGAAGCCCTCTCCTTCGAGTGTTTGAGCCAGCAGTTCAGCCGATTGGTACTCTTCAAAACGCGTCTCCGCAAAGTCCCAAATCTGGTCGCTCACCTTGATGAAGGCATCTCGTTTTTTCTCAATCATTACTGCAATTCGCTCGGTATGCATTCGCAAACATCCTCCTCTGACCTCGTTGTCCACATGCTTTTTCGCTCAGGTAGGAACGTTTTTTACGTCAGCAATCGTCTGGCAATTCGGTTCAAAAGCGCTACGCTGCGTGGCAAAATCTCTTCTTGTATATCGAACTTCGGATGGTGGTGAGGCGCCGGGATATCCGTACCGATTGCCATATACGTTCCTTTTCCGCCACGATCCTGAACGCGTTTAATCATAAAGCTGGCATCTTCACTGCCCATCGAGTTGTACTCGCCGTGCTTAAAGGAATGGAAGCCTTCTACTTGCCGGGCTTCTTCCAGTGCCAGTTCTGCCATCTCCACATCGTAGTTGATCGGGATTGCTCCCCCGACGACTTCGATCTTGTAATCGAGCTCATGCATAGCGGCACTATGCGCGATGATGTTGCGTACACGGTTTTCTACTTCTTCATTTACTTCTTCGGTAATGGAGCGAGTCTCTACAACCATCTTGGCATAGGCCGGAATGATGTTCGCTGCTGTTCCGCCTTCTAACACACCCACATTGATTCTCGTATCACCCGTGCTGAAGCGGGGAATCGCATGAATGTTCAACAGGGCAGTAGCCGCTCCGAGCAATGCATTTTTCCCTTGCTCTGGCGACGCACCAGCATGAGAAGAAACACCGTAGAAATGCGCCATCATTTTCGTGGTAGCCAAAAATCCATAGGAACCGCCGTGTACCTCACCCAGCGGTACATTGACACCCAAATGGTTGCAGAAAATATAATCAACATCGTCCAAATGACCTTTCTCCACGATTGCGTATGCACCGCGAACACCTTCTTCGGCTGGTTGAAAGATCAGTTTGAGTGTACCGGAAAAATCTCCTGCTGCAAGCGCTTCTGCCAGTCCCAAGCCAATCGTGGTATGACCGTCGTGAGCGCAGGCATGCATGTTGCCTTCATAGTGGGAGCGGAAGCCATTCGCTTGTGGAAAATGGTCTTGCTCCCTACTTTCCAATACAGGCAGTGCATCCATGTCAAAACGGAAAGCAACCGTTGGTCCAGGTGCCTTCCCTTTCTTTACACCGATCACTGCTGTATAGCCACCGCGCATTTTTTCAGCGATCGCCGGGTTTGCACCGTCACGCAAAGCTCTTTCATACGTTTCCTGGAGAACCGCCTCGGAGGGCAAGCCCCGACGGGAATCTCCATCGATTGCTTCTTGTCCGTATATGACCTCATAGCCGAGGGACGTCAAAATCTCTACTACCTTGGAAGCGGTACGGAACTCCGTAAAGCCCACCTCTGGATGTCTATGAAAATCTCTTCGCAACGAAACCAGATCCAACATCGTTCAATTCCTCCTGTTAACTCTGGAGCATGTCTTTTTCCATGCCCAGGTCCGATAGGCAAGCTGTAGAAATATGAGAAGACTGGCGAATGTAAACCCTTACAATATACGAATATTAAAAGACAATTTCGCTTAATTGAATTATATAGTTGGCTCGTTGCTTTTTCAATAGGAGTTGTTAGACTTCTTGAAAAATAGTGAACCTTCTAACCGGCTGGTGTGGTGGGGAGGAAACAGGAGAAAACGCTCAGATTCTAGGGCCACCCGCTGGGGGACTGACTGCCCGACTCCATGCAAAAAGTGAAACCGCGTCCAAAGTGGTCCAATCAGGATGTGTTTCAGAGGTGGACGCTTAAGAGCGTGTTTCGCTTTTTGCATTGCGTCTCGGTCGGTGTCCCTAAGATCTTCGCTTATTTCTCCTGTTTCCTCTACGAGCTTTCCCTGTTTCAACGGGCTTTTAGAGATTTAAAAGAATGAAGAAATATCATCAGTTACGACAGAGAAGAATATTTCCAGACGTAGCGACTTGTGGAGTCCTACCGAGCGGAGAAGGGGTTCGCGGGCAAAAGAAACGCAACGTGCTCGCGCTACGAAGCGGCTACCACTTTTGCGTTTCCCCGCGAATCCCTTCGGAGCGGACAGTCTCAGCCATCAGCAGGACGGAGCCTGGAGCCTAGTCTGGAAATATTCTTCTCTCCACTGCAGCCCATGACATGAAAAAACACCCGAAACCTCTCGTCGGGTGCTTTCATTTCTTTAACTGATAAAGCTTCTTCGGACGCCCACGCACAGCCTGCTGCTCTTCCCCGCTGAACTCGGCCAAATCCACTTCGCACAAGCTGCCCATGATCCGCTGGGCATTTCGTACCGTCATCGACAGTTGCGAAGCGATATCCGTCGTCGAAAACGACTTCCAGCCCATACGCTGAACCAGCGCACGCAGCTTGTGATACGATTTGACACTTACATTGGCCCGGTTTAGCTTCTCCAACAACTCGCGATCACTGGAGCGGAACGAATAGGCGAGCTCCTCTGTTTCTCCCACCGATTCCATCATGACGCCATTATCCTGTACGACGACAATGCCCGCCCCCGGTCGTTCTTTTGCATGCTGGATTGCTTTTCGCGCATTGTTTTCCGCAGAAAAAGCTGTATCCCCAAAGCCCACACCTACTGCAACCGGAACCTCTGCCTCCAAAGAGAGCTGTTCCACTGTTTGTCGGAGCATTTCAATTTCTCGTTGTATCGCACCACGCGAACTGAAAATCTGGTAGCGTCCGTTGCCATTTGCCAACAGGGAGCCGTCCAGCCGATCGCAGAGCGCAAGCAAAATTTGTCTGATCTTCAGCTCCAGATGCTGCAAGTAAAAGCGCGTGCTGGCCCGCTCAGGAATTTTGTCAAACTGTTCCAGCTCAATGATTTCTACCCCGATTTGTGTGTCCTTGAAATAGGAGCTTTTCACCTTTTCAATGACGATTTTCATCGCCTGACGAATCTCCATTTTCGTCATCAGGACACGATAGACAGGAATACCTTCCTCGCGCAGCGCATGTTCAACCACAGAAAACGTAGTGAATGCTCCTTGTGTCTTGCCTTCACGCCACAGCGATATATGAAACTGCGTGATCGCATCGAGGTCAAAATGCTCGTCGTACGTAGTAACGTAAATCTCCTCGTCCGGTATGTCCAGCTCCGACATCGACTCTCGCAAATGTGTCCCCTCCGACTCAATCATATCGATGGAAACACGGTTCACGGCTGTATTTTGGTCAATCGACATCTGAATGAAGCAGCGATACAAATTCGAACCGTTCGGCGGGCAATAGACGATATTGGCATCCGGGGTGAGCACGTTTTTGGCGATGGTAAACGGAACCGGCCCTGAGAAAAACCATCCGTTTAACTCTGGATGATGCTCCCGGACGATTTTGCTCACTTCACGTACGTCTTCATAACGAAAGGGGACAAATTCGATTTCATGCTCAAATTCATTGGCGACCGCCAGTATCCGCTCCACCGAAGGAAGCGGTCCTACAACACCGATTCTATACATAAGGGCGTTATCTCCTACCTGTTCTTGATCGACACCTTTTCCTCATTCATATCATGTACGCTTCTCTTTGTCCATCGAATGCCAAATGCGTTACTGAACGAAAAAAAGAACTGATGGCAATATACCCCTTAACCATCAGTTCGAACTTTATTTGAATAGGACTACTAGCGATTCAAGTTTTTAATGTACATGCCAGCAGCCACTTGTCCCTCGTAAACCCATCCTGGCGGAACAGGTGAATATTTGCTTACTAATAATACGGTTCCATAAGGAGCGCCAACGACATTCATGATCGTTTTGCTATCATAATTTTCTCGCGATACAACCCATCCAGTTGGAACGGGGGAGAACTTAGTCACATTAAAATCCGTGCGATAAGATGCTCCTATTACATATTTGATCACACGACCAGCTACTTCATCTCGTAAAACTACCCATCCTGCTGGAACGGGAGAATATTTGCTAACTCTTAATTCTGTACCATATGGAGCACCTGCTGTATTTTTAATTAGCTTGGAACCTAGGTCTTCACGAATGACGACCCAACCTGCTGGAACAGCAGCGGACTTACGAATCCATTCCTCATCCGAGCTCCATTTGGCAGAAACTAATGAATGTTCTTTCTGCTCACCAACACTAAATGGTGTGTTTGCGGCTTGAATCGGAGACGTTAACACTGCAGAAAATACGGCTACACCTAATGCTGAAAAAACCATTTTCTTAAACATAGTGATTCCCACCTCTCCTATCATTAATATATACCAAAATATACCATAACTTTAAAAACGAGTAAATTTTTAAGAAAAATCAATTAATTCCATTCCACTATTTCTATCTATCAATAATCTAAGTAAATATTTTTTATCGAGAAACTAAAAAAATTTCTTTGCTATCGAAACCCTCAGCAAATATTCTGAATATACGTTTTCTATCATTTTAAGGGGGGTATTTATGAAAAAGGGACTGGCAATTGCAACCTGTCTTACCTTGCTTTTCGGGGTACTAGCGGGGTGCTCGAACTCTTCCGCACCTGCTGAACCCACTGGCTCCACTACACCTGCAGAAGCGACAAAAACAGAGCCCATGGTGTTAAAATGGAGCATTAACAGCGAGCCTCCTTCGATGGACCCTGGGATCGCCGTCGACGCGGATTCGTTTGACATGATTTACGCTGCCTTTGAAGGTTTGACCAGCTATGACCTGAATGGACAACTCGTCAATGCTACGGCTGAGAGCTTCACCAACTCGCCGGATTACATGAACTACACCTTCAAAATTCGCAAGGACGCCAAATGGAGCAACGGAGATCCTGTCACCGCCCATGATTTCGTCTATGCGATCAAGCGCAATCTCGATCCGAAAACAGCGTCCGAGTACGCCTATCAGCTTTACTACATTAAAGGAGGAGAGGAGTACAATACGGGGAAAGGCAAAGCAGAGGATGTAGGCGTCAAAGCTGTAGATGACTACACCGTCGAATTTAACCTAAAGGCCCCGACTCCGTTTTTCCGTGAACTAACCTTCTTCCCGACCCTCTTCCCGTTGCATCAAAAAACGCTGGAAGGAAACCCGAAATGGGCGAATGAAGCGAAAACCATCGTGGGAAATGGTCCCTTCATCATGGACACGTGGGAGCACAAAAGCAGAATCGTCTTTACGAAAAACCCGAACTACTGGGACAAAGACAACGTCAAGCTCGACCGGATTGAAATCGCTATGATCGAGGACAACAATACAGCGTTCTCGATGTTCGAAAATGGCGACATCGACTGGGGCGGCTATCCTGCCTCAACTCTTCCGACCGACGCAATCCCTACACTCAAAGATGCTGGCAAGCTGATGGTCGCGGATAATCCGGGCACGCAATCCGTTGTTTTTAATACAAACAAACCACCTTTCAATAACAAAAAAATTCGCCAAGCCTTCGCGTATGCCATCAACCGTCAGGAAATCATCGACAATATTTTGCAGACGGGTGTTCCAGCCGCCTATGGTTGGGTACCGACTTCCATGGGATTAAAGCCAGACGGCTACTTTAAAGAAGATCAGGCGAAAGCAAAAGCATTACTGGAAGAAGGTATGAAGGAGCTCGGACTCTCGACCTTCCCGACTGTTACCTACACCTTTGACACAAATGATACCAACAAAAAACTGGCAGAAGCCCTGCAAGATCAGTGGAAAAAGGCACTCGGTGTCAACGTGAAGCTGTACACGGCGGAGCTGAAGGTGTACCGGGACATGAGATCGCAAGCGAACTTTGACATGATCCGCTTCCAATGGGGCGCAGACTTCAATGACCCGATCAACTTCCTGGAGATGTTCCGTGATAAAACGGGCGGAAACAACCACCCGGATTGGGAAAATGCCAAGTTTAAAGAGCTGATCGATAAGAGTTACAACGAGCCTGATCTGGACGCGCGCAAAAAAATTCTGCTCGAAGCTGAGACGATTCTTATGGAAGAAATGCCGCTGGCTCCAATCAACTTCCGTGGAAGCCCTTATGTGAAAAACGACAAGGTGAAGGATTTCATCATCTTCCCGCTGGGCGGCGCTTACTTTAAGTACACCTCGGTTAATCCGTAGGGAATGAAAACATCTTTGGTTTGTGCGAACATAGTGGTGGGGAAGAGAAAAACGGGCTTCCTCCGTTCGTGGCACGCCAACAAGGAAGCGGAGATGTCCGTCTCCACTCCAAAAAGCGGTACGTCGACCAAAAGCCACCCGATGGGCGGAAGCTTCTCAGCGAAGAGGTTGGTCGAAAAGCGTGTACCACTTTTTTCCGTTCCGACTGGGTAGGCCCGCCAAGGCCTCCAGTCGCTCCGTTTTTCTCTTCCTCTCCGTAGCCTTTGTATACACGAGTTAGTTTCTTGAAACCACATAAATCAAAACAAAACAGGCTGTACCTGTCGCAAGAGACGGTACAGCCTGTTTTATTACAATTACACAGTCAGCGTTTTTTGGTCGGTTCCGTGGTAAGCATTGGTATCCAGCTCTTTTGTCACTCTGCTCGTCAAGAGACCGGACGTCATGCTGCCGCTTACGTTTAGTGCTGTGCGGCCCATGTCAATCAACGGCTCAACGGAGATGAGCAGACCGACAATGGCAATTGGCAAATTCATCGTGGACAAGACGAGCAGTGCTGCAAAGGTCGCCCCGCCACCTACGCCTGCAACCCCGAAGGAGCTGAGCGCCACAACTGCGATCAGTGTCAGGATGAACGATGGTGTCAACGGATCAATTCCTGCGACAGGTGCTACCATGACAGCCAACATGGCTGGATACGTACCGGCGCAGCCGTTTTGTCCGATGGAGAGTCCAAAGGAGCCTGCGAAGTTGGCAATTCCCTCAGGAACCCCCATGCTTTGCTGCGTTTTTACATTCAGTGGCAACGCGCCCGCGCTCGTACGCGAAGTGAAGGCGAACGTCAGGACAGGGAATGCTTTTTTCACGTAGGTGATTGGATTCAATCCTGCAAACGTCAACAGCAGCAAATGAACGATAAACATGATGATCAGCGCCACATACGATGCGACAACGAACTTGCCCAGCTGCCAGATGGCATTGTAATCGCTGGTAGCTGCGACTCTGATCATGATTGCCAGTACACCATATGGCGTCAGGCGCAAGATCAATGTCACGATACGCATAGTGATCGTATGGAATGCATCGACGATTTTCGCAAACAATTCAGCTTGCTCCGGATTTTTGCGCTTTACCCCTAAATATGCTACACCGATAATCGCGGAGAAAATCACAACAGCAATTGTAGAAGTCGCCCGGTCTCCAGTCAGGTCGAGGAAAGGATTGGCTGGAAGCAGTTCCAGGATTTTCGCCGGCATGCTCAAGTTCTCGATATCACCCAAGCGCTGCTCCACCTGTTCGATCCGAGCAGATTCCGCATCCCCTTGCTGGAATTGTGCCCCGTCGAGATTAAATGCCAAGGTAGTCGAAATCCCGATCGCTGCCGCGACAGCAGTCGTCCCTACCAAAAGTCCGATAATCAGCGTACTGATTTTCCCAATGTTATTGGTTAGTTTCATTTTGGTAAAAGCCGATAAAATAGAGATGAATACTAGTGGCATTACGATCATTTGAAGCAGTTTCACATAGCCTTTACCTACAATGTTGTACCATTCGATAGTGGATTTGAGTACATCCGATTTGGCTCCGTATACGTATTGCAAAATGAGTCCAAATAAAATCCCGAGTCCGAGACCGACAAATACCCGCTTGGAAAAAGAAATATGCTTCTTTTGCATGGCATACAATCCAGCAATGAATAAGAGCAATAAAACAATGTTTACGATGATCAATAACGTCGACATATATTCCCCTCCCTTTCGTTTTATGTACCTCTCATTATTGTATTCGGTATAGATATAGTTATATTACCAACAATCCCTACTGGTCAAGTAAGAATTGTTTTTATATTATTCCAAACTGTCTTACAGAGGTACATAATGTCCGGCTGCAGTGGTGGGGAGGAAACAGAAGAAAACGCTCTGATTCTAGGGCCACCCCCTGCGGGATTGACTGCACGACTCCATGCAAAAAGCGAAACCGCGTCCAAAGTGGTCTCTTTCTCGAAGTTATTTCAGAGGTGGACGTTTAAGAGCGTGTTTCGCTTTTTGCATTGCGTCTCGGTCGGCGTCCCTAAGATCTTCGCTTATTTCCCCTGTTTCCTCTGCGAGCTATCCTTTCTAAACGAGTTTTTAATGCTTTAAAAGATGGAAGAATACACTCTCGTTACGCCAGAGAAGAATATTTCCAGACGTAGTGACTTGTGGAGTCCTACCGAGCGGAGAAGGGATTCGCGGGCAAAAGAAACGCAACTTGCTCGCGCTACGAAGCGGCTACCACTTTTTGCGTTTCCCCGCGAATCCATTCGGAGCGGGCAGTCTTAACCCTCAGCAGGACGGAGCCTGGAGCCTAGACTGGAAATATTCTTCTCTCCACTACAGCTCCGCATAAAAAACCAGGAACCGCCCATTTGGACGATCCCTGGTTCGTTAGTAATACGAAATTGTTTCGCTTATTTTAATTGCTTCACCACCAAACACCACAACCAAGTGATGACGACCGCACCAATGGCTCCGGCAATGACGTTGAAGCCTGCCCACATCCACAGCCAATCACCCAGTACCAAATCGCCCAGCCAGCTACCCAAAAGAGCAGCAATGAGCGAAGCCCACCAGCCTGATCCTGCCGCTTTTCCTGTACAGATCAAGCTCATTGCCCACCAAACGACCACACCGACGACAGCCCATACGAACCAGAACATTCGTACACACTCCCTCTCTCATGATGGTGACGCTTACATAAGGGCCAAAATAATGACTGATTATCTGTTACCATCATATTGAACAAAAGAGAAAGTGTGCATAGGCATTTAATTGGTATACAGTTCCGCTCGGCGGTTGGCTACGCTTGGCAATTTGCCCCGTACTCGCTCAATCCGACTTACATCCAGTTCTGCGATCAATAACGTTTCTTCTTCCCCTGCACTCGCTATCACGACACCCATCGGATCGACGAACATGCTGCGTCCGGCAAAAATATTTCCGACCTGGTCAGCCGCACATACGAACATTGTGTTTTCAATGGCACGCGCACGAACCAGCGTCTCCCAGTGATCCTCTTTCATCGCTCCCGCTACCCAGCCTGCTGGCACAAACAAAATATCGGCACCCTGGAGCGCAAACTGTCTCGCGATTTCCGGGAAGCGCACCTCGTAGCATACCATCAGCCCGATTTTGCCGAATTCCGTTTCCACCACTTGATACGGATTATCCCCAGGCGCGATGAAGTCCGATTCTGTGTAGGAAAAGGCATCGTATAAATGTGTCTTGCGGTACGCATGCAGCAGCTGTCCATCACGTCCTAGAAAAACAGTCGTATTGTAGGCACGATTTTCATCACCCTCGATGGATTCGAACACACCACAAACCACATAAACTCCGTGCTCGGAAGCGAGCTCTGCCAAGCCGGACACAAATGGACCATCCAGCTTTTCCGCTACCTCCGCTGGGGTTACTCCCGACTTTGGCGTGGCAGGTGCGCTGTACATTTCAGGCAAGATTACAAAATCTGCCCCTGCTGCCTTTGCTTTGGCAATGTAATCGGCTGCTTTTTGCAAATTTTGCGTCTTATCCATCGTCGCTGTCAGTTGTGCAATGGCTACTTTCACGAATATCCCCGTCCTTCCCATTCATACAAAGCTCTCGTTTTCTTACTTGCTAGTATAACTGATTTTGACAGAGTTCCAAGTAAATCTGCTTTACCAACTGGACGTCTTGTATATAATGGACTTGTCATCTTGCGTATAAATTTTCACCCTATTGAAAGCAGGTGAGTCCATGTCCATCCGTATCAAGCTGCTGCTCTCTTACACAGGGATGCTAGTCATCAGCTTGCTGACGTTTTTTGTAGCCGCCAGCCTGTTTACGATTGCGGCGACAGGCGATTTCAACAGCTTTCGCGATTTTTATAAAGTGCATTATCAGCTAAATCCGCTGACAGAACAAGAAGAGAATATTTTCCTTGAATTGAAATATCTCGCCAAGATTGAGCCGGATCAGTTGCAAAATCAGGAGCTGCTTGCCGATTACGATTTCAAGCTCAAAACGGTACGGGCCGGCCTATATGTCCGCAGAGAGAGCAATCAAGTCTTTACCTCTCCAACCATCAATCAGCCCGAGCTGGAAAACAGCTTGCCGCCCTATGACTTGAACAACAACCAGATTCGCAACACGTTCAACATCGGCGAAAGATTTTATGCGTATGCCAAGTTTGACTTCAAGTTTTCAGATGGCGCAAAAGGCAGTGTCTTTGTGATCCGCGAACGCAGTCCATTTGGTGAGGTTATCCGCAAACTGCTGCCGATGCTCGTGTTCCTCCTCCTCGGCGTCATTGTCATCGCAAACGTCCTGTTGTACCGCTGGATTACTCGTAGCGTCGTAAAACCGCTCGATTTACTGCGCAATTCGGCTGAGAACATCAAGGAAGGCAATCTGGACTTTGAGCTCCATCTGTACACGAAAGACGAGATTGGACAACTGAACGAAGCTTTCGAAAACATGCGCAAACGATTGCAGGAATCGGTGCGACTGCGCCTTGCGGACGAAGAAAGCCGCAAAGAGTTGATTTCCAACATCTCGCATGATTTACGGACACCGATTACCAATATCAAAGGCTACATCGAGGGAATCCGTGATGGCGTAGCTGATACCCCGGAGAAAATGGACAAGTACGTCAATATCATTTACTCCAAGGCAGTAGACCTCGACTTGCTCGTCGATGAGCTGTTTCTCTACTCCAAGCTCGATCTGAAGCAAGTGCCCTTTACATTTGAACATGTAGATATCGTGCGGTTTTTGGATGACTGCATCGACGAGCTGCACTACGATCTGGAAAAGAAGGGCATCACGATTCAGTGGAATCAACGAGCAGCAGAAGGCACCCTGGTCATCGCCGATCTGGAAAAAATCAAGCGCACAGTCTTAAACATCATTGGCAACTCACAAAAATACATGGATAAACCTGAAAAAATCATCTGCGTCTCGGTTCAAGCAGACGCTGATTGGGCCACCATTGAAATAAAAGACAACGGCACCGGTATTCCGCAGGAAGCCATTCCTCACCTGTTCGAACGATTTTATCGAGTGGAGCAATCCCGTAATTCTTCCACGGGCGGTAGTGGTCTCGGACTGTCCATCGCGCGCCAGATAGTCGAGGGTCACGGCGGCAGAATCTGGGTGGAGAGCAAGCAAGGTGTAGGTACCAGCCTGTTCTTTACGTTAAAACGTACCCACAAACAATAGGAGGTGCACATTCCCATGTCTTCACGCATCCTCATCATTGAAGATGAGACGACCATCGCTCAACTGGAGCGGGATTATTTTGAACTGAACGGCTTTCAGGTCGATTTATGCCACTCCGGCAGCGAAGGCTTGCCGCTTGCCATCAATGGCGACTACAGTTTGATCATCGTTGATTTGCAGCTTCCGGGCATGGACGGCTTCGAATTGTGCAGCCAGATCAGACAAGTCAAGGAAGTGCCGATCCTGATCGTCTCCGCCAAAAAAGAAGAGATCGATAAAATCCGCGCCTTTAATCTCGGTGCCGATGACTATATTACAAAGCCGTTTAGTCCCAGCGAATTAGTAGCCAGAGCCAAAGCCCATCTGACAAGATACGAGCGTTTGACAGCCCGACAAATCCAACCAACGAACGCAGAAATTCACATTCGCGGTCTCGTCATCGACAAAGTATCGCGGAGAGTCTATGTACGCAATCAGGAAGTTATATTCACGACAAGAGAATTCAATCTGCTTGAATTTCTAGCGACTCACCCGAATCGGGTTTTTAACAAAAATGAACTGTTCGAACGAATCTGGGGCATGGATTCCAGCGGAGATATCGCGACCGTTACGGTGCATATTCGCAAGCTGCGGGAAAAAATCGAAGTCGATCCATCCAATCCGCAGTACATAGAGACTGTCTGGGGTGCCGGTTACCGATTTACTGTCTAAGCGTAAACGTGTATACCATAATCATCACAAAAACCTTCAGTGAAAACGAGGACGGATTTTCCGCTCTACGTCAAAGCTGGAGGATTTTTTTCGATAAAGGTCAGTTTATCTTTTTTTAAGAACCTTTTTAGATTCTATTAATCTCTTGTTTCTTGGCAGTTTAGGTCTCTCGACTATCCTACAGGTAGTCAAGCAACACCCATTCAACCAATCTAAAGGAGGACCAACTAATGAAAAAGTTTTCCAATAAAATCGCGATCATGATGCTCGCAACTGTTATGGGCACAGCATCCCTTCCTTACGCTGCATTAAACGTACAAGCGGCTTCCACTCCCCTGAATGCACAAGAAATTCAACAAGCCGTTACTGAACTCTCCAAGCTGAAAGTCATGCAAGGCAGTAACATTCACAATCAAGTTACGCGTGCCGAGCTGGCAAAAATGGTCGCACACACCTTTGGCTTGCAAGGCGGCAAAACAGATAAATCCGTAACGTTTACGGATGTGAAAGCAAATGACTGGTTCTATAAATACGCGGTTGATCTGGTATCCCTCGATATCATGCAAGCAAAAGATGGCCAATTTGATCCACGCGGAACCGTAACAGATGCTGAATTCGTGCAAATCGTCGCAAAAGCGCTCAAACGTGATGTGAAGTCGGTTAACTACTGGGCGGAACGCTTCTTCTCCGCAGACAGCAACGTTACGCGCGGTGAAGCCGCTTATCTGTTGAATGTGGCTCGCCAGGCAATCCCTTCTGATAAAGCAACCATCACGAGCGTACAATCCTTGAACGAAATTACATTGATTGTGACTTTCGACGCTACGTTGACAGCAGAAAACGAAGCATTTGCCAAAGCAAAAGAAGACTTTGTCTTTAGCGATGGGCTGACACTGACCAATATGCCACGTCTGAAAACAGGTTCTACCAATACCTACATCGTGCCGACCTCGGTTCAAAAGCCAGGAACCACCTACACCCTGACATACAAAGGGAAAAAGGCGGGCACATTCGCAGGTAACGCAACCAAGATCGACATGACAGAAGTGCGACAAGTAACAAACGACACGTTTGAAGTCGAGTCCCTGCGAGCAAATGGTGTCATTGATTACGGATATGTCATCTCTGCCTACAGTGGAGGGCGCGGTGCAAATGCATTGGTGCTGGATCAAAACAACAGTGCAGACGGTAAAACGTATCAAATCATTTCTTCCATGCAAGCAAGACAAGTGATCATTACACCGGAAGGGGGACAACCAATCGTAGCGAAGTACGTGCCTTTCACACAATCAACAGACGGCAAGCAAGAAATTAAATTCCGTCTCCCAGAAGGCCAAGTCCTGACTCCAGGCGTTACGTACACCATTACGTCCGACTGGGCGAATATCGCAAATCCAACCTTCGTCGCAAAAGAAATCGCTCCGCTCGAAATTAGTGAAGCCAAAGCAGTTAATGAAACTTCTATCACCGTTTCCCTCACAGAGGACCCGGGTGACGAGCTGTTCTCCGGACGCAGCGTAGAACTCACTAGTGCAGACGGAGAAAAACTGCTGGCGACGTACAAATATTCCAGCCGCAAAGGTACAACAGGCGTGTTTGACATCCAGCAAGATGGTAAACTGAAAGCAGGTACCACATACACGGTAACACCTGTCGGCGATTGGGCTGGCAAATCTTCTGCCGAGCTGACAGTCGAGTAGTCTTTGTAAGTGTTCAAAAACTGACTTTATGAACTACCTCTTTTGTGTGATGCAGGTATCCAAATCAAAAGAAAGGTGTGGGCTCGCTGTGCTGTATGCAGGTCTTTTGACCGCCGTCATTATTCTGTCAGGGTGTGAAATGAATTGGAATACCATCCTGACGAGTGGCGAGCAGCAAGCAACCCGGGCGGTGAAAGTTGAAATGGATAAGCTGAATCAAGCCTTATTGACAGCAACCAGTCAAGGAGACAAAGCAGCGATTGAGAGGCTGCTTGCAGAAGGCGCGGATATTGACGCCACCGATAGTAGGGGCCGGACCTCTGCAATGATCGCGGTCCACTCCGGTCAACTAGACGTTTTCAACTTGTTGGTTGAACGCGGAGCCAACGTCAACATCCGAGACAACAACTTAGACAATCCCTTGCTCTTCGCTAGCGCAGCAGGCCAGCTCGCATTCGTAAAAGCCTCGATAGCAGCAGGTGCCGACACTACCATTACGAACCGTTTTGGCGGAACGGCCTTGATTCCTGCGGCTGATCGTGGACATGTCGAGATCGTCAAGGAACTGCTCACCACCTCCGATGTCAACATTGATCATGTCAACAGATTGGGCTGGACCGCTCTCTTGGAAGCAGTGATTTTGGGCGATGGTGGCAAGAAGCATCAGGAAATCGTTAAGCTGCTGATCGAGCACAATGCCAATGTCAATCTCGCTGATCACGATGGTGTGACGCCTCTGGGACATGCGAAGAAGCATGGCTACAAAGAAATGATCGAAATGCTCACGCAGGCTGGTGGAAAATAAGAACATCTATAATGGAAGAAACAAAGGATAGGATCGTCAGAACTCATCTGACCCCTATCCTTTTTCTTATTTCCTAGACCAAAAGCCCCTGCAAAACTCAAAACTTTTTCCATATTCAGGCGTCAATTACTAGTGGACTATTCCATTATACCTACACCATTTTGATAGGAGCCTGTTTTACATGACCGTCAGCTCGTATACATCGATTTTGGAAACGGACAAACGCATCCGAAAAGCTTCTCCTAACCTTGAAGCTAAGGTGGAGATGTACAAGCTCTTTCTTGCTTCTACAGACGCTATTGAAATCCATATGAGTAACCTGACGCATCCTTTGACTACCATCAGAATCTATGACATCCATCGAACAAAACTTGCAGAAGCTGAATATAGTCCGAACGCCCCCATCATCCTTCCGTTTTTTCCGGAGGAAGATGGCCTTTACTACGTGCAGCTGACGATTGGACCTGATCCGGACCCGCAGCACACCTACCAACTGCATGTGGATAAGTACAAACGCCTATCGGGAATCATCCATCAATCGGAGGAATTTTCCGCAGAAAATGGTCCGTACATGATCGGACCAGAGGATGCCATCATAGCTGCTGGGACCTCCATCAGCTTTGAAGCAGGTACATCCATCAACGTACGCTGCCAAAACAAGATCGTCGTCCAAAACGGGGCTTCTATTTCTTTTCGCGGGGAACCGGACAAACCTGTCGTCGTCATCGGCGCCATAGACGATACAACCCCGCACCGTTGGAATCAGCTCGTTTTATCTCCCTTGGCTGAGGCAACCTTCCAGCACATCATTGTGCAATACGACAACGATGAAGACGGCGTGGACTTCTTGACCTCAGCGGCCCCTTTCGTGGCAATCGCCTCATCCGTTGAGGAATTCGAGTCAACGGTTGCCAAAGCGAACTATGTGGAGCGGGCCGCAGTCATATCTCCCTCTTCTCGCCTGGACTTCATCAAAACTTGGTTCCAGCAGTCCAGCCCTTATCGTTTCCATATTTTTAGCGACCTCCTGCCTGAGCTTTATTTCGGCATTGATGTCGCCACCTTTGCGCGATGGGAAACGGATACGAAGCGGATTAACGAAGAACGTGTAGAAGCTGGCGAAATCAATTACTGGGATTTTGTTAACGGCAACTTCACTGCTGATTTGATAGAAGCGACGTATCTGTTTGCCAATAATGAGAGCAGCCCGGAGCTGCGGATCCAACGATTGATTGATTTTCTGATCATCGCGCAAAAATGGAGAAGAAAACACGGGTGCTTCAGCCTGTTTGACATTCTCGATCCGTTCCATGATCACGACGAGGAGTTTTACAAAACGTTTGAACAGATGTCGTCCGCCTTCTGGCTCGCGCACAATACGTCCATTATTCACTGGGATACTCTTTCACGAGAGCTCGGCATTTGGCAAAAAGAAAGTTTCTTCGAACGGCAATTCATCAACTCTGTCATGATTCGTCTGCACTTCGCAGCTGATCTGCCGTTCTCCCTTCCCGGGTACGGAAACAACATTCCACCCGTCGGCTTTCTCGGTATTTCCATTCACTTTGGCCCGTTCCGCTATCCAGAGGACTATCCGGCTCCCGAGCCTGAATTCGACGTCAATTACGGCGAACTCTCTACAGCTAGCTATGTGAAATTTATGTTCGAATCGTTGCTCAATGGCAAAACGAATCCCGTCTACACGTGGTGGATCCCTACACAAGCGGATAAGGAGCTGTTTCGAACCTTACAGGAAAAGGGGATTTCGCTGGATTCCCCTCCGGAAGATTGGGATCGCGAATTCGTGCAACCTGCTAGAAAAACGCTGGAAGAGATTCGGGCCTACTATCTTAATCCAACTCTTCGACAAGATAAAAGAACATAAACCTCCAACCGTTGAGGTCGGGAGAAGCAATGCCACATGACTTTCGAACAGCTGAAGATTATTTCGGGGAATTAAACCTTTTTGGCAGTTATGTCTGGGGGTCTTTTGAGGGAGATGATCTTTTCCAAGCGCCTCTGGAGCCCTACTTAGCGTAGGAATGAATGGCGGGGAATTTCGGAGCGGACAGTGAATCCCTTGCGGGGCGGAGGCCGAAGCGTAGACTGGAAATGTTCTTCCCCCCACTACAGCTACGAAAAAAGCCTCCTCAATCTGAGAAGGCTTCCTCCTTAATTCACAAAATTTTTCCCATAGTAAATCTCGTCCATCTCTATTTGCAATTGCTTCGCAATATCCTCCTGCTCCTCCGGTGTCAGCCTATCCTTCGTGTATCCAAACAAATAATTGTTCAGATCAAATTCCCTGCGTTTGCATTTGGTATGGAAAATATTATCCTGGTACACATTCACATCAATCATGTGGAACAAGTCCTTAATTTCCTCGGGAATATAATTTTGGATGGAACTGATGTCGTGATCGATAAACAGCTTGTATCCATGTATATCCCGGGTAAAACCCCGCACCTTGTAATCAATTGTCATCAGGTCTGTATCAAACGAACGAATTAAATAATTGAGTGCTTTGAGCGGAGAAATTTCGCCACAAGTCGACACGTCGATATCAGCCCGGAATGTACTGATGCCCTCTGTTGGATGGTACTCTGGGTACGTATGAACCGTAATATGGCTCTTGTCCAACTGTAGCACTACATTCTCAGGTAAAGGCCCGGGAGATTCCTCATAAGATTCATTAGGGACTTCTACGACCGGCCCCTCGGATACAAGAAAAGTGACGCTCGCGCCTTGAGGTACATAATCTTGTTGGGCGACATTCAGTACATGTGCGCCGATAATATCCGACACGTTTTTTAGGATATTCGTCAATCTCTCTGCATTGTATTGTTCATCTATGTATTCGATATACGCTTCCCGTTCCGCTTTTGTTTTGGTGTAGCAGATGTCGTACATGTTGAAGCTGAGTGACTTGGTCAAATTGTTGAAGCCATGCAGCGTAACGTTTTGTTCTGTTTTTTGTTCCAAGCGTCATTTCCCCCTGTAGTAGCATCCAAAACTCGTTTGGTCTTACTTTTTCCTCCATCTCGTTCATAAATACCCGCTACTTTTGTCCTATCAAAAATTGATTCAATAGCATCAGGGAAACTTAACAGAATATGGTTCTAATCCCCTTGGTTTAGTGATAAAATATCGAAGTGTGTCAAAATTTAGAAGAAAGGGGGAAATTATCATGCATTGGTATACAAGCGTATTGAAAAAATACGTCGCTTTTACAGGAAGAGCTAGACGTCAAGAATATTGGATGTTCACTTTGTTCAACATCATCGTATCTCTGGTAATTGCTCTCGTAGACTCATTAATTGGTACAGCATCTGTTTTGGGCATGATTTATTCACTAGCAGTATTACTGCCTAGTTTGGGCGTAACTGTTCGCCGATTGCACGATACAGGAAGAAGTGGTTGGTGGGTCCTTCTTGGATTAATTCCTTTTATCGGTGCTATTATTTTGATCGTATTCTTGTGCCAAGACAGCCAAGGAGACAACCAATACGGTGCGAATCCTAAAACTTCGCAATCCTTCTAATGTCTTCAACACCTCTCCTCATAAGGGAGAGGTGTTTTATTTTTTTGGCCCAAAGAAAAAACGGCAGTTCGGGGCTCCCCAAATGCCGTTTTTCCACTACCGTTTTACGCCTCGTCCCAAAAACGTCGCAGGTTGTCCATCCCGATCTTGGAACCTTCTCGACACTCCTCCATGCCTTCGAACTCAACCGTGATATAGCCATCATAGCCGGACTGCTTGACCAGCTTGACGACTTCGCGTATGTTGATGTCGCCTTGTCCGACTATCGCTCCACGCAGGAAGTTGCCATTCACGGTCTTGAACCATTTGCCAGCGCCTGGGTCATGGTAGGACGGACGGAAGTAGAAATCTTTAAAATGGACGAGCGAAGCATAAGGCAGATTTTTTTGCACACCAACCACCGAAGCTTCGTCCACGCACATGAAGTTTCCGATATCGAGCGTTGTTTTGAAATTCGGGCGATTGACCTCATGCAAGACACGCTGCACACGATCACTTGCCTGCACCAGCCAGCCGTGATTCTCGATTGTCGTCGTTATTCCGAATTGCGCGGCATAATCAGCGATTCGACAGCTGCCCTCAACCATCTCAGCCAAATGCTTTTCAAAGTATTCGATCGTCGTCTCCTCTACGGGAACAGTAAAAGCAGACACGTCGTGGCGCATATGCTTGATACCCATGCGGTGCAGCAGATCGACATGTGTTTTTACACGTGCGACTTCTGCTTCGAAGGCTTCTTCGTCTGGTTGAATAAAGTTGGTCGGCATCGAGTAGTTGGACAGCTCAATCCCTACCGCTTTTGCCTTATCCCGAACAGCGTCTGCCAATTCGTAGTTATCAACTAGTGTAAAACCGTACGGCACAATTTCCATGTGTTCACCGCCGTTATCCGCGATCCATTGCACGACATCCAGTACATCCATTTCCCCAGCTCGGATTGCTGTCAGTAGACTGTAAGTGCTCAATCCAATTTTCATCCGTTCCACCTCGTTTGATTTATTTGTATAGAAAGGCTACAGCTCATCATGATGAGAAATGCACCTTGTTGATAGTCACGGCTTGCTTGAGACGATGAGATTCATAGGCTGCCTTCACCACTTCTAGCGTCCGCAGTCCATCCTCTCCTGTAATAGACGGAGGTCGGCTTTCCATGACATTTTGCACAAAATCAGATATAAGCCGTTCATCCATATCCACAGCCCAAGGCAGATTTTGCAGCTTCGAATCGCGGTCATTGTAATAGAGCGCGTGTTGCTTGAAGACATCGATTTCCAACGTGCCTTTGGTGCCGACAATCCGCATCATCACATCTCCCCACGTCGGGAACGTCTTCGGCCTCGACCAGCTCGGATCGATTCCAACAATTACGCCAGACTCCATTTCCACAAAAACCAGTCCACAATCCTCTACCTCCAACTCGTAAAAACGTGTGTCCAGCTCAGCGTAGACGCTTTTTACTTCGTCCTGGAGCATCCATCGGACGAGGTCCATCAGATGGACGATGTGATCCGTCGCTGCCCCACCGCCAGACAGCTCCTTTTCAATGAACCAGCCACCTGGCATTTGTCCGTGGTTCGTGCCATCGATGGCGAGAATGTCTCCAAGAGCACCCGACTGAACGATCTGCTTGACACTTTCCATCACGGGTGCAAATCGGACAGGATAGGCAACCTGAAGCATGACACCTTCCTCTTTGCAAACCTGAATCATTTCGCGTGCATCCGCAATCTCAGTGGCAATTGGTTTTTCGCAGAGAATGTGCTTTTTCGCTCGCGCTGCCGCAATCACGTGCTCCTTGTGCTTGGCATTTTCCGAGCAAACAATGACCGCGTCGATACCGGATTGCAAAAAGGCATGCAGATCTTGATAAAAATTAAGCTGGTAGGCAGTGGCCACTTCCTCTCCACGGCGAGAATCATCATCCCAGACTGCTATCAGCTGCGCATCCGGGTGCTTCTGCAAATAAGTAGCGTAGCTATGGGCATGCATATGGGCGAAGCTGATAATTCCTACTTTCATCCTTCGCCACCTCCAAGCATGAGACTCACAGGTTGTCCCGTCCTGACCGATTCTCTCGCCGCCGAAGCGATATCGAGAGCCGCGAGCAGATCTCGAGAATGCAGACGTGGTACTTCCTGTTTCTGTACACAGCGAACGAAATGCTCCCGCTGTCGCTGCATCAGATCCATCCGTAGGAATGTTGTCGAAAGAAACTGCTCTCCCCGACTCCAGCGAATGGGGGTGCTTTCCCGGCTATCATGGGCAATCATACCTTGATCACCGGTAAGCTCAAAGGAACCATGTTCTGTCTCCTCGGCCCAAGATAGCTCTACATGCGCAATTGCCCCGCCTGCCATTCGAAGCATGACTAACGCATAATGGACGATCTGTCCTGACTCATTTATGTGCTTGACCTCTCGCGCCATCACTCGCTCAACCTCGCCGAACGTCCAGCGCAGCCAGTCGAATTCACCTATTCCAAGCGCTTGAAAAATGCATTTGTCGGCATTCCGGGATGATGGAGGAGCACCTCTTCGCAAGCGAATGACGCCTGCTTTGCCTACTGCCCCATTCTTTATTTGCTCCTGTGCTTGCTCGTATTCCGGAGCAAAACGCAGTGTATTGGCGAATTGCAGCACGATATCATACTGATCGCACAAACTGATTCCATCACGTCCTAGAGCAGTACCGTCTGCGCATAAAATATGCTTTCCCGCCTGGGCCGCAAGCGTCACCCATGGGTCAGCGCTGTCCGCAACCCAGCCAATATCCACGATATCCACTTTTGTTCCCTGCAAGATTTCGCGCAAAGAAGACAAGCTGTCGGCCACACCTACAATCTCTGCCTCTTTGATCCGAAGCCAAGCCTGCGATTCTTTGACGCTTGTTCCCGCTTCCCCTGCGACTACAACTTTTACCATGATCCCGCTCCCTCTCTTATAGCGAAAACTGAAAGGTATCCTGCAATAAAACAGCGGCAGCTCCTGCGACCTCTACATTTTCACCCAACGAATTCGGCCGAATCTCCAGTTCCTCCGTCAGGATTCCATGCGCATATTCCCCCACGTAGTCTTTTACTTTGGCGATCAACAGCTCATTTTCGAAGGCAATCTCACCGCCTAGAATAATGACCTCCGGATTGAACAAATGAATCAGATTAACCAACCCCGAAGCCAAATAAGAAGCGGTTTCCTCCAAAATGCTGATGGCAAGCGGGTCCTGCTCTGCCAACGCCTGACGAAACACCGCAGGAGTAATCCGGCCAACATCCTGCTCCACCAAATCAGAGATGCGGCTCGCTTTTCCTTTCGCAAGCGAGGAGACGAGCTTGGAGTAAATGGTTGGCCAGCTCACGTAATTTTCCAGACAGCCAACATTTCCGCAGTCGCACCGCACACCTGCCCGATCAATCGTGGTGTGACCGAACTCACCGGCCCCGCCTTTAAAGCCCCTGTAGATGGCACCGTTCATCAAAATACTGGCTCCCAATCCATCCCCAATTGTGACGTACAGCATGTTTTGATAATGACTGAAATCCCCGATGGTCTTCTCGGCTAGCAAGTACGCATTCGTGTCGTTATCCAGCCATGTTTTCAACTGGAACCTCCGCTCGATCATTTCTTTAACAGGAGAATTCTGCAAGCGGAGCTTCGTATTGTAGCGAATCACTCCATGAACCGAGTCCACGATACCTTGAGTGACGATCGAGATTCCCATACATGTCTCCAGACTCGCGGCTCCACGCAAAAATTGCTCAATAACCTCCAGCAAAAAAGCAAGGATACTCTCCCCTTGGTACGGCTTGATCGAGTGAACTTCCTTTCGTTTGACCGCGGCTTCCAGATTCATTTCGGCAATCGTAATCTTCGAGCCAGAGATCGAGATGCCTATCAGAAAACGGCTATCAGGAGAAAACTGGATCAATATCGGTTTGCGTCCGCCATTTGACTCCCCTGTTCCCACCTCGGATACGAACGCGTCACGAATCAACTCACTGACAGCTGAGGTCACGGTAGTAGGACTCAGTTTGTTCCGCTTCGCTATTTCACTCCGGGAAATGGGCCCGTAATGACGGATCGTATCGAATATGATGGAGCGATTCAGTTCCTGGATCAGCTTTAAATCACCCGTCCTACGCATGTAACCATCCCTTTTATTCAAGTCACAAATGGCAAGCGACAAAATGATCTCCGTCTGCCGCTTCCCTCAATGCTGGAGGTGTCGTCTTGCATATATCCATCACGAACGGACATCGTGTATGAAACAGACAACCTGACGGCGGATTCACCGGGCTCGGCACATCTCCCTGCAAAATGATCCTCTCCCGCTTCGCCCGTGGATCAGGAATCGGAACCGAAGAGAGCAGCGCTTTTGTATACGGATGCCGGGGATTGGCAAAAATTGTTTCCTTCGGGCCGGATTCTACGAGACTCCCCAAATACATCACGCCGATCTTGTCGCTAATATGCTCCACCACGCTCAAATCGTGGGAAATAAACAAATAGGTCAAATGAAATTCTTCCTGCAAATCTTTTAGCAAATTCAAGATTTGCGATTGAATCGACACATCGAGAGCAGAGACTGGCTCATCCGCGACGATTAGCTTCGGCTTCAAAATCAAGGCGCGAGCGATTCCGATGCGCTGCCGTTGCCCTCCGCTGAATTCATGGGCGAATTTCTCCGCATGATAGCTGGAGAGCCCGACGACCTCGAGCATTTCTGCGACAATCCGATCACGCTCTTGGGCAGACAGCTTCGTATGAATGAGAAGAGGCTCTGCTACCACATCGCGAATTTTCATCCGCGGATTCAGTGAGGCGTACGGGTCCTGAAAAACCATCTGTACCTGCTTGCGCACTTCCCGCAGCTTTGTTTCGTTCATCTTGGAGATTTCCTCGCCATTGATCCAAATCTTGCCCTCATCTGGCAACAAAAGCCGTGTAACCAAGCGCCCTGTCGTCGACTTGCCGCAGCCACTCTCTCCGACCAAACTGAACGTCTCGCCTTCCCTGATCTCGAACGAAACGTGATTCACTGCCTTTACGCTTTTTTTGCTGCTGAACAGACCGCTATCAATCGGGAACGTTTTTTTAATACCGTCTACCACGACCAGTGAGTTAGACATGAACATCCCTACCTTCCTCTTGATAGAGCCAGCAGCGGCAAGAACGTTCCTCTCCCACCGTCGTTATGGCGGGCTCCTTTTCCCAACAGACAGACATGACATCCCTGCAGCGCGGAGCGAATTTGCAGCCCTTCGGCATATTGTTTGGTGTCGGTACGTTGCCCGGAACCGAATCCAGCCGCACGCGCTTTTGCCCGATTTTGGGGACGGAGCCGATCAAGCCTTTTGTATACGGATGCTTGGGTTCGTCGAACAAGTCGTAAACAGATGCTTCCTCCACGACACGCCCTGCGTACATGACCACGACACGGTTGCACATCTCTGCCACGACGCCCAGATCATGCGTGATCAATAGCATCGACATATGCTCGTCAGCCTGAAGCTGCTTCATTACGTCGAGGATTTGTGCTTGAATCGTGACATCGAGTGCCGTCGTTGGCTCATCGGCAATCAACAGGTTAGGATTGCAGGACATCGCCATCGCAATCATAATGCGCTGCCGCATACCGCCTGAGAGCTGATGCGGATACTCACCCATGATTTCGCTCGGGCGCGGAATCCCCACCTTTGTCAGCATGCTCACTGCTTGTTCTCGCGCCTTTTGGTCGGAATAGCCGAGATGCAAACGAATGGCTTCCATTAATTGCTCTCCGATTTTCATCACCGGGTTGAGCGAGGTCATCGGCTCCTGAAAAATCATCGAGATTTCTTTTCCGCGAATACGGCGCATATCACTCTCCGAAATCGAGAGCAAATTCGTACCGTTGTAAACAATCTCGCCATTGGTAATCTCACCAGTAGTGTCCTTGAACAGGCGCATGATCGACAAGGAAGTCACGCTCTTGCCGCAGCCCGATTCGCCAACCAGTCCAAGCACCTCGCCTTTTTTTATATGAAAGCTGACATGGTCGAGGACGACTGTCTTCTGGTTGTCTCTCGTAAATTGCGTCTGCAGATGCTTTACTTCCATGATGTTCTCACTCATCTGCCCCATCTCCCTCGTTTAGTTCTTCGTTTTCGGGTCCAAAATATCGCGCAGGCCGTCCCCAACCAGGTTAAACGCCAGCACGGTCAAAAAGATCGCAATCCCTGGAATGATGACCACATGAGGAGAAGTGGCGAGATAGTCACGACCCATACTGAGCATCGCCCCCCAGTCGGGACTCTCGGGCGCGGCTCCCAGACCGAGAAAGCTGAGACTGGATGCTGCCAAGATCGAGGTACCGATTCGCATGGAAAAAAAGACGATCATACTGGAGACGGTCTCTGGAAAGATGTGACGAAACATAATTCGGCTGCTTTTTGCCCCCATGGACCGCGCCGCTTCTACAAACACCGCTTCCTTGGCAGCCAATGTATTGCCCCGGATCAAACGCGCAAACGATGGAATACTGAACACCGCTACCGCTACGACGACATTCGTTAATCCCGGACCGAGAATTGCAACGATGGCGATTGCCAGCAGCAAATCAGGAAAGGCGAACATGACGTCACTCCACCGCATGATGAGGCGATCCATCCACCCGCCGTAATATCCGCTAATCAAACCGAATACCGTTCCAACCACTGCACCGACCAGCACAGAAGAAAAGCTGACGCCAAGAGAGATTCCCGTTCCTACGATGATACGGCTCAAAATATCTCGACCGTATTCATCTGTCCCTGCCCAATGCTGCATGGAAGGAGTCTGCAACGTCACATCATAGTTCGGCTCGTACGGATCATAAGGCGCGATCCACGGGCCAAACAACGCGATGACAAACAAAAACAAGATAAAAAACCCCGCCCAGAAAGCTGTCTTTTGCTTCTTCCACTTCTTCCAAAACTCGCGGGCTCTTGATTTCTTTTTGTTGGAAACCGCTACGTTATGCCCGATTTCTTTTACTACCTCCATTTACGTCACCTCCTTGCCATTAGCTGTCATAACGGATTTTCGGATTCAGTGCCTTATACAAAATATCTACCAGCAGATTCACGAGAATGAACTCCAGTGAAAACAACAAGATGACTGCCTGTACGACCGGATAATCGCGAAAAGCAATGGAATCAATCAACAGACGCCCCATACCTGGAATGCTAAACACCGTCTCCACGACAACCGATCCGCCCAAGAGAAAGCCGAATTGCAATCCGGCGATGGTCACGACCGGAATCATCGAGTTTTTCAGGGCGTGCTTGCGAACGACTACAGATTCCTTCAACCCTTTTGCCCGACCTGTTCGAATAAAATCTTCCTTTAATGTTTCGAGCAGGGAGGAACGTGTAAAACGAGCCAGCATCGACATGATTCCAGCTCCCAAGGTTAACGAAGGAAGCACGTAGCTCTTCCAGCTCTCGACCCCACCTGTGGGAAACCAGCCCAACGTGACAGAAAAAACCTGTATGAGAATGAGCCCCAGCCAAAATCCAGGCAAGGAAATACCGGATATCGCCGTCAGCATTCCTACGTAATCCGGCCATTTATTGCGGAAAACAGCAGAGATCGTCCCAATCAGCAATCCGAGCACCAAGGCCCAACCCAGGCTCATAAGTGTCAACGTCATCGTTACGGAAAAACGGTTTTCAAACATATCACTAATAGGAAGCCCCGTCTTCAATGAGTGTCCCAAATTTCCTGTCAGCAGGTTTTGCATGTAATTGACGTACTGGGTAAGCAATGGCTTATCCAAGCCCAGCTCCTGACGCACCCGCTCGATCTCTTCCAAGGTCGCTTCTTTTCCCGCCGCCAAGCGAACAGGGTCACCCGGAACCAGATGGATAAAGAAGAAAATGAGCAACGACACAACAAAAATAATCGGGATGATCTCGATGAGTCTCTTCACGATATAACGGAACATGGTACGGTTCCTCCTAGAAGAAAAGCAGCGCCCAGCGGCAGACAATGCCCGAACGCTGCTTCAAGTATTATTGGAACGCCGCTTCCCTTACATAGATGCCGCCACTTGGTGTGATATAAACACCGTTCACGTTCGCGCGTTTTCCGTACAAGATTTCATCGACTGCGAGGAAAATCCATGGTGCATCTTTAAACACATTTTCTTGCACGACGCCATACAATTGTTTTTGCTTGTCTTGGTCTGACGATTGTGTCGCTTCCTTGATGCTTTGGTCGACAAGGTCATTTTTGTAGAAAGCCGTGTTCGCTCCCGCAGGCGGGAAGTTCTCGCTGCTAAACAACGAACGCATCGCATTGTCTGGATCAGCAGAGGACCAGCTTACGTACCACATGTTCATCTTCGCTTCTTCTGGCGACTTGATGCCGTAGATTTCATCGGATAGCGTGGCTTCTTCCATCGATTTCACTTCAACGGTGATGCCGACCTTTTGCAACTGCTGCTGAATGAATTGCATGCCCTTCATCGTATCCGAGTTCGTATTGCCCCAGATATCGGTAGTGAAGCCGTTCTCGTAGCCTGCTTCTTTCAAAAGCTGCTTCGCTTTTTCGATGTTGTATTCATACGCGCCTTGCTTCGCATAGTGGGCAATCGTCGGGGACATCACGGATTCCAGTTGTGCGCCATACCCGGATTTCACGACTTTTATGAACGCGTTTTTATCGACTGCATGGTTGATAGCTTGGCGAACGCGTGGATCATCAAACGGCTTTTTCAGCATATTGATCGAAACATACCGGGTGATAGTGGAAGGTGTGCGCTCTACCTTTACTCCCTCTTCACCGTTCAGTGTCTCTACTTGCTGCTCTGGCAACGGATAGATGACATCGGCTTCACCCGTCTTCAGCATGGCTACGCGGGAACCGTTTTCAGGAACGGGTTTGTAGACGATTTTACCGACCTTGGCAGCTCCCTTGTTCCAGTGATCCGGATTAAGCTCTACCGTCAGATGGTCACCCTGTACCCATTCCACGAATTTATATGGACCTGTACCGACTGGATTTTTGGTAATGTCTTTGCCGTACTTCTCCAGAGCCGCCGGGCTGATGATTCCGGTCGTGAACTTGTTGATCATCGCGGAAAACGGCTGGTTCAGCGTCACTTTTACTGTGTGCTCGTCGACAATCTCTGTGGACTTGATGTATTTGTAGTTCCGATAAGCTCTCAGATTGTTGTCTTTGTTACTCATCCGGTCGAAGTTGATTTTGACTGCTTCGGCATTGAAAGGTGTGCCGTCATGGAACTTTACATTTTGCCGGAGCTTGAAGGTGTACTCTGTTGCATCTTCATTCACCGAATATTCAGTCGACAAACCCGGCATGAGCTTCAAATCCTTGTCGTAAATCAAAAGCCCTTCGAACATCGCGCTTTGGACACCTGATGACAGTGCATCCCCTGTATTTTGCGGGTCCATCGTGATGAAGTTTTCGTTTACGGCGATGACCATCTGATCCTTTTGCGGCGCTCCCGTCGTTGTCCCCCCATTGGAAGCTGCAGGAGTTCCACTACCATTGCCACCGCCACTGGAACATCCGAAAAGTAAAGCCACTGAAAAAAGTAAGACGGATGCGGTTCGCAAAAACGATGCTTTTTTCATTTTCTTTTCCCCCTTGTCTTCATGTACGCTATGGGTGTTATCTGGATGTCCATGGATAGGTCTAGCCTGCCGGTTATCGGGTAAATACGATTTCTCTTCCGGTCGCAGCTGATTCGTAAATACCGCACAGAATCTTCATCATCTCCACACCGTCCTGCACTGGGCTAAGCGTTTCCTTTTCACCCAATATACATGCGATAAAGTGATCAATCTCATTTTGGAAGCCTCGCTTGAAATCAAACGATAGTTTATCCATCTGCGGGCTGACATTCAGGATCGTGTCATGCTTTTCTGCAATGATGGACAACTCTGGCTCTACCTCTGCGCCTCCCTTGTCTCCGTACAGCTTGACGGCCAGCTCGTCTTTTTTTGCATGCAGTGTATAGCTCACATCCACGAAAAGAGACGCTCCGTTTTCAAAGCGAATGAGTGCATTGGCCATATCCTCGACAGTGTTTTGGGAAGGGTCGTAGTCAGCGGCTTTGTAAAAGGAAAGATTTTTGACGTTGGCGCGATTGCCCAGCTTGTTGTATGTATTGCCACTGACGGTCGTTACTTTTGGGCAGCCCATCAAATACCAGCACAGATCAATGACATGTACCCCGAGATCGATCAGCGGACCTCCACCAGATCTGTCCTTGTCAGCGAACCAGCCTCCCGGATTTCCCAAGCGACGCAGACAGGATGCCTTCGCGTAATAAATCTCGCCCAGCTCGCCCGCATCGATGAACTGCTTGAGCAATTGCGCATTCGTATCGTACCTTCTCACAAAGCCCACCTGGAGCAGCTTGCCACTTTCTTTTACGGCCTTTTCTATCAGGAGAGCGCTTTCAACTGTTGTACTTAATGGCTTTTCCAAAAGCACGTCTTTACCCGCCCTAAGGGCAGCAATGGCAATATCAGCGTGCGTGTTGTTCCACGTACAAATACTCACTGCGTCTACCTGCTCATCTGCAAAAACATCCTCAAGCTTGCTGTAATAGGTCTCGGCCCCGTACTTCTGAGCTTTTTCCCGAGCGCGCTCCTCGTTGAAGTCGACGACGGCACGAATTTCTGTACGCTCGTTTTGCTGGTACGATTGCAAGTGCATGTCTGAAATAGATCCTGCACCAATCACCGCAACTCTCACTTTTGCCATGATGCTGTCTTCCTCCTTGGTTCTCATTTATTAATTAATTTTTTCAGTGGAGTAATTAATAAAATGATACAAAATTGTTTTAATTTTTGCAATATGGATTTCAATTAAAAATTGGATTCAAAAACTCCCCCTGCCGCTCCCATCACCCCGGCCTCCACCCCGATTTGGCTTGTGACCACCCGCACTTCATTCGCCAATCCAGAGATGGATCTATCTCTCATACTCTTTTCGATTTCTGGAAGCATTAATCCAGATGCGTTCATAACCCCGCCTCCAAAGACAATGACCTCCGGATTAAACATATAGATTAGATTGGCTGCTCCTATGCCTAAATAAAACCCGGCTTGCTTTACGATTTGCGCGAAAAATGGATCTCCTGCCAGCGCAGCTTCACTGATCTCTTTTGCCGACAGCTCTCCCTTTTCAACAAGGATTCGATTGGTACCGGGCTCCTTCGTAGATGCCAATTTTTGACGGGCGGCGTTTTCGATAGCAGTACCAGAAGCGTAGTTTTCCAGGCATCCACGATTACCACAGCGGCATGGCGGTCCGTTCCAATCGATTGAGATATGGCCGAACTCACCCGCACTTCCATCTCTACCTGAAACCAAACGTCCGTCGCTAACGATTCCAGCCCCAACCCCTGTGCTGACTGTGACGTAAATCATATTTCGTGTACCGACACCTGCACCCCATAGCCACTCCGCAACCGCCGCAGCATTCGCATCATTGAACAGTCGAGCAGGCAATCCGAATCTTTGCCCAATCAACGTGCCAATCGGAACATTTCGCCAGCCCAGATTGCTCGCAAAAATGACCTCGCCACTATCGCTGTTAATCACACCAGCGGAAGCGATTCCAACCCCGCATACTTCTTCGGAATTGATGCCGCTTGTTGACAGGACATCGTGCGTGGCGGACAACACCCTTTCAATTACTGCCTTTTCTCCCTCTTCCGCGTACGTAGGCAGTTGCTTTCGTGCAATCAATCGACCAGTACGGTCCACCAGGCCAGCCAATATTTTTGTCCCACCCAGATCCAGCCCAATCGCATATTCCTCTTTTGCCATGCTCGTCTCTCCTTTGTTTACCGTAACGCATGATATTAATTTCTCCAATGGTTTTATAAATGTAACTTAGCTTTATTTGTAGCACACACACCTCCCAACGTCCAGACTATTCAAAAAAATCCACCTCGCCCGGAAACTTCTTTCGAATACCAGGAAGTACATAGGACAGAATAAAACTGTTAAAACGCCCAAAAGGAGGATGGTACATGAATAAACAGACGCTGGCTGCCCATGAATCACTGGATATTCATGAAGTACTTAACTTTAAAACACTCTGCCTCGCCAAATCCAAGCTGATGCAAGGCATCGTATTCGATCAGGATTTACGAGCATTGATGCAAAAAGATGTAGAGCAATCCTTGCAAGCAATCGCGGAGCTTCAGGCTATTTACAAGAACGCACCCTTTCAGGCACCGATCCCGCAAACTCGTCCGACCCCCATCATAAACTGAAGGTGAAAATCTGATGAACAACGATTATCAAGATCCCATAAATGCATTAAACATGCCGGAAAAGGCAGATATGACTTTTGCTATGGACTTCCTCATGCGAGCCAAAGAAGGCGTCCGAAACACAGCCATCGCTCTAACTGAAACCGTTACTCCGGAAGCGAGAGCCATATTGCGGAAACAGCTCCACCAAGGAATTGCTCTTCATCAAGAAATCGCGGAACTGATGCTCAGTAAAAAATGGTTCCATCCCTACGAGCTTCATGAACAATATCAACTAGACCACCTCTCAGCCTTGGAAACGATTCAAATCGGGCAAATGAATCTCTTCCCAGAAGATACTTCGCGAAAAGGCATGTTCGATCGGACACCAGATGAACACCAATGATGGAGGAACTTATCGATGAAAGCCGTTACCTACCAAGGCATTAAAAACGTAGTGGTAAAAGAGGTGCCCGATCCGAAGCTTGAAAAGCCCGATGATATGATCGTGAAATTGACAAGCACCGCCATTTGCGGGTCCGATCTCCATTTAATTCATGGCATGATCCCCAATTTGCAAGAGGATTATATTATCGGTCACGAACCAATGGGTATTGTTGAAGAGGTAGGCCCCGGTGTAACCAAGCTGAAAAAGGGCGACCGCGTCATCATTCCATTTACGATTGCTTGCGGCGAATGCTTTTATTGTAAAAACGATTTAGAAAGCCAATGTGACAATTCAAATGAGAATGGCGATATGGGTGGTTTTTTCGGATATTCCGGCACAACTGGCGGTTATCCTGGGGGGCAGGCGGAGTATTTGCGGGTGCCCTTTGCGAATTTTACCCATTTCAAGCTCCCCGAAAACTGTGAAGTAGAAGATGAAAAGCTATGCTTGATTGCCGATGCTATGCCCACTGCCTATTGGAGCGTAGATAACGCTGGTGTCAAGAACGGAGATACCGTGATTGTTCTGGGCTGCGGCCCCGTAGGCCTCCTCGCCCAAAAGTTTTGTTGGCTGAAAGGTGCAAAACGAGTGATCGCGGTTGATTATATCGATTACCGCCTGCAACATGCGAAGCGTACAAACAACGTAGAAATCGTTAACTTTGAGCAAAAGGAAAATATCGGTAACTACCTGAAAGAAATCACGAAGGGTGGCGCTGATGTTGTCATCGATGCTGTTGGTATGGATGGAAAAATGTCCGATCTGGAGTTTCTGGCAAGTGGTTTGAAGCTGCAAGGAGGCGCCATGGGGGCAATCGTCATCGCTTCCCAAGCAGTTCGCAAAGGCGGCACAATCCAAATTACCGGTGTTTACGGCGGGCGCTATAATGCCTTCCCTCTTGGAGACATCATGCAACGCAATGTCAACATACGTTCCGGACAAGCTCCTGTGATCCACTACATGCCTTATATGTACGAGCTCATTACCACCGGAAAAGTCGATCCAGGCGACATCATTACGCACGTCATTCCCTTGAGTGAAGCAAAGCGTGGCTACGAAGTATTTGATACCAAAACAGACAATTGCATAAAAGTCGTTTTGAAGCCTTGATGAAATGAGAAGGAGGGTGCTGCTGCGATGAGTTACGGATTGCATGAACAGCTTGAACTACACGAAATTGCTACTTTTAAAACCATTTGCATGACCAAGTCCAAGACAATGCAAGGCCTGGTTTCCGATGAGACGTTGGGACAGCTGTTGGCTGACGATGTTCTCGTATCCACCAGACAGCTCCAGGAACTGAGCTCTCTACTGACAAAAGCAAATTCATAGGGGGACAACAAATGACTGGCATTCTTCAAAGCTTAGCTGGTATGGGTGGCCTCACGGATCAAGTAATCGCCATGGACTTTCTCATCTCCACAAAGAGCGGTGTGCGGAACTATGCGATGGCACTGACGGAAACAGGCACCCCAGAAATTAAGGAAATACTAACCAAGCAATTGGAAGAAGCAATCGATTTGCATGAAAAGATCAGCCTGTACATGATTGAGCGTGGCTGGTATCATCCATGGAATATTACCGAGCAGATTCAGTTGGATCAGCAAAATATCCAGACCGCGTTAAATCTTTCGTGAAGTGAAAGCACCTTTTTTGGGTGCTTTTTAATTTGTCTACCATTCGACAATATCTCCTAAAGTAAAAAGAAAATATATCCTATAAAATGGTATATATAGCTTTTGTTGGAGGGAAGCAATGATATCCATCTACTATTTTTGATGGAGTACCGCAACTTCTGGCATCCACTCGATGAGCGTTTCAGAGCTACATTACCTCTGTCATGAAAGGTTGATGTTCATGTTTAAAAAAGCCTTGATCATCCTGACATTAAGCTCAGTTGTCGCCGTACCAAGCTTAGCTGTAACAGCCCACGGGGCCGCTCTACCTTCACAGGAGAAGGCACCAGCCTCCTCAAAAACAATAATCAAAAATGCCGCATTTGGTCAAGAAGTCTGGGTAATGCTCGGCTCGCCTATTCCAACCGGATGGGTCGTCATCAGATCTTCCGGCAATATGAACCTGATTAAAGATATGAACAACGCTCCGACTGGTTACGAAGTTTGGGTAATGCTCGGTTCCCCTATGCCAACTGGATGGGTCGTGATTAGAAGTACCGGAACCATGAACCTGCTTAAAAACCTGAACAGCGCCTCTTCTAATCAGGAAGTTTGGGTAATGCTCGGCTCCCCTATGCCTGACGGATGGGTTGTAATCAGAAGTACTGGAACCATGAACCTGCTTAAAAATCTGAACAACGCATCCTCTGGTCAGGAGGTATGGGTGATGCTAGGCTCGCCTATTCCTGACGGATGGATTGTTGTCAGGTCATCGGGAACAATGAACCTGATCAAGCGCCTATAGACTAATCAGAATAATAGGATAAACCGCTTCCCCAATAGCTAGACTCATGGCATGCATCCTGTCCACAAGCTGACGTCGAAACTCAATCGACATCAGCTTTTTTACTTTTCTTGTTAGTTTAAATATGGTATAAATTGTTAATTTTTTCGTAACTGCCTTGAAAATACTGGATGCTTATTTTACCATTGGGAAAACAATTTCAAATTACTAAAAAGAGATGGACTAGTAGGAATGGAATTGTTTTTGTAATCAAAAAAATGAGAAGGAGGTCCACAGAGAACTGTACTGGGAACAATGAAAACTCTTATTTGGAAAGGAGCCTCATGATGTTAGAACGAATATTGGGTAAACTTTTATTGCTCACCATTACTCTTGTCACTCTTGTAAATGGATATTTTGTTACGCCGACAAACGCACAGGATCAATCCGAATATCGTGTGGATTTTAGCGGTGTATCCGCACCGATCCCTGTCAATATCCGTACCGGACCGACTACTTCTGCTGCTATCATCGACAGTCTTCAACCAAATACCCGAGTACAATTTTCTGGTTGGACCCGAGGTACCTCGCTAACCGACTATTGGACAGGCTCCCCTGATAATAGATGGTTCTTCTACGAGAAAAACGGCATGAAATACTATGTTGCTTCTGCTTTTATTAACGGAAACCCACCTGCCACCGATCAAAACAAGGTCTTGGTTTCGTATCAGGTAACCATTACGACGAATATCCCTGCTCTTAGACAGGCCTATGAAAATGCCATACAAAACTGGAACAACACAGGCATTGTTTCCTTAACACCAACACAAAACGCCCCCATTACATTAGGTGAAGGCTATGCAAGGGGGTATGATGGATTTGGCTGGTGGCAATCGAATGGCTCCAGAGTTACCGGTGGCACAGTCATTCAATGGAACAGAGTAAGCAACAGAAACGCCGCTTATTTAGAAGCCTTGGCTACTCATGAGATTGGTCATGTACTACGACTAAATCATAGGTCGGATCACTCCATCATGAATAACTCTTGGTTAACGAGAATCACTACTCCTACCCAAAACGACATCAATGAGCTTCGAAACATCTATAGTCGATAACGCTATTGCCCACAAAATAGACTATGCAAGGCACTCTTTTGACTGTCGAAAAAGTCGACGGCTTTTTTTGATGAACAGCCCGCCTCTTGGTAATCCCCCCTTTCCTTCTCATGCAGCAGCGTATACGATTATAAATATTCCTTACCATTCCCAAAGGAGAATCCCCATGAATAATCAAATTCTCAGTGCACGCCTGACTCTCACTAAAGTGGCATTACCCGATTGGGAGCTGATCCGCTCCATCTATTCCAACCCGACACTGATGGAGCATATCGGAGCAACCATGAGTGACGAAGATATCCGCCGTAACTTTGAGAAAGAACTCGCTCCGTGGAGTCTCGAATCGAACCACTGGCTGACCTGGATCATACGTGAAACCGACTCCGGTAGCGACGTTGGCTTGATTAGTATCTGCACCCGTAACCGAGAAACCCTCACTGCGGAAGTCGGCTTCATCATACTGGACGGATTCAAAGGCAAAGGCTATGCAACGGAATCAATCAGACGCGTATTTGATTTTGCAGTAGATACATTTGGCTTCAAAAAATTTACGGCTGTTTGTTCCGAAGAGCATGCCGCTTCACGCCGTGTTTTGGAGAAGGCTGGAATGAAGCTGGATAAAATCGTGCCCGAAAGCACTGAAATCGCTGGCAAGATGGTGAATGACTGTTTTTATACGTTGGAAAAGTAAAAGATCTTACGCCTTTCACAACGCAATAAGCCACCATACCTGTGAAATGGTTTGCTTATGTCGCTTTTGAACCAATAGAGCGATTTCTGGCTGCGCCTAGCCCAAATATAAAGAGCAAGATTGACGCACCGACCAAAAGTAGCAGGGGAACCGTCCAGCTATCCGTTACATCATGCAGATATCCGAAAAGGGTCGGGCCTATTGCGGCAAGTAGGTAACCAACTGATTGAGCCATACCGGATAGCTCTGCAGCCTGTTGAGCATTCTCTGTACGTAAACCAAAAAACATCATCGATAAACTAAATGCAAAACCTCCGCCAATTCCGAGCATGATGATCCACCAAACAATGAAATTCGCGCTTCCATAAAGTAATCCAAGCGTTCCCATGAAAAGTAAAATTGCCGTAACCGTAACTAATGAACGTTGACTGGACATACGCCCCGCGATAATCGGAACGATAAAAGTAAAGGGAAGCAAGGCTAACTGCATAATGGATAGGAACCAACCAGATTGATCTGAACTTGTTCCTTGCTGTTTTAAGATTTCAGGTAGCCATGTAATCAGTACATAGAAAAACGTAGATTGAAGTCCCATAAACAAGGTTACTTGCCACGCTAGTGCGGAACGCCATAAATTCACACCACTATCCGCCGATTGATTTTGAACGGTGGCTGTTTCCCTAGTGCGGCGTTTCATTTGAGGTAACCAAAATAATACGGATACCACACTAAGAATGCCCCATATTCCCAGTGCCCCTTGCCATCCAACTCCTAATCCAACTGCAATGGGAACACTAATGCCAGATGCGATTGCCCCTAATATATTCATAGAAATGGAATATACACCAGTCATTAAACCAATTTGTCCAGGAAACTCCCGCTTTATAAGGCTAGGCAACAACACATTAGAAACGGAAATTGCCAACCCAAGAACAGCAGTACCGATATATAAGGTAGCGATTCCTGGGAGAGAACGCAAAATAATCCCAAAAGTAAGAAGGAGGATGGAAATTAGAATCATTACTTCTACGCCAAACCTTCGTCCTAATTTAGGAACAATGGGAGAAAAAAGTGCAAAAGCTAATAGGGGCAACGTGGTAATCATACCTGCCAGCGTATTCGAAATATGAACATCGTCCCGAATAAGACCAACTAGAGGCCCCACCGAGGTTAAAGGGGCCCGTAAATTAGCTGCAATAAATATGATCCCTACAATAACCACCCAAACTGCTGATCTAGTAACATTTGAAGTTGATTTAATCTTTTGCGTGCTCATTATTTTCCCTCTTTGTCTATTAGATTGAATACAGGAGTTCATTCGAAACCAAAGAAAAATATATTATAATATACTTTTCAACCAATATCGTATATTATAATACAATAAAAACCCTCTAGCAACCATTCGGTCGATAAAGGGTCATAGTCGTGGTAGTCTATGAACATACAGGGGATCGATTTTTAGACCCCGTATTTCAATATAATATGGAGCACAACAAGCTCGTCAGACTGGTTTATATAGGAATGTGTGCCATCTGCACTAAAACTAATCGAATCATATTGGTTCAAGGTGTACGACTCATTATTTACATGGATGGAAAGGGTTCCTGACATTACTGTCACAATTTCCGTTGTATTGTGGTGATGCTTCTCTGGATGGTATGAGCTATTCGGTTGTAAATAAGCTCTACACGTTTCAATTTCATTGCTTACGTTTTGAAAGATTGGCTCAATGACCCACTCTTTATTATCCCCGGCAATTCTGAGTCCCTTCCCGGCTCTGGACAGATTCACACTGTTTTCGGTTGAGAATAACGCCAAGAGTGGAATAGATAAGCATTTCGAAATTTTCCACAGCACCCCGATTGTTGGGTTGGTTTCTCCACGCTCAATATTTCCAAGTGTCAGCTTGCTCACACCGGATAATTCTGATAAATCTTCCAGGCTCAAATGCTTCTCTTTACGGATTTTTTTTAATACCCCTCCAACCTGAAGAACAACTTGTTTAGGGTCATCGGTTTCTGGATTCATTTTAAGCCTCCCTTTACTATAGATGGAATCTATAAAAAATATGCTAGTAGCATGCCTATACGATAGTGGATGAAATCATATTAAATATACCAGATCATCAATCATAACCCCATAAAAAAGAAACCCTTCCTGCCAAAACAGAAAGGGCCTCCTTCAACTGGTCTGCTACTTAAACCAGCCTTTTTCCTTTGAATGCATAATCGCCTCGATCCGATTGCTCACACCGAGCTTGTCGAGAATGACGGAGATGTAATTCCGCACAGTCCCTGTCGTAATGTACAGCTGACTGGCAATCTCCTTGGTGTTCTTCCCGTCAGCAACCAAAAGCAGGACTTCCTTTTCCCGCTCCGTCAGCGGATTCTCCTGCCCATACGCCTCATCGATCAGCTCAGGCGCATAGATCCGCCGCCCAGCCATAATGCTGCGAATCGAGCTGGCCAGCTCTTCGCTCGGACTGTCCTTGAGCAAGTAGCCGTTTGCGCCTGCCTTTAGTGCTCGTTCGAAATAACCTGGGCGAGCAAAGGTTGTAAGAATCATCACCTTGCACCCGCTACCTTTCAATTCCTCGGCAGCGTCCAATCCGCTTTTGACTGGCATTTCGATATCCATAATGCAAATGTCGGGCTGATGCTGATGCACGAGCTTGACCGCATCTTCACCATTACTTGCTTTTCCGACGACCTTCATATCCTCTTCCAAATCGAGCAGGGAAGCAAGGGCTCCCAAGAGCATCCGCTGGTCCTCTGCAATGACAATGCGAATCATCTTCCCGCCTCCTGTTCCGGTTGTTTGAAGATGTTGGGTACCCGAATCACTAGCTGTGTTCCAGACACGGAGGACTGGATTTCCATGCTTCCGTTGACAAATTCCAGCCGTTCCTTCATTCCACGCAAACCGTTGCCTCGGTAAACCAATTCCTCCGCCATTCCGATGCCATTATCCGTTACGCTTACGACGAGATCGGTACGAGCGGGTTCAATGACAATGGAACAGGCAGTGGCGTTGCTATGCTTCACAATATTGTTGACCGCTTCTTTCAGGCACATGCACAACACGTTTTCTGTCATCAGCGAAGTGTTGGTCAGATTCGTGTTACCTTCCAACACGAATTCAATATCCGCTGCCTTGAAAATTTGCTTGATCCGAAACATCTCATCCTCTAGCCGCGTCCCACGCATTTGCGTGACCATTTCCCGTACTTCCTTCAAAGCGATTCGCGCTGTTTGCCTGATCTCCTCCAGCTCTGTTCTCGCCAGAGCAGGATTTTTGTTGATCAGCTTGTTCGCCAAATCGCTTTTTAACCCAATTAGGGAGAGCTTCTGCCCCAACGTATCGTGCAGGTCGCGGGCAATGCGTTGGCGTTCCTCGAGCTTGACCAGCTCTGAAATCCGCTTGTTCGCATGCTCCAGCTCTCCTTGCAGCTTCTCTCGCTTATTCCAGTTGTACGTAGTCACGGGCAAGAGAATGACAGCAACCATGCTAACCAAAACAAACGGAAGCTGGCTAATCAATTGCGCGTTTTTGGTGAAAAAGCCGATGTTGACCGATATGGCGGTGCTAATCAAATGAACCGTGTACAGCGTAACAAAGCCGATCTTGTTCTCGATATTCCCGATAAAAAACGCCAGAAAGAGCGAGAAATACACATAGCCGAACATCAAGGTCATCGCGATGGATATGATGATCTGCACACCCGTCCAAAAGTAAATCAGCCAGCCCTTTGACAGAAAGGAGAATACATAGCAAATAAAAAACAGAATGATCATGATGATTCCGATCACCGCTTCGTACGTCGATGATGACCGGAAGATGAAATAGAATGGCAGGATGTAGAAGACAACCCACACATAAGGGCTCAAGCCCGTATTTTTTTGAAGAATGTGATACCACTTCTGCTTTTGCATGCTTGCCCACCTTTTCTTCGGCACTCTCTCAAGTGTATCGGAAATCAAGGGTTTATGGCAGGCTTATTTTCCTTCCAAACTCGGTTTGGAGCCTTGGAGTGCATCCATGATCACTTCAGATCGAGCAGCAGCCAATCGCTTGATGCCTTTGAAGCTCACAAAGCGCTTGTTGCTCTCATCCCACAAATGAAAACGCAGGCACTGCACGCTTGCCGCCAGTGTAATCGTTGTCGCCTTCTGAAGCGGCGGTGTCTCGTTATGTGCTTTTTCCAGGTTGTAATTCGGTACACGTGGGCTTAAGTGATGGACGTGGTGAAAGCCAATATTGCCTGTGATCCATTGCAAAACCTTCGGCAACTTGTAGTAAGAGCTTCCTTCTACTGCTGCTTTCACGTAGCTCCACTCTTCTTCGTTCTCAAAGTACGAATCCTCATACGTATGCTGCACATAAAACAGCCAAATCCCAAACAATCCCGAGACAAAAAAGATCGGACCTTGAATCAGCAGGAATGCTTGCCAGCCAACCGCCCAGATTAAGAGCCCATAAAGACCGACCAGCAATACATTCGTCAAATACGTATTCAACCGCTCTTTGCGGCGAGCTCGCTTTACATTAAAACGATATTGGAGCAAAAAGACAAAAATAGGACCCAAACCAAACATAACGATTGGATTACGATACAGCCGATAAGCCATTTTACGCCAGGTAGGAGCTTCGAGATATTCATTAACAGTCAGCATCCACAGATCGCCTACACCTCGTTTGTCGAGGTTGCTGCTCGTTGCATGGTGAATATTGTGACTATTTTTCCACTGTTCATACGGAATGAGGGTAAGCACACCAGTAATCGTCCCCACGATGTCATTTGCCCGACGATTTTTGAAAAAGGATTGGTGGCAGCAATCATGGCAAATGATGAAGGTACGGATGACGAAGCCACCTGCGACAATGACGATAGGCAGCGTCAGCCAATAGGACACAGATAAGCTGAGATAAGCTCCGTACCAGAGAAGAATCAGCGGAACTAGCGTATTGATTAGCTGTCGGATACTCTTTTTCATGTCTGATTTTTCAAAGGGGGCAACATTCTTTTTCAACTCGGCAATATTGGCTTGATGCATCAATTGTTTCCTCCTCGACCGAAGCGCATAGAGACGTGGAGTGCGCCGGACACTATATTCTATCTATATTGTAGAAAATAGCGTCTGGCCGCTGTAGTCATAAACGTCAAGTCGGAGACATGACAAATGTCATGGTTGAACAAGCGACTTGAAAATTTAAGGTACATAAACTAAGCAGTCATCCCATATTATGCCAAGAAAAGACCCCATCCATACTTCGGATGAGGTCTCTCGCTTTGACGCCGTATTGTTCTTACTTCACATCGAGCCGCTTCACGATATCTTCAAGCAGCAAATTCGCTGCCTTGATGCCGCCTGCTTTGTTCCACACCGTTTCGTCTACCTGGAAAACTTGATTGGTCTTCGCCACATTCAGAGATTTGAAGACTGGGCTTTCCATCCATTTTTTTGCGTTGTTCGCAATGTCTTGAGATTCTTTTGTTGGCTCCGTTACCCAGTAGAACAGGATGTCCCCGTCCATAGCGAACATGCCTTCTTCACTGATCATTTCTGCAAAGTTATTAACGTCCTGGGAAGCTGGACGTGCGAGTCCCAGCTGATCGAGCAGCACACCGCTAAATGTATCTTTTTGATAAATTTGTACACCTTTTTTGGAGAATTTCGCTACGGATACTTTGGTAGAAGCTTTAGGACCCAGCTTTGCTTTCACAGCAGCTACGCGGTCGTCGAATTCTTTCAGGACTTGCTCGCCTTCCGCCTTTTTGTTCAGTGCTTCAGCATAGAGTGTGAAGTTGCTTTTCCATCTACCGGACAGCTCTTCGGAGAATACGGTTGGAGCGATTTTGGACAGTTGATCGTAAATCTTTTCATGACGTACTTTGTTTCCGATGATCAAATCAGGGCTCAGGCTTACAATCGCTTCGAGATTTGGCTGGTCTTCGAAGCCCAACACTTCTACGCCTGTCATCTGATCTTTGATGTGAGGATACCAAGGATCTTCATCCCAGGACTGTACAGCAGCGATTGGCTTAACGCCAAGTGCTAGCAAAGCTTCCGTACCTTCATTCGTTAAAATAACTACGCGTTCTGGTGTTCCCTTAATCGGAGTGGTACCCATTGCGTGTTTCACTTCACGTACTTCAATGGAATCGGTTGGTGCTGGTGCCGGAGTAGCCTCAGTCGTCGTGCCCGATGCAGTTGGCGTCTGTTGAGCTTGATTGGCATTGCCTCCGCAACCGGCAAGGACAACCAGCAAGCACAGCGCGAAGAAGCTGGTCATGAGGTGGCGCATGGTACGTAAACTGGTCTGACTTTTCATATCGAGAATGCCCCCACTTCTGCTTATCAACTTAGTGATAACAATTATCAATTGATAGTATATAGAGACTCCTCTTCCTTTTCTATGGACGTGATTGTCCAATTGCCATGGACCAGATTATCTCTGTGCGACCTGGAGAAAATACGCTGTGCTCCTTTGAATCGTATGCTCTCTGCCAAACGGTCCCCATGGGTCCCATTCGTGATTGGCGGGATGGTACACTTTGTTTTCCCGCACCGCACGCATCTCTCTCCACTGCGGGTTGTTCCACAGCGCTGCCACATGCTCCCGTTCACTCCAGAACACGATGATTCTCTCCGGGTTCAATTCGATCAGATCGTTGAGCGCATTTGGTTTATAGGCTGCGTGATTCACATTCTGATCAGGTGCAAACCCAAGCTTGTGATAAAACAAGTCAGCGAGGGCGTGCCCCTCTACACCATACAGGCGCACCTCATCTGCAAGGACGCGAATCATCGTCCATTCACCCGTGCGTGTAACCGGTAACAGTGCATCCCTTGCTTGTTTTTCCACTATGTCGATGTGCTTGATGATTTTCTCTGCCAGACTCTCTTTCTTGAAAAGCGTCGCCAATCTCTTTTGGTAGTCAATCCAGTTCGGATAGCCGTCAAAGAAGACCGTTCCTTTTATTTTCTCCCAGTCTCCTGCCTCCCGATTGTGAAAAAAATTCATTTTGACAATCACATCAGGCGACAAAGTCAAAATCTCTTTCGGATCAATCAACCGCTCTGCATTCAGTGCTTTTGTCCCGCGCAGCTTTTGCTGCAAATAAGAAGGAAAGCCCGTCCTCGTTTCAAAGTAGTTCGGGAAGGAGGGGGCTGCAATCGGCTGAATTCCCATCGCGAGAAAATGATCCTGCAAGAACAGCTTGCTGACCACGACTACCCGCTGGTCACCTTGCTTCATATAAATTTGCGGCGACAATCCTTCGCGTTTTTTGAAGAGTCTACTAAAATACAGCTCATCGGCATAACCCACGTTACGAGCTACATCCTTCACACTTCCTCCCGAATGGGCAAGCAGCTCCTTGGCATGCTCCATCCGCAGCCCAGTCAAATACTCCCCAGGTGTCATTCCCGTCGCACGTTTGAAAGCACGGCAATAAGAGCTGGGGGTCAACCCCGCCAGTTTTGGCAAGCTTCCCAATTCCAATGACTCACGGTAGTGTTTTTGCATGTAAGCGATGGTCTCCTCAATCGCTCCAATGCCTTTTTCCTCATTCTTTTTCTGTTCATCATGAACAATACCAAGCAGCTCGTATAGCAGCGCTTGGCTCCGCAAAAAAGAAGAGTAGTCCCGCTTCCGTGTCAATTGCGAGAGTTCCTCCAATACCGTCAGAAATGAAGCGGGAGTAGAGACAGCCAAAACCTCGACTTCTTTCCTCTCGGGAGCGCTCTCGTGCTGATCGTGTCTCGTTTCCGCGTAATGCAGCCTGTATATGTGCAACGGTCCTGATTGGCACCGCAATTCTTCTATCTTTGTCGTCGGGCTAAACAACAAGAGCTTTCCGGCGTCGAGCACCTGCTTTTGACCATCAACCGTCATCTCCGCACTTCCTGCTGCCACATAGCAAAGCACATGGGTGTTTACCTCAATCTGACGCAGGTGAAAATTTTTCAATCGCTGTTTGCGAAAGGCGGTCATCAAAAAGCCAGGATAATCTTGATTAATCGTCAACAGACTCACATCCTTCTATCACCGGAAAATAGCAAGAAAAAGTAGACAAGCTGATTGCAAGAATCAGCCTGTTCTACTTTTATCATGTTGGAGATCTCTGTATTTGGCAAGTACTTGCCTTGCCTACGTCTATTGTGAGGAACGATTTGAACGAAACATCAGCAAGAACAGATAGGGCGCACCTAGCAACGCCACCACTACTCCCGCCGGAATATCTTTCGGGATCATGACGGTTCTTCCCAACAAATCAGAAGCAGCCAGCAATACAGCTCCAAGCATGGCTGAGACGACAACTGCACGGCGATGATGCGGTCCAACCAGCATACGGGCAGCATGCGGAGCGAGAAGACCGATAAATCCTACGGCTCCGACACTGGCAACTGCCGCTGAAGCGAGCAATACTGCAATAACTGCCACAGACAACCTCGTCATCCGCACCTTTAACCCCAATCCAGTCGAGCTCTCGTCGTTAAATGACAAAAGGTCCACCCGACGTCCCAGCCACCATGCGATCGGTGCTAAAACGAGGATCGCAGGCAAAAGACGGCCTACTTCCATCCATCCCCGCCCATATGTACTTCCTGCCAACCAAGTGAGTGCGGGCGCTGCCAGGATCATGGAATGTACGATCAAGATATTGATCAAGGCGGCACCTGCGGCAGAAACCGCAATACCTACAAGCGTCAAGATGATTGGATTGAGTCCCCTTCTCCAAGAGACCGCGTACACAATCGCAGCAGAGATGATCCCGCCTGCCACGGCCCCTAGCGGCATCCAAGCCGAGAGTTGAGGAAACACGAGGAGCACGATAATCGCCCCTACACCCGCACCGCTCGTGACACCGACAATCTGCGGATCAGCTAGTGGATTACGTACTGCACTCTGCATGAGACTTCCGCTGATCGCGAGTGCCACACCTGCCAGCATCGCTGTCAACAGTCGCGGCATCCGAAGCTCAAACACCAATTGACTGTACATCTCGTTTCCTTGTCCCATGAAAATGGCGATGATCTCTGTCCACGGCAGGTACATGTTTCCGCTAGACAAGCTGATCATCCAAACGACCACGAGCAACACAGCAAGAATGCACACAATCAACGGATACGAAACTTTGCGTTGTGCTCCACCGACACTCATCGAGCCTCCAGTACCAGCACTCATGCTGCGCGAAACACGCAAAGCCAGCCAGATCAACCATGGGCCACCGATAGCAGCCGTGATGGCTCCTGCCGGAAGTTCACCATAATGATTGATAAACATACGTGCAATCGTATCGGAAGCCACAAGCAGCGCTGCCCCCCAGATGGCACATAGCGGCAGCAGCCATCTATGCCGGGTGATGCCTGACAATCGCACCAGATGCGGAGCGACGAGTCCGATAAAACCGATTGGCCCGACCACACTGACACTGACGCACGTAACCAGGATCGCAATAAACATGGTGAAAAGCCGTGTTTTTGCTACCTTTTGCCCCAAGGATTTCGCCGTTTCTTCATTAAGGCTAAGTACATCAAGCTGCCTGGCCATGAAAAAGCTGACCAAAATCCCCGCTACAATCCAAGGCCAACTGAATTCTACACCCGACCAGTCATTTTGCTTCAAGGAGCCTGAGCCCCAGAGGAAAATGCCATTTGTCGTTTCTTCGTTAAATAAGATGATGGCACTCGTCAAGGAGGAGTACACCAAGGTGACAATCATCCCGGACAAAGCCACACGCACAGGCGTACCTTTTTGCCCGCCAGACATGAAATATACGGTAACAGCTGCAAGTATTCCGCCCGCCATCGCAAATGGAAGCGGATGGTCATGCAAGAATGATGGCCAGAAAACCATCCCGAACACCACGAAGAAATAAGCACCTGCATTTACGCCCAGTGTCGTTTCAGAAGCGAGCGGGTTTCGTGTCACTGTCTGCATTAAAGCTCCGGCAATCGCCAAGGCTGCACCAGACAAAAGCCCCATGACCGTTCTCGGAAGTCTCACACCTTGAATCATATGGTGATCGGAAATGTCTTGTGGAGCAACAATGGCCTGAACAACAGAACGCAGAGAAATGTCTGCCATTCCCTGTGTCAAACTGACAAATGTAAGCACCAACAGAGCGACCAGTCCACTCCCTACCATCAAGAACAATCTCCAGCCCTCTCTTTGTGAAGTGGCTGGAGTGATGTCAGATCGTGTAAACATTTTACTTTTGGCTAAACTCATTATTTTGCCAACAGATCAACAGCTTTATTCGCGAGAATCTTTGCAGACATGGTACCACCATACGGCCACAGATCTCCGCCCAGAGCATAGACGCGATTTTCTTTCACAAAAGTAAGGCCGTTCCAAACCGGGTTGTTCTTCAATTGATTCTCAATCACGTTGTCATCATTTTGAATGATATGGAGGAAATTCGCATCCTGCAACGCTGGAAGTGCCTCCACATCTGCCAATGTCATTCCTGTTTGCTCAAATTTCTTGGGCTTATACTTATTAGTCAGACCGATATGAATCAAGATGCTTGCTGCTGTAGAGTTGTCCGTAGACAAACGGAATTCTACCGCATTTTGACTGCTGTACCCCATCGCAAGGACGAAAGGAACTTTATCTGCACCTGCTTTGGTCAGCTTTTCTTTTGCTTCCGCATAAGTCTTGTCGAGGTCTTTCAAAGCGGCTTCGGCTTCAGCATTTTTACCCGTAATATCCGCAATTTGCTTGAAAATCTCGATCATTCGATCATACTGTGATCCCTGACCTTCAGCAGGATTCGTATCAAAAGCAATCGTTGGAGCAATTTTACTTATTTCGTCGTAATTGGCTTCCACATTTCTTTTAACACCGATAATCAAATCTGGCTTCAACATCATGATCGATTCCAGGTTTGGGGAAGTACGACTCCCTACATCCACTACTTCTGGAGCAATCTCCACCGGGAGTTTGACCCATTTTTTCATATTGGGAATATCTGCAATCCCTACAGGCTGAATACCAAGAGCCAACAGATGCTCTGCTGAGCTCCATTCCAATGCAACGATACGCTTTGGAGTGCCTTTGATAGTCGACTCTCCCATCATGTGCTTCACTGTGCGCACTTGCTCTTCAGCCGGCTTCGCCGCGTCAGGCTGAGCTGTAGCAGCTTGGTTGGAACCAGATTGTGCAGATGACCCTGCATTGCCGCAAGCAGCGAGTAGCAGCATCGCAGACAAAAATACAAGCATCACTGGTAATTTCATAAGACGCATGAATAATTTCCCCCTTACTTTTCTAGGTGTTACATCAAATGATAAAGGATGTTGCATAATGGACATGATTTCCAATCAACCACTGATTATGATAATGATTATCATTATCTTTGTCAACAGCGGGATGTGTTCATTATTTTTGTCTTTCCAACTGTTTTGATTTGAAGAACGCTTCTTGAAGCGGCTCTCCGTTTTTAACAATAGCTCCGTAGAAGAAGCGTATTTCCAGTCCAAGCGCCTCTGGAGCCCGACAAAGCGGAGGGCTGAATGGAGGGAGTGCTTTTAGCTTCAACTCTGCGAATACCTCATCGAAACTGCTACTTTTGAAGCGGCTCCCGCCATTCAGCCCGGAGCGGACAGTCCAACCCACAGCGGGGCGTAGGCCGAAGCGTAGACTGGAAAGACGCTTCTTCCCCACAACAGCTCCGTTATAAAAGACAAAAAAATCCCCCTCAAATGAGGAGGATTGATTCTTTACGCTTCTTTCGGCAACACAATTCCACGATAAAGCTGAACCGTGATGTAATAGTAAATCGCATAGATCACAACGAAAATCAGCGTCGGAATCCAAATGTTCAGATACGGGTCCAAAAGGATGAACGAGAACATCTCCATACCGATCAATACGTGCATCAGACCGATGATCGCCGGGAAAATGAATACCATGAACAGCTCTTTATAGATCGAACCTACGAGCAACGATCGACGTACGCCGATTTTTCTCAGCATACTGTAACGATCTTTGTCACGGGAAGCACCGGACAAGATTTTGAACATCAGGCAGCTCGCCATCATCGCCAGGAAAGCAATTCCGAGGAAGAAGCCCATGAACATCGTTCCGCTTGTGAAAATATACATCCCCGCATACGTGCTGTATTTGGAAGAAGTGTATACGTCTTTCGCTTCCACATTTGCGATAGACCCAATCAACTGCTTTTGACGTTCATCCATTTCTTTTAATTCGTGCGTGTATTTCAAATAGTCGTCAACCTGGGCAAGGAGAACCTTATGTTCACTTCCAGCGGTTTTCTCATACGTCGCCTGATCCACAACCAAAACAGATTTGCCCTCAATCATCTGGTAGTTGATAAAATTGGTGAATATCGCTTTGTCCCAATCCTCAGGAACAGCATCGTACTTACCTTTGTCATCTTTTGACGAACTAACGATATACGTCTCTTTTGGAAGCGGATCTGTCACAAGTTTTGGCTTGTTGTCAGCAGAGTAATTTTGAATGCTGTTCGTGGAAATCAGTAGCGGATTTGCCAGCAAGTCTTCCTTCAAGTAGTAATACGCCTTGTCGTCGACTTTGTATCGATACGTATTTTGCGTTAGGACGTTCATTTTTTTCAGTGCTTCATAATCCGCTTCTACCGGATCATGCAGATTCATGTCATACACATGGAATACCGAGGTAAACAAATTGACGTTTTGCTGGAAGGCCAAGCCCCCTGCCATCGCACCGACACCAAGCCCGATCAGCATGGCTACTGTACCAAGGATTTTGGTCAGGTTGTTCACCCGAAAACGCAGCTGAGCAAAAGTGAATGCGTTCAACTTGCTATCATTCAGCTTTTTATTTTTCTTCAAAGCCTGTACAAGCACTGGCAACAGCGAGATGAATATCAAGTACGTCCCGACTGTGCATGAAATAGCGCCTACGATAAAGCCGAGAGCTTGCAGGTACATAATCAAGTGCAAGCATGTATAGCCCAGAGCCAACAGGATCACGCCAAGGATGGCTACCAAAACGGCTCCGATTCCTTTTGATTTGATTTGGTCATTTTGTTGCTCGGCACGGATGAGAGCGAGCTCAGTAGCACGAGCCAAACGAGTCGCATTGATCGTGGATGTGATGATAAACAGGATGAGGAAGAATCCCCATGTCATCCAAACGGCTGGCAGATAAAAAGGATAGTACCCATCCGTAGAAATCTCCAGCAGGTTCATGAGCAAGACGCCGATGCCGCTTGCAAGTGCAACACCAACCAGACTACCGATCACCAGGGAAATGATCCCCATCGTCAATGTTTCCAGGAACAAAATCTGGCTGATTTTCCCCTTCTTCGCCCCCAAGACCATGTACATTCCAAGCTCTTTGCGCCGCAGTGAGAGTAGGAATGAGTTGGCATAGAAGATATAAAAAATCGTGATAAACGCCAGCAGGAATGCCCCTACATTGAAAACGATCTGAATCGAAGAGATCATCGCGTTGTTCTTCGTGTAATCAGAATTGAGGGCAAGCGTCTGGAACATGTAAAAAATCGAAATGGAGATGACCAGACCCACGAGCAGAACCAGATAGTCCTTCATCATCTTCCGCATACTGGACAAGGATAGCTTGAAAAGCATGAAACGTTACCTCCTAGCGTACATCATGTGATGCACCTAGCTCGGCCAGTACATCCAGAATTTGTTTAAAAAATTGCTGACGATCCCCCGTACGTTGAATCTCGGTGTACAATTTGCCGTCCTGAATGAACAAGATCCGTTTGCAATAGCTCGCGGAAAAGGCGTCATGCGTAACCATCATGATGGATACCTGGTGGTTCTCGTTCAAATCTGTCATCGTTTCCAGCAAGCTTTTTGCATTCTTCGAGTCGAGAGCGCCCGTCGGTTCGTCCGCCAGCAAAATCGCAGGATCATGCACAAGTGCGCGTGCTGCTGCGGCACGTTGTTTTTGTCCCCCGGAAATTTGAACCGGATATTTTTGCAAAATCTCTTCGATCCCGAGTGTTTGTGCTACGTTACTTACTTTGGTGCTGATCTCTTTGGAAGGGACTCCTTGCAGAGACAGTGGCAATGCAATGTTCTCATACACGGACAAATTCTCTAGCAGGTTGAAATCTTGAAAAATGAAACCGAGCTTTTGTGAGCGAAAATCTGCAAGCTGATTACGCTTCATCTGTGTAATGTTCGTTCCCGCAATTTCAATAAAGCCTTCTGTTGGACGATCCAGTGTAGAAATCACGTTGAGCAGAGTTGTTTTACCCGAACCGGATGGCCCCATGATTCCTACGAATTCACCTTTGGCTATGGTCATCGATACGCCTTTTAAGGCATGCGATTGGCTTTCACCTTTTGTCCCATATATTTTTTGAACGTCTTTCACTTCTAGTACAGCAGTACTCATTCTACGTTCCTCCATTCTATCTATTGGCTAGCGCTCGTTGTTTCTGTCGCTATCAACTGTAACCAAATTCCAGAATAGGAGCTATTGATGTTCCTTACAGTTTTCTTTACATTTTGTAAGGTTTATTACGTGAGACGAAAAAAAGTCATCCGGCGAGGGATGACCTTTTCTTGTGATCTATTTTTTGCTCTTGTTCTCTTCATGCCTTTTGATCAGCATATCTACGAACATATCGATATGTGCTGTGATCGCAATTGGGTCATAGCGATAGAATGTATCGTAGTCGTTGTAGAAAATCTGATTTTTTTTCGCCGCAGGGGTGGCATTCCAGACAGCGGACTCCTGTAAGGTTTTCAAGGCTTCGCTATTTTTTTCCGGATTGTAGAAAGTAACGAACATGTAATCCGCAGCGTATTCTGGCAAGGTTTCCATGGACAGCTGTACGGTTTGCTCTTTGGATTTGTTTGCGTGCGGCATTTTCAGCTTCAATGCATTGTACACGGTTTGACCACCGCGACCTGCGTGATCGCCGAAAATCCACAAATCTCCTTTGTTCGTCAGCTCGTAGAGACCAACCGTCGCGTTCTCATCCACGATGCCTTTCAGCTTTTCGCGACCCCAGGCAGCCTTCTTGTCAAAGTCTGCAATGAACTTGTCTGCCTTTTCTTTATCGCCAACCACTTCTCCGAACAATTTGACCGTATCGTAAATGTTTGTCGCCGTACCATACGGGAGATAAACGGTTGGAGCGATTTTGGACAAGGCTTCATAATTGTCATCATACATGACGACGATAAGGTCAGGAGCGAGCTCTAACGTTTTCTCCACATTGATCCGCGGGCTACCTACGTCCTGCGCATTTTTTAATTGTTCCACGGTAAACGGGCTTTTGAAAGCTTCCGTCTCTGCACCGATTACATTTCCACCTACTGCAATCAGCTCGCCTGCGTAGTAGTCCGTCACAATACGTTGTGGCTTGTCAGGAATTTGAATGGTCCCTTTTGGTGTTTCGATACTGCGCATTTTGTTTACCGTAGGGGCTTCTGTTGACTTGTCAGCTGGCTTGGAAGCAGAATCCGTGGCGGGTGCTTGCGTTGCCGTATTTGCTCCACCGCATGCCGTCAAAAAAAGCGAGAACACAAAAATGACAGCAAGGACAGCTTTGACTGTTTTGTTCGTAAGCATGATGGGCCTCCCTTATGTACGTTTGTAAAATAGATATATTATCGATATTGATTATCATTATCGACAAAACTATAACAAAGAGTATTTTTACTGTCAATCGCCCCCAGCTTTGCGAAAAAGGCAAAAAAAATCCCTTTCTGAGAAAGAGATTAGTTGCCAAAGCGGCTTTATTTAAGCATATCGTCCATCTTTACAAAGGTGTAGCCTTTGCTTTTCAAGCTTTCCAGTACAACCGGGAGTGCCTCAATCGTGTGGATGTCATCGAGCATATGCAGCAAAATGACACTGCCATTTTTCGTTCTGCTCATGACGCCATTTACAATATCTTGGGCGCTGTTTTTCTTGTCCCAATCCAATGTGGTGACATCGTACAACGCAATGACCTTGTATCCCGTAGCTGCTATCACTTTGGCTGTGTGATCGTCTACTACGCCAGTCGGCGGACGGAACAGCATGACAGGTTGCTGTTGGATCGCTTCGGTAATGACTTGATGTGCTTTGACCACGTCCTTTTGCAATTCTTCTGGTGTCAGCGTCGTTATGACTGGATGGCTATACGAATGGTTGGCCACATCATGGCCACTTTCTACCATCGCTCTCGCCAAATTCGGATTGTTCTCCACCCCTTTTGCCCGCAAGAAGAACGTCGCTTTTACATTATGCTCTGCCAAAATGTCCAATAGTTTCGTTACGGTTTTGTCGCTTCCCCAGTCATCAAAGGTTAGCGCGATCTGTTTTTTATTTGTGTCGACCTGAGAGATGATCTCGTACTCGGCATTTTCAAATTGCGGGTTCAATTTTGCTGCGTCAAAGCCTGGAATTTGTTCCAGCGGCTTGCGTTCACCGCCGTTTTTCACCATCTCACTGAGCGGGACAAACTGATAGCCGATATCCGCTGCTGCCTTGGCGATCATCGGAATGGCTGGGATCACCTCAGGATTGATGTCTGTATTGAGTGAGATAATGCTGCCTCTGGACATGTAGCGTGTTATGTAATCTCCAATAGTTTTGGCGTCTTTTTGCAAATCACGGTCCTTCGGGTTGATATTGTAGCTGACGACCGCTTCCATCCCGAGATGGGCGGCTGCCAAACGAACGTCATCTGTCACATCGCCAGATTTGGTCCTCACATAGCGAGGTGAAATACCCGTCTCGCGTTTGATTACCTCATTACTCAACTGAATCTCTCGATATATTTGCTCGTAGCTGAGCTTGCTCATATCCAATTGATTCAATGTGTTGTTTTGGATTTCATGACCGCGGGCCAAAATGTCCTTGGCGATGTTTGGCTCCTCGGCGACACGCATACCAGGGAGAAAAAAGGTAGCTTTTATTTTATGAGCATCTAGCTGCTCCAAAAGACTTTTCATCATTTTATCGTCGCCCATGCCGTTAAACGTCAGAGCCAGTTCCTTGCGCCCCGTGTATACATAAGGTAGCGCCTTGCTTTTTTCACCCGTGTATCGAGTGATTTTCTGTTTCTTCTCTATCTTCAGGCGCTCAGTGGATTCTTCTTTGCTCGCAAACATCGAGCATCCAGAGACGAGCACGACTGTCATGAGCAGTGCCATTCCTTTGGATAGTTTGGCGGATATAATCATGTATGACTCCTTATCCCTTCATTTCTTTGATGTCGAAATTAATCATAGCTAAAATTATACTCTGTTTGGCATTTTTGGTAGAGTAGATTTTCTTTCCATTTCATAACAAAAAAAGGCGGATCTGCTCCGCCCCAGACTGAAGAGAAACCCCCATTTTGGGGATTTCTTTTTGGTATTGTTCCAGCACGAAGTGCTGAAAAAGAGGATAGCCTGCACCTAACTTGCTTTCGCTAGGTGTAGTGCTATCTTTTTAATGTTTTGAACTGTTGCTGTCATCAATACCTGCTCTTGGACATTTTCACGTCCGCGTAACCTACAATAGCGAAGCCCATGCAGTTCTTTAGCATCTGCAAAGCTTCGCTCTATGGTTTGGTATCTTAATCTATACAAATATTTCCCTGATTTACTTAAACGGTTCTGTCGAACCCATTCCTTACTCTCTTCCCAAACGTGCCTGCTTATCACCTTTTGGTGATTTTTAGATCGGGTACACTCAGTAAGCCTTGGACAAGTTTTACAAATTTCTTTATTGGACTTATACATCCTGTATCCGTTTCGATCAGTAGTCGAATAAGTAAGCTTATGTTTTTGAGGGCATATGTACACATCGGACTCCAGAGCATATTTAAAACGCCATTTAGCAAAAAGGCCTTTAACAGGTGTAAAGGCACGATGACCGATGACAGCAAATACATTTATATCGTGAAGTGCCTTGCAGATTGGAGTAGTTAAGTAACCAGCATCTAATGCAATTGCTTCAATTGTATCCTTAAACCCAAACTTCTCGATTTGGAGATTCAGCCTATCTATGTAAGGAACGGAATCATGGACATTGCCAGCAGTGACATGGACATCGGTAATAATATTGTACTTATGATCGACGGTCCGGTGATCGAGATAGAAAAAGCCTTCGGGCTTGCTGTCTCGAACCATGTAGCCACTTTCTGGATCAGTAGTACTCACCTTGATTTCCTTTTCTTCCTTCACACCCTCTCTAGGCTTTAATCCTTTTTTCCATGTACTTCGCGGTCTTCATTAATTGCTGCCTCTAAATCTTTGAGATAGGCACGACTCGTTTTCTCGATGACATGCTTCTTAAATTTTCGTTTATTCGCATTTGCTTTAAGATGCGTGGAATCACTTATCAATACACGTCCAGCGACCATTCGATGCTGAATCGCCAAACGCACAATTTCATCAAAAATCTCCTGAAAAACATTTGTATTTTTAAAACGGGTTCGACGATTCCAACTGATTGTTGTGTGATCTGGAACTCGATCTGTTAAAGAAAGGCCAAGAAACCAACGGTAGGCGATATTAGTCTGGATTTCTTTTTCGAGCTGCCTCTCTGAGCGGATACCGTAAAGGTATCCAATGAAAATCATTTTAAATAAAACAATAGGATCAATGGAAGGTCTACCGTTATCCTCGCAATAATATTGACGTACTTTTTCTCGGATGAAAGAGAAATCTATATGTTTTTGGATGACCCTTAATAAATGGTCCTCTGGGACCAATTCATCGAGGCACACAAATTCGTAATGCATTTGCGGATTTTTATCATTGGAGGAAAGCACAATTATCACCTACTGTTAAATGTAATTATAAGAATTATAACAAATTAACGCGGTGTCGCTTTAAAATTAAGTGAAACAAAAATGGCTGTCGACTTTCTCGACAGCCTGAGGCGGATCTGCTCCGCCCCTTTTTCTTTCCTATTAACTACTCCTGAATACTCACCTTTCCGCCATCCACAAGCAGCGTCTGACCTTTTACCACGACTTTATCTCCATTCGCTAGGCCGGATACTACTTCAATCAACTCGCTTGTCGAGTTGCCCGTCGACACTTCCACTTGCTTGGCTGCTTCCCCTTCCAGCTTGAACACGTATTGTCTGCCTTCACGCTCAAATACGGCCTTGCGAGGAATGACCAGTGACTTCGCTCCTTCTGAGCTTTGCGGGAAGGTAACATTCACGACCATATCGGACTTCAATTCATTGGAAGCATTCGGGATCGTGATTTCTACTGGATAGGCCTTGAGCTGCGAATCCATGACAGGACTAATCGCCGTTACATTTGCATCAATCGTTTTGCCTGTAGACTGCACGTTTACTTTGACGACTGCTCCTACTTTTACTTTCGTCACATCTGCTTCGGACAAATTCGCTTTGACCACAAGTGGATTCGTTTTGACGACGGTCACAATAGGTTGCTGGCCTGTCATCTGTCCCACTGCCCCAGTCACGCTTGCGACGAATCCGTCGATGGGGGAGACAACCTTTGCATTTGCCAATTGCTCACGAGCGTTTTGCAGTCTGACCTCGGACTCCGTTACACTTGCCGCCGATACTTGCACACCCGTTTTTTGTTTCGCGCTTTGCAGCTTCTGCTTTGCATTATCATAGGAAATTTGGGCTTTTGTGAGCGTTGTATTAGCCTCTTCCATTTTCTCAGTAGCAATCGCTCCCTCTGCGAGCAGCTTCTGATTACGTTGTTGATTCAGTTTGGCGTCAGCAAGCGCTCGCTCTGCTTCCGTCAAATCATTTTGTGCTTCCACCAAGCTTTGGTTAGAAGTACTGCCTGCTTGAGTTAAGTTCGCTTTTGCCACACGGAGAGCTGCTTCTTGTTCTCTTACGCTGTTAGAGAGCTCATTCGTATCGAGTGTAAACAATAATTGTCCTTTTGTTACGGGCTGACCCAGCTTTACGGGCAGAGACGCAATTTTCCCACCGGTTTTTGGTGACATTTGGACTTCCTCACTCGGTGCCAATTTTGCAGTGAGTCCAGCCTCAGAAGTGACCATGCCTTGTGCCACCGTTGCAACCTGTACAGGGGTAACCGTTTCTGCTGGTGGGGCAGCAGTCGTCGCGGCCTCTTCCTGACTTGCGCAGCCTGTGATCAAGGTAAGGGAAAGTAGCGCCACAATCGCGATTCTTTTATTTATGATCATGAATGGTTCCTCCTCTTTTCTCATGCATTTGTCGATTCCAAAGTGGTAAGGCTTTTCTTTTCCTGCTTTTGCTTGCGTTTGTTGCGTCTCTTTTGTCCCATCTCATCAAACCATACGGTAACCACAGGTACGAGTACGAGTGTGATCATGGTGGAGAAAATCAAACCATACATGACGGTAGTAGCCATTGGCGCTTGCAGTTCCAAACCAGACCCAGCAGCAACCGATAGAGGAGCAATGGCCATAATGGTTGTGAGAGTTGTCATCAAAATTGGGCGCAGACGAGCAGGTCCTGCATGTAAAATCGCTTCATGTAGCTCCCAACCTTTTGCACGCAACTGATTGATCAAATCGATTAGCACAATCGCATTGTTCACAACCAGACCGATCAGCAAAATGTACCCGATCAAAACAGATACGGTAATAGGCGTGCCTGTAAACAAAAGCCCCAGTATAACCCCAGTAAGGCTCGGAGGAACCGAGAACATGATAATAAATGGACTGAAAAGCGATTCAAACTGAGCAGCCATGACCATGTACACAAGCACGACAGACAAGATAATCGCAAGACCCAGATTCACAAAAGAATTTCCCATATCCTCGCTCTGCCCGCCCATTTCGATGGTATATCCGTCTGGAACATTCAACTTATTGATGATATTCGTAACTTCCGTCGCGGCCGCTTGCAGGTTATCCCCAATCAAATCGCTTGTGACTGTCACTTCGCGCGTCATGTTTTTGCGCTCAATCGATGGTGGTACATCGACTTTGCTAATGGTCGCCACGGAAGTGAGGCTGATTTGAGCGCCTGTTGGCGTGGAAATGCGCAGATTCTTCAAGTAATTGATATCTTCCTTATAATGTTCTGGCAGTTTGAGATTGATATCAATTTCATCTTCGCCCGTACGATACTGGGTAACCGTTTGACCTTGGAAAGAAGTTCGCACAGCAGAAAGGATTTCATTTGTTGTCACTCCGTACAAGCTCGCCTTCTCTGTATTGACCTTCACATCGAACTCCTGACTCATTTCCTGAACACTGGTAGATACGTTGATCGTTCCCGGTACCTTGGCTATTTCTCCTTTCACAATCTCACTCAGTTCCGTTAAGACGTCCAGATCATCTCCGCGAATTTCAATCGAGATGGCTGCTCCGCCCCCCATACCACCGGAAAGGGATTTCACCTTGATATCTGCACCTGCAATATGCTTGACTTGCTCTTGCAGGCCCACAGCAATTTCCTCTGTCGATCGCTGTCTCGTAGAAATCTCTCCTACGTGAAGTTCGATCGTTGCGTTATGAGAAGTAGATGCACCGCTCTCTGAAATACCGTCGCTACCCCCGACAGAGGACTTGACCAATTTCTTTTCTGGCACTTGATTGACCACTTCTTCTACTTGCTTCATTACTTTTTCTGTTTCCGTCAAGACAGTACCCTTTGGCAACTTGATCTCTACCTGGATTAACCCTTGGTCCATATCTGGGAAAAAACCTGCTCCGAGAGAGGGAACTAACATCAATGAGCCAATCAACATGGCAAAAGCAGATCCGATCACCGTTTTCCGATGACCCAATGCCCATTTGAGCAACCTTTGATAACCCTTCTCCACTTTATGGAATCCGATATTAAACCAGATTATTGGATTGAAGCCGCGATAGTTTTCGTGATTCGTATGCTCCGGTACCGTTTTTAACATCCGAGCACTCATCATCGGAACCAGCAAGAAAGTGAAAACAAGTGCTGCGATGTGTGAGAAAACGACCGTCAACGCTAACGGTGCGAAAAGCTCAGCAACAATCCCCTCTGTCAGCGCAATCGGTAAGAAGACGCAAATTTGTGCCAATGCCGATGCCATTACCGCGGTTCCTACCTCTTTGGAACCGACCAATGCCGCTTCCATCATGCCCTTACCTTGTTCCCGCTGACGGAAAATGTTCTCCAGCATAACAACCGCGAAGTCCACTAATGATCCCAATCCGAGCGTGAGACCTGCCAAGGAAATCAAGTTGATTGTTTGACCTGTCATATACATCAAGAGGAAGGTTGATATGATCGATACAGGCAGGACAATGACCGCAATGAGCATAGACGACAGACTGCCCAAGAAGAAGAACAGCATGAGTACGCCAATGGCACCACCTGCAAGAGCATGTACTATCGTGTTGTTAACGGAACTCTGGATATAGGTAGAGGTATCGAGAACGATACTTGTTTCTACATTTGCTGGAAGCGTGCTATTAATCTTCTCCAGCTCAGCCTTTACGTCTTTTGCGATTTTGATCGTATTGCCACCTGTGCCTTTCATCACGGAAATTCCCAAGCTTGGCTTTCCATCAATGTAGCTCAGATTGGTCACTTCTTTGATGGTGTCTGTTACGTTGGCAATATCACTCAGTCGGATGAAGCTCCCACCGACAGAGATCGGCGTGAGTGCAATGGTGTCCACATTGGTGAATTCTCCTTGCACGCGAATACTGGTTTTTGCGTCACCTTCCCGTATCGCACCAGCTGATCCGGATACATTGCTGTTTTCAAGTGCTGCCTTTATTTGATCCAATGTCAATCCATAGGCGGCTAGTTTGGCTGGGTCCACGATGATATCGACAATTCGCTCTTGCCCACCGGTGACAGTGACAGAAGCAACACCGTTAATTCGTTCCAAGCGGGCCTTAATTACATCATCCGCGATTTTTTTCAGTTTGTTGACATCTTGATCGCCAGTTACAGCCAGATCAATGATCGGTTGGCTTGTCGGATCAAATTTCAAAACTCTTGGTGAACCAGCTGATTCAGGCAAGCTCCCTCGGACCAAATCTACTTTATCTCGCATATTCAGTGTCGCTTGATCCATGTCGGTTCCCCACTTGAAATGGAGGATGACCGAGGAGGAGCCGTTCACAGAGGTTGATGTGACCTTGTCTAAATTCGGAACCGTGCCTAATGCATTTTCGATCGGTTTGGTAACGAGCTTTTCTACCTCGGCTGGAGCCGCCCCCTCAACAGAGGTAACAACTACGGCGACCGGTGAAGTCAGCGATGGCATCAATTCAATAGCCAAGCGAGGAAAGGTAACCAAACCAAAAATGAAGATGGCTATGGATATCATAATCATCGTGACCGGACGTTTAATGGACAGTTCGGATATATTCAAAATTTTCTCACCTCTTCTTTTGTAGGGAGCTCAGCGTATCAGCTCAGTATTTCTTTCTCCAAAATAAGCTCGCGCAAGGAATGCAGCGAAGCAGGTGTGCAAGCACTTCCTTCTTGACACGTCCAATTCGCTGATACACGGTCCGTCAATGCTGCCCACACAATTCTCCGATCCGATTTATCACGAAATCTGCGCACCAAGTTCATCTGTTCCAACCGACTGATTAAGCCTGAGGTCGTACTATAGGAAAGACCAATCGCCTTGCTGATTTCTCCCATTGTTTTCGGGCTGATCGCGATTTGCTCCAGAATGAGAACTTGTTGCCAGGTGATATCACTTGAATCCAATGCTTGCATGGAAAGAGTGGAAAATACGGTGCTCGTTTCACGTAGAATCTTCGCTAACTGAAACAGTTCGTTCATAAAAGCCTCCTACCCATTGTCTATTTTTCGGACTATCGTTTGGGGTGTTCCCCTCCACAGATCAAATTGTACTTATACGATTCGTCCCCGAAGTCTATCGGGCAGTCAAATTGTGGAATTTGATTTTATCTATCCAGAGATAGAAGACCGTACACCCGGAGATAGACGACAGCGCATGCTAAAATGAAACTATAATGGGTACGTATTCCAAGAAAGGAGGTTGTCTTCTTGAACGCTTCAACTGCATCTTTACGCTCCCGTTTCCTGCTCATTTGTTTTTTTGTATTGATCTCATTTTTTCTCATTCCAACAGCTTACATCCATGAACCCCCCATTCCATTTATCATCTCTCTGATCATCATCTTCTGCTTCTTGCTGATGTTTCTGAGACCCAAAAAGAATTGGAAACCACTTCAAAAAGACATCGCCATTATCGTTCTTGGTACTGTGTCATTTATAAAAGTTCTATATGTAGGAGAAGAGATCGGTCTATCCTTGCCATTGGTAGCTTTTATTGGTTTTCACATTCTTGAACGCCGCGGATTGTACTATGCGATTTTTTTTGGCACATGCTCCTTTTCTTACATGTACTTTTATAAAGGCAATATTTTTGAGGAAGTAATCGGCTATGTCGTGGCCTATATCGGATGGTATATCGGCGCACGAGGATTATCTCTTCAAAATCAAGCAAAGGAATCGAGTCAACAGCATCTGAAACAATTGCAAGAGGCGCATGTTGAACTCCAGGAAGCTCATTCTGAACTTCAAGAGGCCTCTGTGAATACACTTCGTGCCGCTGTCCTCGAAGAGAGGACCAGAATCGCCCGCGATGTTCACGACGCCTTGGGGCACAGTCTCACATCGTTAATCGTTCAATTGAATGCTTTAAAATACATGCTGCAAGGAGGACCGAGTGACGCACAGGAGGCTGTCCGAGACATGCTTACGGTATCCAAGCAAAGCCTCGATGATATACGCTCGTCTGTACATACATTGGCTGCAGACAAATCTTCTCTGGGAATCACACCGCTGCGCATACTCTTATCACGAGCCCAACAGCATACCGACATCAAAATGCAGCTGATCAGTCCCAATCCAGACATTCCTCTCTCTCAGCAGATGACCATTACGCTTTACCGGATTCTCCAAGAAGCGATTACCAATTCCATACGACATTCTGATGCAACAGAAATTTTCATCACGATTGAAAAAAAGCAAAACTATCTATTCCTGGCTATTTGGGACAATGGGAATATGACGAATCATCATCAAATCAAGCTGGGCGCAGGTTTAACAGGTATCGCAGAACAAACCAAGCAACTAAACGGGGACCTTTCCTATTCCATTCGAGAGCCCCACGGCTTTCAAATTGACATCAGCTTTCCGCTTTGAAAAGCAAATAGCGGTATATAAGGAGGAATGCCAGCGTGGAAAATCAAAACAAAAAAGAGACCATTCGTGTGGTCCTGGTCGATGACCAAACGATGATCCGTCAAGGATTGGGATATGTCATCAGTATGCAAAAGGATATGGAAGTAAGCGGGGAGGCTTCCAATGGGGAAGAAGCCGTGAAGATCGTAGGAGAAATCATTCCTGATGTAGTCTTAATGGATGTACAAATGCCGAATATGTCAGGAATTGATGCAACACGAGAAATCACTCGACTCCATCCTTCGATAAAAGTTTTAATCCTCACAACATTTGACACGTACGATTACATTGTAGACGGTATTCGTGCTGGTGCTGTCGGCTATATGCTAAAGGATTCCGATTCACAGGATATGTTGGACCTCATTCGCAGGGCCCATCAGGGAGAGGCACTGTTTTACACGGCTACAGCTGCCAAGGCTCTAGCGGAGGTTCTACAGTTTCAACAAAAGAATCACGAACCTGACTCTGATGCTGACTGTGACTCGCTTCCACCCCTTGTCATGCTTGATCAGTTGACTGATCGAGAGCGGGACGTACTTGAGCAGCTATCCTACGGCAAACGCAACGATCAAATTGCGCAGCACTTACTCATCTCAGGGGGAACCGTCAAGACGCATATCCATCGGATCTTGCAAAAAATGGGCGTAGAAGATCGTACACAAGCAGTTGCCAAGGCGATCCGGTATAAAATCGTGAAATAGGGAAGGAAACAAAAAAGCCCAAGCATGTAAAGCATGCTTGAGCGTTGATAACTGATTGGAATAGACTGCAGCTATTCCATACTCTGTACCTTTCCGATCTCCACTTCCAACAGCGGTAATACTCTTCCTGGGAACACGGTAGACGCGATTTCTCCTACTCGCTTTGCCCCTCTCGACAAGTAAAACGGTTCTGCGTACGGGTCGCTGTGGATGGTGATGACTGGGATATCCAGCTTTTGTGCCACCTCCACCATATGCTGCCACAGAGCCTTTCCATAACCTTTTCCTACTGCCTCCGGTTCCAGGAACAAAAAGCCTAATAGCCACTGCTCCTGCTCTGCATCCTTTTCCAAACTCATGAAGCCTTTGATGCTGCCCTCATCCTCTAACACATATACTTCCTGTGTCTCGATATAGGCAGATGATAGCGTCAGATCTTCGCGACAGGCCTCCATGAATTCATCACTGTATCCCCAATAAGCTTTGGAGCGATAGGCTAGCTTGCTCAGTTCGCTTGCTTCTTGTCCTTTACCTCTGCGGATGTTCATCTGAATTCAGGCCCTCCTTTGCTACGATCTCTGCTAACCGTTGTTTGATACCCCCTGTACAAACGCCACCATGATAGGCAATCACTGTCTCTATATCGAACTCGAGCAGTTTGCGGATCGATTGCAGAGCTGTCGCTTGATCTGGTGTGAATTCGGGATTGAAAGGCATCAGTACCCCATCTTGTGCTGTGAGGGCGTCTCCAGAAATCAGCGTCTTGCTCGGAATATGATACAAAGAGATGTGATCGGGGGAATGACCGGGCGTATAAATCACCTGTATACCGCCACAGTATGGGAGAACATCGCCATCCTGTACGGCATAATCGACTTCTACCGGAGGAGCCAGTACCCCACTTTTGATCAGGGGTGTTTCTCCAGCCAGATACGGAATCGCTGCCTCGTGAGCAATCACCTGTACGCTTCCTTCCGCTGCTGCTACGATTTCTGGCAAGCTGCCGATATGATCCCGGTCTTGATGGGTAATGATGATTTTCGTCAACTTTTCAAAGGGAATCGCTTCTTGCTCCAGTACGTTCTGAATCAGTTGCAATTGTCCGGAGATGCCTGTATCCACAAGAATGGCTTCATTCTCATCCCATAGCACTGCGGTGTGGACGACGAATGGATTGCCTCCTGCGTTCATCTCCAGTTTGATCGTTTTGATTCCTTCTGTTTGGGTCAAATCGGACACCTCCAGTATTTGCTTGAATCTGAATCGTATGAATGATTCCCTAAAAGCAGGGGTGAATCCTCCCCTCCCCGATTGTCAGTCCACAAAAAATGGCCTTCAACTTGGAGAGGCCCTGCAAAAAAACGAGCCTGTAGAATCGCTTCTAAGGCTCGTTTCGCGTTTAAGGAGAGGTATTCCTATCCTCTCTTACTTTGCTTCCTTCTGACGATAAACTTCCTTCCCTTCAACCAAGGTCAGCACGACTTTCGCATCCTTGATTTGAGTGGCTGGAATTTTAAACAAATTTTTATCGAGCACGATGAGATCTGCCTTCTTGCCGACTTCGATCGAGCCTGTGATGTCATCCACGTGGTTGGCGTAAGCACCATCAATCGTGAAGCTGGCGATCATTTCTGCAAGCGTCGCACGCTCGTCTGGGTTGGCAATTTTGCTCGGATCGGTTACACCTTCCTCGACCCGGGTAATGCCTTGTTGAATGCCATGCAGTGGATTGAATTCCGGCGTTACGATGTAGTCAGACGAAGAAGCTACATGCACCCCTTTTTTCAGGAAGCTCTTCATCGGGTATTCTTTTTCTGCGCGTTCGTGACCCAAGTACGGTACTTCGATCTCATCGTAGTAGCCCTCTTCCTGCATAAACCAGAATGGCTGCACGATTCCGACTGCACCCAGCTTTTTGAAGCGCTCGATGTCTGACTCATTGACCAGTTGCAAGTGAACGAGCGAGTGGCGAGCATCGTGCTTGCCATTTTGTTTTTCAGCGAGCTCCATACCGTCCAGTGCAATGCGGGTAGAAGCATCCCCGATAGAATGGATGTGCAATTGGAAGCCTGCCTTGTCTACTGCGGCAGCGGTTTGATTGTAAACCTCTGGCTTCCAGATTAATTCTCCGTTTGTTTCCTTATGGACATACGGCTTTTCCAAGTAAGCTGTGGCGCCTTCTACGACTCCATCCAAAAAGATTTTGACGGCGTTGACCTGGAATAGCGGATTTTGATTTTGATTACGCTCACGGATTTTTACGAATTCTGCGATCTGCTCAGGTCCTTTTTCCGGATTCGCTGTCAACGCATTGCGGAAGCGGATGGTCAGCTTGTCCTCTTTCGCGAGCTCCTCGTACGCTTCCAATACGTTCGGATAGCGTAGCATATCCGGGTCGCGCACTGTCGTTACACCGCGTTCAATTGCTTTTTCCTGGTAGGCTTCAATCCCGGACTTGTATTGCTGGACGGTGTATCCGCCGATTTTTGACAGCACCAGATTCATTGCGCTTTCACGCAACGTTCCAGATGGTTCACCTGTTTTCGGATCGCGCTCGATAATGCCACCCTCAGGGTTTGGTGTGTCCTTCTTGATTCCGGCCAGCTTCAATGCTGCCGAGTTCACCCACAAAGAATGTCCATCATCGGAGGTCAACGCGATTGGAGTCGTTGGCACGATTTTATCCAAAACTTCCTTGCGCGGACCAATACCAGGCACTACCGGATTGCTCCAGCCGCGTCCTTGCAATGCTGGTTCATTTGGATGCTCTTTGACGAATTTCTCGATGGTCGCAACGTATTCCTCGACAGAGCCTCCGTTAAATAAATCAATGGAGTAAATGAGTCCCGTCGTTTTGCTTGCATGCGTATGACTGTCAATAAAGCCCGGCAATACCATTTGGCCTTTCAGATCGATTACTTTCGTATCCTTGCCAATGTGTGCTTTCGCATATTCATCTGCGCCGACAAAGACAATTTTATCACCGCGAATAGCCACGGCCTCCGCCCAGCTGTTCTTAGTGTCCACTGTGTAAACCGCGCCGTTCGTTAACACGACATCTGCTGGCTGTTTTGTCTCTTGGGCGGCAAAAGCCGACATCGGGCTCATCAGCGCTGTGGCGAGCAAGGCGCTGGTTAATTTTTTTCCAAACACGTTAAGATCCCACCTATCTATTTATCTAAGATGAAAAGAATGCCAAAACTGATTGTAGCATCGCAACTCTGAAAATTCCATGAAATCCGGTCGAAAAATAGTATTATTTCCCGATTTATGACGAAATTGATCACATAATGACCACTTGAATTGGTCAAATTGGTAAAAGGTTAATTTGACTCTCCTTCATGAATCGATGTATACTCATAAATGTTTTAGGGGGTAAACATTTAACACCGTATATAATTAAGCAATGAAAACAGGAGAGGGTACGATGCAAAGCCAAGTCAATTTTGAAGAACTTTATATACAACTCCAGCGAAAGGTTTCGGCTGAGTCACACAAGCGTTTGGACCCACTCGTATCAGGATCACAAGCGATGCTTTTGCGAATCCTAGATATGAGCGGCCCGCAGAAGGCATCTTCTATTGCAGAACGAATGAATATTACCCCCGGAGCCGTTACGAGTCTCGCTGATAAATTGATTGCTTGCGGCTATGCCACCCGAAATCGTGACAGTACGGATCGCCGCGTCGTCCAACTGGACATAACCGATGAAGGAAGAGAAATCCTGCGGAAATATAAAATCATCGTGAGAAATACCATTGAACAGTTTTTTGCAGGCGTGTCTGATGAAGACAAACAACACTTAGTCCGCATCTATCACCAGGTTCTGAAGAATATAGATCAACAAAGAGAGGAGAATCAAGATTGCAACAGCTGACAGAGAAAAAGAAAGTGACGATTATGATCGCGATTATTACAGCCATGTTTTTTGCCGCGATCAACCAGACCATTATTGGTGTTGCCATGCCGCGTATTATCTCGAAGCTCGGTGGCATGGATTACTATTCGTGGGCGATTACGATTTATTTGCTGACCTCAACCGTCGCTTCTGTGCTGGTTGGGAAGCTCTCCGATATATACGGAAGAAAACCGTTTATTTTGACGGGTATCGCGTTGTTTAGTATCGGAGCCTTGTTGTCCGGGTTTTCTACCGATATTTTTCAACTGATTACGTATCGTGGCATTCAAGGGGCGGGTGCAGGGATCATCATGTCCACTGCTTTTACCGCCATGGGTGATTTGTACGAACCCCGCGAGCGTGCCAAATGGGGCGGAATCATGAGTGCCGTCTTCGGTGTATCCAGTGTGCTTGGTCCTCTGATGGGCGGCTATATCGTCGACCATCTCGACTGGCACTGGGTGTTCTGGATCTTCTTGCCGATTGGCGTGATTGCCTTTCTGTTGATCATGATTCATTTCCCAAGAGTACCGAAGCAAGAAGGAGAGTCTGTCGACTACTTCGGCTCGCTGTTCTTGACGCTCACCATCGTACCGATGCTGCTCGCCTTCTCATGGGCAGGTAATGGACCGGGCAAACACGCCTGGGGCTCGTGGCAAATTATTGGTTTGTTTGCCGCCACAATCATTGCGTTGATCGTGTTTATTATGATTGAGAGGAAAGTAAAGACTCCTGTTCTTCCGCTGGGCTTGTTCAAAAACAGTATTTTTACTGTCTCCAATCTAGTCGGATTCTTCCTCAACGCGGGGATGATGGGCGCTATCATTTATGTGCCATTCTTTGTCCAAGGGGTCAAAGGCATCTCGCCGACGATGGCTGGTTATGTGGCGATGCCGATGTCGATTGCCATGCTCGCGACCTCTGCAATCGCCGGACAAATCATGACCAAGACGGGAAAATATAAAAAGATGGCGCTGGGTGGACTTCTCGTCATGACCTTGGGCATGGTGCTGATGTATTTCATGTCGCCAACCACACCGATTTACTTGCTCGTGATCTACATGATCATTCTCGGTTTGGGGATCGGGATTGCGATGCCAGTCTTCTCTTTGACGGTGCAAAATGCAGTCGCACCGCAGCAATTGGGTGTCGCCACAGCAACGTCGCAGCTTTTCCGTAACCTCGGTGGGACCATTGGAATTGCTGTCATGGGAACCGTCATGAGTGCCAGCATGTCTGCGAAAATGACGCAACTGTCGGGAGCCATGGGTCAGGTGAACAATCCCGCAGCAGCTGATCCTGCCCTGGCAGAGAAGCTGTCGCTCTTTACGAATCCGCAAAATTTGTTGGATCAGCCGAAAATTGAAGCCACGCTGGCTAGTCTGCCACCGGATTTGCAGCCGCTGTTTACTCACATGCTGGATATGATCCGGGAAGCGATGAGCTATGGAATTACGACTACGTTTTTGACTGGGGCGATTGTAGCAGGAATCGCGGTCATCATCGCGCTGTTCCTGAAGGAAATTCCACTGCGTAGTGGGAAGATGGGACAGAAGCCGGAGGGCGAAGCAGGAAAGGCTTAATAGGAAAAGGAAGAGGGCACTTGTCCTCTTCCTTTTTTTCATGGGGTTAATCTGCAAGAATGTCTGGCTGCTCGACGGTCGACACCCTACAGCTCTGCTCTTCCCGTTCGGATCGCATAGGCGTAGTCTCTGCGTCCGTTTTCCTCTGCTTTTCTGGCTGCCTGCTCGAAATCATACGGAACCAATACATGCTCAACCAACCACGAGCCGCCTTGTTTTTTTACCGTGACGTACTTGGCATGGGGTGTCTTCGATTCCATTGAATGCGGGTACGGCGCTTCCTCAAAATACGCTGGCAGCCCTACGCTCCCCGGATTTACCACGAGCTTGCCATCTGGCAGCCATACGGATTTGGGCACATGTGAGTGTCCGCAAAAAATGACCTGTTGCTGAATGCCAGTAAGCTCGATCATTAAGGAATTTGCGCTTTTGTCTTCGATTCCATATGGAGCGACACTCTCCAATAAGTACACATCATCGGCAAAAGGTGTGCCGTGGCAAAACAAGAGATCATCCAACGTCCACTGCTTTTCGAATGCCCCGATCCAACTAAGCATTTCTTGTGTCAGCAGTGGCTTCACGTATTCGAACGTGATGGACTCCATTTGCTCTTCCAGTAAATATCTGTCACAATTACCCATGATGTGGGTAATAGAAGATCGCTCCATTAAGAGCTCTGCCGTTTTGATCGGATCAAGCGGTCCAAACAACGTATCGCCCAGGTTCACGATGGTTTGAATACCGCGGGAATCAATGTCGTGCAGCACGGCCTCCAATGCATAAGCGTTGCTGTGTATGTCGGAGATCACCGCGATGGAATGGTTGTTTTGGCTCAAGGTCATATACTCCTTTACGAAATTCGAAGCATCTATGCTTATAGTATTACTGCAAAATTATGTACATTTCCTGCTCCATTTAAGTTTTCGCGGCTTACGTGACAGATCAAGAGGATGCCCTTCTATCAAACGAAGAGAGGCATCCTCTTCCTATGCCATTTTGAAAAAATCATGAAAAAAGTTTGAGAGGGGTCCCCTCTCCTCATCGTCTATAGTAGTGAACAGCAAAACGGTTTTGTCCGTTTTGTTTGACCACAATCGAAAAACGTCGAGACGTTTTTCACAAAAAGGAAAGCTGCGCAGCACCTTTTTGCAAGGAGGTAACAAACATGCAGGACGATCGAGAGGTCATTGCGGAGGTTCTTCAAGGAAATAAAGAGGCTTATGCTCTGATCGTCAATAAATACAAGGGAAAAATCGCTTCGATTCTCCAGCGTACGCTCCACCATTCTCATGATGCCGAAGACATGGTGCAGGAGGTTTTTATCAAGGCGTACTACAGTCTGCCAGACTATAAACCCCAGTACTCCTTTTCTGCCTGGCTGTATCGAATCGCAATTAATCGCGGGATTGACGAGCTGCGGAAGCGAAAACGGATGCCTTCCGTAACGGAGATAGATGTCGAGGTCAAAGACGAATGTCCGATCCCGGAGGAAGATTATCTGGAAAAAGAACAGCGTCATTCTTTGCGACAGCAGATGATGACACTGGACAAAAACCACAGGACGCTTCTCGATTTACATTATCTCCAGCACCTAAGCTACCGAGAGATCGGCAACAAACTATCTTTGTCCGTAGATACTGTCAGAATGCGCCTCTCCTATGCCAGGAAAAAGCTGCGAGACCAGCTAAGCAAGCCGGAGAAAAAAGGGGGTACCCCGCTTTGAACTGCCTTACGCAAAGACAGCTGATCGCCTACATGGAAGATCGTTTATCACCAGTGAACAAACAAAATATCGAAAGTCATCTCGATCATTGCACACACTGCCAACACCAGCTGGAGCAATGGATCGATGAGCTGCACCAAACAGAAGAAACGATATGGGAAGATTCTCTCTCAGCAAATATGGATCAAAAAATTATTCAGATGCTCTCGCCTCATCCCGTGAGAGTATTGAACCCTGCTACCCCTTCACACCAACCACCTGCGTGGAAAAAAAGGAGTATCACGATCATGAAAAGAATGACAATTGCCGCCGCTGCATTAACCATCATCGTAACGGGAGGAATGCTCGTCTCCCCGACCTTTGCCAGTTATGTCCATGCTGCTTTTACGAACAGCCCAATAGGCAAGGCTGATCCTGTAGCACCTGTAAGCAATAGCTTTTTGCAAGAATTAGCGGACAAAGGAATTGCTCAAGCAGCCAAGAATGGATTCGCGCAGTCCGTTGATGTTAGCACGACCGATCAAGGCCTCACTTTTGCCGTGCATGAAGTGATGGCTGACCCGCTGCGGATTAGCATAGCAGCTTCTTTAAAAGACAAGAACGGAAAGGCATTAGACAGCTTTATGTCGGAAATGGTGAGTAGATCTACCAAAGAGCCACTTATCATCATCAAAGACAAACAAGGAAACATCCTTACACCCTCTAAGGAAAAAAATGCTCAATACCCCAATAAACAATGGGATCATTCCATGTTTGTCGATAATGGTGTTATGATCTTGGATCGCGAGCTACGAAGCTATTTTGATGATCTAAACAAGGTGCCTGACGAGCTGATCGTAGAGTTTAACATCAAGCAACTGGACAGCATCAAGGGGAACTGGAAGCTGTCCGTACCAGTCGATATGAAAAAAGCAAAAGCAGCAATGAAGACCCATGAAATTAACAAAGCCTACACGACCCCGCAAGGACTCAAGCTGAACGTCAAACAAATTACGTTTGCGCCAAGCGGAGTGGAGATGGTCATTGATCGAGCCCTTGCTGCTAACGAGAATAACGCATACAGCTATGAGCTTGTGGACGACAAGGGCAAAGCGGTCGCTGCTTGGGATTCGACTGCGGTTATTCATGAAGCCAACAAAAGAAGTAATGTGACCAGGGATGTGAAATGGGAGCATACCCAATCCACCGAAAGTGGAGCAAGAGACTTCCATTACTTCTATCCCATTGACGAAAGCCAAAATCTCACCTTCAAGCTTGGATCTGTTTATACAGAGGAAGCGGCTGCTTTAAACGCGAAATTGGACACCAATCGCCTCGAGAAGAAAGAAGTCATCACAGCGGAAGACCAGGGAGATCAGTTTACTTTCAAAAAAGATCAAAAGGATCCAAACGCGGTTGTTGATTTTGAAGGCTATGACGGCCATTACCGCGTGAACGACGATGGAACTACCACGAAATTGGAAGGCTACCACCTGGCATTCGAGGCAACTCTCGCTCCAGATGCTGCCGCTATGGGTCCTTACCAATACTGGACCATTACAGACGAGACCGGGAAAAAGTACGAAGACATCCAGTACTTAATCGATAAGACTGAGTTTGAAAATGATCGGGCGATTTTTGGAGGTAAGGTTTTCTTAGAAAACCTCACAACCCTGCCAAAGCAATTGATCATTTCATCCGAGAAACGAATGGTTGAACACAAAAATGTAGAGTGGGAAGTACCAATTTACTCCGGAAAATAAGGGCTTTTCATATGCAAAAGGCTGGTGGTACACATCGTACCGCCAGCCTCTTTTTCACGCGATATATTCCTGCTGCAAAATTCCCATGTGGACAATATCATGCCATTTCCCCTCTCGAAACAAAAACTGCCGCGAGATTCCCTCTTGCTTGAATCCGAGCCTCTCATACAGCTTGATCGCCCTTTCGTTAAAAGAAAAAACACGCAGCGATACCCGATGCAGATTCATTTCCAAGAATGCATAATCCAGCAGCAGCTTCAGCGCTTCTCGTCCATACCCTTTTCCCCAATACTCTTTCTCCCCAATATCGATGATGCACTCCGCATTGCGGTTTTTCAGGTCGATCTGGATGAGAGAGGTAATCCCGATCGGTTGATGGGTTTGGCTGTCTACGATCATATAGCTCTTCGAGGAGCTTGCATGCAGAATGACCTGGTTCACAAAACCGTTCGTATCTTCCCACGTGTAGACGTCCATTGACGGATTCGTTGTCCGCATGACTTCTTCGTCATTTCTCCACCTGTGGTAGACGTCCACGTCCTCCCCCGTCATTTTTCTCAAATAAATTCTCTCTGTTTGAAACATCATTCGAACCCCTCCTTATTGAGTCGGTCCCAGCATCGCTCTCAATGAAAACAACAATGCTTCCATCTGCTCGGGCACCTTCGTTTTGGCTGGGCCCAAATGCGCGGTATCCAGCATCAATCCATCGATAACCGAGATGAAATAGCGAGCGATCACCTCAGGTGGTAGCTGTGGCTTAAACTCACCTGTCGCTGTCCCATGCGCGAAGAAAGCTGTCAACACGTCGACCATTTTTTCATAGCGAGTCGTGATATATGGATAGCTCTGTTGCTTCTGCTGATCCTTCAGTGACAGGAAAAACTCTGAGTTGGCTTTGGACAGTGTTTGATCGATTTTCTCGATCTCGCCTTGTTGCTTGTTCACCCATTTGGTGATTTGCTGCCAAGACCTTTCACCAGAAACAGGCGCGAAAAATTGTGCATCCTGTTGATCCTTGAATTGCAGCAGCTCCAAATATAGGTGCTCCAGGTTATCAAAGTAGGCGTACAAGGCTCCTCGTGATACGCCAGCCTCGTCCATGACGTCTTGCATGGTGGCCCGTGTGTAGCCTTTTGTGATGAACACACGTTTTGCCGCTTGCAGCAGTTCGATTTTCTTTTTGGTTTTGTATTCGTCGCTTACTTTTGGGGCCATGGGGTTTGAGGCTGCCTCCTTTGAACAAAATGTACATTGATGTCGTTTTTGTTGGTGAGATCATTATAAACGACATTCATGTCGTTTTTCAATCCCTTACGATTTCCCCACAATTTTCACCCCACCTTTCTACGGAAGTAGCCGCAATGTCCAATCAATGAAAAAAACATGGCATATTCTGTGTTAGATTGTCATGAAAGGATGGGGGCATTCTTGAAAAGAAAAAAATCGAAAAGGCTCAAAAAAGTCTTGGGACGCTTGGTACAATATGGACCTTATCTGGAGCGTCGCAGAGACCTAAGTAATCATCTTAGAGATGAATGTAATGATTTGAATCCGAATAATCCGAGCGGGGCTTTTTGTTGTTACCATTGCAGTAGATGTGCCATATATGGTAATCGGTTTGGTGACTATGACTGTAACTATTGTAATTCCGCAGAATGTAGGGGCGGGTGAATGGCGTTCCTCTGTATAGAAAACGCGAAAAAGCACCCTGCTTCACCATTAACAGTGATGCAGGGTGCAAAATAGCAACTCTCGCTATTGTGTCCGATCCGGTATGACAAAGGAAACCGTTGTTCCTTCTCCCGGATTGCTCGTGATGCGCAAGCCCTTCCCGTACATTTGCGTCAGTCTCCGATTCGTATTGGACACTCCGATTCCGCCTCTTTCCTTCTTAGACAAATCGAGAATTTGCCTTACAGTCTCCTCCTCCATTCCTATACCATCATCCTTCACCTCAAAAAGAGTGGCATTCTTTTGCCGGACGATGCGGATATGGAGAGTTCCCCCTTCTATTCGGGTAAGAAGACCATGGTTGATTGCATTCTCCACCAACGGCTGAATGGTCAGTGGCGGGATCAACAAATCGATATCAGGCTCAACCTCCCACACGACCTGTAACCGCTCGCCAAATCGTTCCTTTTCAATGTAAAGATAGGCTTGGACGAGCTCCAGCTCATGGGAGAGTGCAACTTGTTTTCCTGTATTCAAAAAGTCAAAGCTGATATGCAAGAAGGCGGTAAACGCATCTCCGAGTTTACGCATCTTCTCCGTATCAATGTCACTCAACGCCATAATCGAGCTAAGTGTGTTGAACAAGAAGTGCGGGTGAATCTGCGCCTGCAAGTAGGCAGCCTCCATACGAAGTCGTTCATCGACGGTTTGCTTGAGTGTCGTCAACGACCAGACGCGATATTTCAGCTCCATGCCATCTACTGGTTTGCAAACATAGTCATTCGCACCAGACAAATACCCGGTGTATACATCCTCAGACTGGCTGCGCGCCGTTAAGAGCAAGATCGGAAGCTCTGAAACAGAGAAATGCTCTCTAACCCTTTGCGTCAGCTCATAGCCCGACATATGCGGCATCATGACATCGATGATAAGCAAATCCCACTGCTCTGTAAAAAGCAGATCGAGCGCCTCTCTTGGCGATGTACACGTAGTGATTTGATAATGCGAGGATGAGAGCATTCGATCCAGCACCCTTAAGTTAACCGGGTCGTCATCGATTGCTAATATATTCGCCCTTCTTTCTACAAATGCATGTGCAGCCGTTTGCTGAAAAGCCAAGATATCTGGCGCTTCACTATGCCTCATCTGGTTGATAGCCGTCACTTGATTGCTCTTATCTATCTGCTCCGCATATTGGCTCTCTGTTGCTTTCATCTCATCTGTACTAACCACGGGCAGCCAGAAGCTAAATACCGAACCTTTGCCCGGTTCAGAGTCGACTCTCAGCTCGCTATCATGCAGCTCGACCAGCTGTGTACAAATAGCAAGACCGAGGCCGATTCCTCCACCACCGTTCGTTGCTTGAGCTCCCTGCTCATACGGCAAAAATATACGTGCCTTGGTCTGTTCATCCATCCCGATTCCTGTATCGGATACATAGATCGCCACCTGTCCGTCTACGTTCTCAGCAGAAACGACGACAGATCCTTCTTCCGTGAACTTCAGTGCGTTGTGAACAAGATTGAATAGAATCTGGACTATCCGCTTCTCATCTGCCAAGATTGGCGGGATGGACTCTGGTATGTCCATTTTCAGTTGAACAGGCTTGCCTTCTACCATGTAAGTAAGCATGCCGATGATTCCAGAAACAACTGATTGAATATGCAATGGCTTCTTCTGCAACACGATATGCTTGTCCTGCAAACGCACGACATCTAGCAAATCATCCAGTAAATGCGACATTCTGCGACTGATCGTGATTAAGAGCTCCATATCCTGCGTGCTCCGACCACCCATGATATGCTTTTCATTGTTGACGACAGTCTGGGCGATGTTCATGATACCGTGCAATGGCGTTCTCAGTTCATGCGAGGTATGGGCAAGAAACTGGTCTTTGAGCTTGTCCGCTTCCTTCAATTGCTCCGTTAGCTTTACTTTTTCCTCTGCATTGCGAAAGAATCGCTTGAACCAATAGGCAGAGAAGCTGACAAGAGCAGCAATCAGGTCGAGCGGATAAAACACGTACTTGATATCGATGATTTGATATTCCATGATTGCGGACCATATGACATTGGAAAAAATACTCGTTGCAGCAATGAGCCAGAATACAGCATCATGCTTGTTTTGGATGAGCATGCGGCTGATTCTGAAAATAAACAATAGCAACGGGCCGAAATAAATAATGACTAAAAATGGCGTTCCGGCTAATATATACACCCATTGTGCCGTTCCCAGCACGATGACTGCCGAATAAAGACTGAGCACGGAAAAATACGCCCTAAACGGCCTAGAGTTTTCTTTCTCCCCCTGATCAGATAGACTTCTCACCAATAAAATCATCAGCAAAGGCTGCCATATGTAGGCGAGCACTTCTACCTTGATCGACCATGTATAATCGATCGGGATCCAAAGTAACAGTAGATTGTCATAATCCGACACAACTTTTATCCCCACGCAGGAAAGCAACAGCAAAAACACGAGAAACTCTTTGTAGCGGGCATTCAACACATACAGGATGCCGGCATACAAGCCATGAAGCAACAAGATGAGGAAGGTTGCCATCTGGAAGCCGATAGAATACCAACGTTCGGTGTCAATAGCTGCCTGCGACCCGAAGTAAATCGATCTGATGATGCCCCCTTCGATTGGATTATGGTAGTTGGCCGTTCGGACAAGCACTTCAATGACCTTTGCATCACCTGCATTGTATGTAACCGTGAAGGATGCCTTCTGCGGCGTGTACGCTTCCGCTGTTGTCGCAGGCACTCCAACTCTGGCTAAGATCTCTCCGTTAACGTCTACGGTAGAAGATGCCTCCACTTGCGGAACCCATAAGGTGTATGGCTGATTTAGTGGTTGATCGACCAAGATCCGTAAACGGTATGTTCCATAGCCATACGGTGACGGAGAGTCCCTGGAAAAAGCGCTGCTCCAATCGCCAGGCACTTGAACATATTGCCGCTCGTCATTGGATGATTGTTTGAATTCTTCATGCGTGACGAACGAATTAGGGAAAAACTCCCATTCCCCATCCAGTGAAATGGACGGGGAATTTTCGAAGTCCCACCCGCGCATATCAAGAACCCCTTGAACTACAGGCGGATGCTCTGGAAACGTATGAAACGAAAACCAGAACATCCGAAGCCCTAGTAGAAATGCTAAAAACAAGAGAAGAATCAAAAGATACTTACTTATGAGTGCTTTTGAATGACTCCGATTATGGTTGCTTCGCTTTATCATAGTATGCATCTTTCGACACACTTCGGATTATCCCTTGTCAAATTACAGTTCCACAGTCCTATTTTTACTCACACAAACTGCCTACTATCGTTATTCCGCCCAAACCGATAAATGGCGATCAAGGCAAAAACTATAGCGAATGCGAGCAAAATAGCTATGTGCAAATACAAGCTCCCCAGACTGTACCCTTGTTGCAGCTTATTCACCGTATCGAGCAACCAATGCTGGGGCAAGAATGTTGAAATTTTGCGCACGGTGTCCGGCATGATTTCCATTGGAAAGAAGCAGCCGGCCAGTAGGCATGTCGGTACAATGATCAGGTTGGAAATCGCTCCAGCACCTGCTCTACTCTTCGCGAAGGCAACGGTCATCAGCGAAAGGGCGATTGCTCCCAGCGCAAACACGAACAACGGCAGAATCATTTGACCATACGAGACGCCTGCATCTATGCCGAAGACGTTTTTCATGACGAGCAAGGTGACAATGATTTGCAGCAGCAAAATAAACATGCTGACGATAATATTCGAGAATACATAGGATCTAGCCGACATCGGCGAAGAAAGGAGTCGCAAAAAGGTGCGATTCTCTTTTTCTTTTAAAATGATCTCCGACATGTTCACAGCCGAAAACATCATGAACATAATGAGAAATCCAATCGATTGATTCGTCATGCGCGTCACGTTCGATGTGTCTTGAATCATTGCCGTATTTAGCTTGTAGCGTTGCTCATGGTATGCCGTATACAGCTTCGTGAACTTTGCCTCATCCGCCTGTGCCGCTTTTCCAATCGCGGCAAGATTGCCGATATAACTGTGCAGCATGGCCTTCACGTAGGCAGTAACCTGTTCACCTTTTACGGATACAATATTCAAGTGTGCCGGCGCCCCTTTCCGAACACTGGCAGCATACCCTGCCTCGAAAACAATTCCGCTATCCAGCTCACCGGAAACGATTTGTTCACGCATCGTTTGTTCGTCAATGACTGTGACTTTGATAGATTCCAATTTCTCGATAAACCGGATCGTGTCCTGCGTGATCACCTGGTCCCCATCCTGATTGATAATTCCTACATGAATCGTGCCGCTGCCTGCATTGCTGTAGAGGGTAAGAGACAGCAGAACCCCAACGATCGGCAAACCTAAATAGGTGAACCAGCTTTTTTTACTGCGAAAAGTCTCCATCAGGGTTTTCCTAATTAGCCATAGCATTTCACTCATACGAAAGCACCCTCCCGTCTGCGCATCGTGATAACAGAAATGATGATGAACGCCGTGGCAATGCTCACGTTCATCGCAATCGCAAACCATGCGCCTCTTGGATTGTCTGTGTAGATGATTTGCAGCAGTCCTGTATTTGCCCAGTGAAGGGGAGAGAATTTGGCCAAGAGGCTGAAGAAACCTGCCGATTGATCAACGGGAAAATAGGCACCGCCTACAAAGGAGGCGACTTGCGTAAAAATATTGTTGATTGCCCTTACTCCTTCCCCTTTGAAAAGAAAGCTGATCCCCAGGCCCAGGCTGACCGCAAGCAGCACCTCTGTCAAAAGCACGAGGATCACCATTCCGTAGTGGTTGCCCCAATCTGCTTGGAACACGAACTTGCTGACTAGGAACACGACGAGTACGAAAAATAAATTGACGAACGTACTGCCGATAATTTTGCCGGTAAAAATGACACCTTTGCTGACAGGCGCTGCCATTAACCGTGTGGACGTTTTGTTCGTCCGCTCCTTGGTGAACAAATAACTCGCAGAATACATCGAGTAGAGCCCAATCATGGTCGTCATCGCAATCGCGTAATAATCGATTGCCCCCGGTTTTTTATTTGGATTCAAGGTCGTTTCATGAATAAAATCAACACGATGTCCAATCCCCTGGACTATTGCCGAAGCAGATTCGGGATCTACCTGATAAGCTGCGGATGCGAGCGAGTACCGATCTGCAAAAACGGTTAGCATCCCCGCAAGGATATTGCTTCCTATCGCATTCTTGCTGCTTCCATAAAACTCAATCCCCGTATCACTGACGACTGCGTACCCCGTATAGCGATCCGAACGAACTTCCTCCTGCCCGTCCATGCCTGAACTCTCTTGAGCGACCTCCACTCCTTTATCACCCAATGCTTTGGTAAACGCGTTCCACGCCGTAGACATTTGCGCATTCGTCCCGTTGCTTTTATACAACAAGCGCATGTCTCCTACGGTCCTCGTATCGTCGAAGGCATTGGAAAGGGCGGAACCTAATATCAGCATCAGGATGATGGGAAGCGCTAGCATAAACATAAACGTTCTCTTTTCGCGAAGGCTGGACTTGATTTCTTTGACAGCGATATTCCATATGTTCATGGCTAAGCCCCTCCTCTAGTCTCGCAAGTTTCGACCGGTTAAGGTCAAGAACACAGTCTCCAGATTCGGCGCTTGCTCTTCAACGGAGCGGATTTCTACCTGATCCTTGATGAATTGTTGAATGATCCGATTCAGGTTGTTGATCTCCGTTTTCGATACGATTTTGATCGTATTCTCTTCTTGAAGCACCGCATTTACACCGGGAATCGCCTTAATACCTTCGAGGTTTAACGGTTCATCCGCTCTGACGCCAATCCAAATTTCCTTTGCGTCAGTAATAATCGATTTTAGCTCCTCCTTCGATCCTTCCGCGATGACTTTTCCATGGTCGACGATGGCAATGCGAGTGCAGATTTCTTCGACTTCCTCCATGTAATGGCTCGTATAAATGATCGTGCAGCCCATGTCGTTTAGCTTGCGTACCGAATTCAAAATATAATTGCGTGAATGAGGGTCAATCCCGACTGTAGGTTCGTCCATGATGATCAGCTTCGGCCGATGAGCAATGGCGCAAGCGATGTTTAACCGACGCTTCATCCCGCCAGAGAAGTTTTTGGGAAAGCTAGTAGCTTTGTCACCGAGACCTACGAATTCAAGCGCCTCTTCCGTCCGTTCGCGAAGCAGTGATCCTCGCAATCCGTACAAGCCAGCAAAAAACCTCACGTTTTCATAGGCAGTCATATCCTCGTAGATGGCGATATCTTGTGGCACGATACCGATGTTCATTTTGGCGAATTTGCTGTGTTTCTCAATGTTTTTTCCCAGCAGAATAATCTCGCCCTTTGTTGAGCGCAACAGGGAGGCGATCATGTTGATGGTCGTGCTCTTTCCCGCTCCGTTGGCCCCCAAAAAACCAAAGATTTCTCCTTCACGAACATTCAGAGACATATTGTCGACGGCGACGAAATCACCGAATTTTTTCGTTAACTGACGAATTTCCAATACATGACTCACGCAACTCACTCCCTTCGTGGTTATGTCTGCATTGTAATAAAAAAGGATGCCCCTATGTCAGTGCATAAGTTCATCCTCGACACATGAGAATTCTCATGTTGTTTCTCATGATTTTTTTCATTCGTTGCGATAAGGCAGCAGAGTGGTCACGCTAAAGCCTCGCGTACCGTCTACGATCACTGTTCCACCAGCGGAAGCAGCTCTCTCCTCCATCCCGAGAATGCCAAGCCCTTTTACAACCTTTTCTGCACCGGCCCCATTGTCTGTGACCACTGCTTTAATGAATGTATTCAGTACCCGTACCTCTAGGGAAATCACTGTTGCCTTCGCATATTTGAGTGCATTCGTGACCGCTTCCGTTGCGTTTTGCTGGATGATTTTCCACTGAATCGGTGTAATGACGTCGATGTCCCCATCAAAAGTAAGCGTGGCTGTTACTGTCTCTCTCGCAGACAGCTCATCGACAAACAACCGGAGTCGATTGATTCCCAGCTCCTCTGGCCGTGGCTTCACATCCTTGAGTGTCACTCTGATTCGCTCCAGCCCTTCCTTCGATATTGCAATCGCATTACGAAGTAGCTCGGATGCCTTGTCCTGATCAGTCGCCATCAGCAGTCGAGACGCTTCCATCTGAATGAGCGCACCTGCCACCGCATGCCCCACATCGTCGTGAATTTGTTGAGAAAGGCGATTGCGTTCCTCCAGTTGAATCGTATAGGTCGACTGGCGGAAGTATTCGCTGCTCTCATTCAAGGAGCGGGTCAAGCTTTGTAAATCCGTTCTCATCTTCTCTCGTTCAGCCTCTAATCTGCGAAGCTTGTCAGTTAGCATGCTGCCACACCTATACAGCAAAAAGCTAAGAAAGGCCGTTAGTAAATACATGGGTATCCATTCAGGCAAAACAATGAACAAAGGCAACAGCATACAGCCAAATACGACCACTCTCTGTTTACTTGCCAAGAATACGAGCTCCAAAATGTGGACAGGCAAGAGCAACACAAATAACGGGTCCAACATAAGAGTACTTGCTACCACGAACACGATGGATAGCCCCATAAATAATTGCTTATGATTCCTCTTTTTCACAATGAGAATAGTGAGATTACTAGCCAAATACAACAAATACACAAGAATTTGCCACGGGTCAATTTCAGAAGTGGGATGAGCCAGAAAAGAAGTCACGATGATAAACCCAAGCACCGCTGCCTTATTCGCCATTGTCCATAACTCCATCGGTATTGACCTCCTTTCAGTCAGACATGTTCGTTTCGCCCGTCAAATAATAGATGGCGATCTGCGTACGGTGTTCAAGCGCTGTTTTATTCAAGATGAAAGAAATGTAATTCGCAACGGTTCCCTCGGAAATAAACAGCTTCTTGGCGATTTCTTTGTTCGATAGCCCTTTGGCAATCTGCTTCATGACATCGAGCTCCCGTTCCGTAAATAAGCTTTGGTCGATTTTGCTTTCGGTAGGGATGGCTGCTGTCGCTTTGGGAGGAGCGGTAGTGGACATGGTATCCGTCGCGTTTATCCCTGCATTCAGGTTCATTTTGATTTTATCCAGGACGACATCCTGCAGGACATGATGGTTGTTATAGACACTCTTAATGGCATCTCGGATGCGGTTGGGATCATTGTTTTTCAATAAATAACCGCGTGCCCCCGCTTGAATGGCTTCGAGAACAAATTCGTCATCGTCGAACGTCGTCAAAATGAGTGGTCTGACTGTAGTTTCGGTAGTCAGCACACGAGTCGCTTCCACTCCATTCATATTCGGCATCCGAACATCCAAAAGAGCGACGTCTACCTCGTTCTGTTTGCAAAACGTCACCGCCTCGACCCCATCCTCCACACTCCCGACTACTTCAAACTCCGCAAAGCTCGTCAGGATGATTTTCATGCCTTCCCGTATAAACGAATTGTCGTCTGCGATCAACACTTTGATTTTCAAAGCAGCTTGCCTCCCGTCGAACAAACCCTCGACCGCATAAAGAGCGGACGTATATTTTTTTCCCAATATTACCACTGTCCTGCTTTGCTCCACAATTGTAGAATCTCGCCCCAATTGTTCTTACTTTCCGGTCACACATGGAAAAATTAACACTTCGAAAATATATAGACACGAATCATATGTGTCAGTATGATAAATTACCTAAGCCCTCTAACCAACCTATCGGGGCCAATTTTTTGAATGGAATACTCTATGGAGGGGAATTTGTGGAAACAGCACAACTGAATAAAACATCTTGGAACACCGGGGCTTATCAAGCTTGGCTGAAACGCTTTGGAACACCTGCTGAGGCAGCGGTCAAAATTAAAGAAGACCCCCAAAAACGAATCGGCAAGGTATATGAGCACATGGGAGATATTCGCGGCAAAAAGATTATCAATTTACTCGGTTCTAATGGAAACAAAGCCGTTGCGCTCGCCTTGCTAGGTGCCGACGTGACCATCGCCGATTTCTCGTATGAGAATGAACAATACGCCAAAGAACTGGCTGCAGCTGCCGATGTTGACCTGACTTACATCGTATCGGATGTATTGCAGCTCCCTCCAGATGTATTGTCTGGTGAGTATGATCTCGTTTTTATGGAATTCGGTATTCTTCATTACTTTTTGGACTTAACCGAATTATTCCAGGTGGTCAACTCGCTCCTGCGAAAAGGCGGCGCGCTCGTCCTCCAAGATTTCCATCCGGTATCCACAAAACTCATCTCCTCACGTGGAACGACTGCGAATATTCGCAAACATAAAGTAACAGGCGATTATTTCGACACCTCGCTTGAGGAAAAGGAAATTGCTTTCTCCAAATTTCTCTCGAACGGTACAAATGTCGCTGAATCAAAAGTATTGTTACGCAATTGGACCTTAGGCGAAATTGTTACGTCCATTGCAAACAAAGGGCTGTGCCTAAAAATGCTGGAAGAGCTCCCGAATCTCTCCTCGGAAGTTTTTGACAAAGGAATCCCGAAGACCTTCACAATTATCGCCGAGAAATTATAATGAACGTTTGCCATCATCTTATTACATTCCTAATACCGAAAAGGGGAGGATTTCCCTCCTCTTTTTCTTTCATACCCTTATAGACTGACGGTCAGTCATATGGTAATCTGTATCCAACCACTTACTGACAATCGAAGGAGGCGCCGATGAAAAGAATCGTGAAAGACCCCACAACACGGCGAGCAGAGATATTGGAAGCCGCCGGGGAGCTATTTCGAAATCAGGGTTATGTCCATACAACCGTGGATGCGATCATTCAAAAGGTTGGCGTAGCGAAAGGAACCTTTTATTACTACTTTAAATCGAAGGAAGAAATCCTCGAAGCATTTGTCCAGTCCATGGTCGATACGCTTTGCGAAGAATATAAAAAAATCGCAGATGACTCTACCTTGCCTGTCATGGAGAAGGTTCGCCAGATGCTGCGCAGCCAAAGCCACCCCATCGACAAGCAAGCCGAATGGATGGAAAGCTTGCATCGCCCTGAAAACAGAGAGCTTCACGAGCGTCTGAACATCGCCATTATCTTAAAAATTGCTCCTGTCCTTGCGCAAGTCATTGAACAAGGAAATAAAGAAGCTGTCTTTCATGTTGAGAATGCCTTGGAAACCGTTCAGTTTCTCCTCGCTGGCTCGCAATTTTTGTTGGAATCAGGCATTTTTCATTGGGAGCAAGAGGAGCAGACAAAACGTCTACAAGCCATGCAGGTGATTATTGAACGGTCACTAGGAGCTGCGCCGGGGTCCTTCTCGTTTCTGTAATGGATGAAAAGGAGGAAAGACAATGAACGCTCATGATAAAGCCTTTCGCAGATTTCTGATCATTTGGTCAGGGCAGCTGCTTTCCGCCATCGGTAGTGGACTTACCGCTTTTGTCTTGGGTGTCTTTGTTTTTCAACAGACCCAATCTACCATGAGCTATTCGTTCATCATTCTCTTCTCTTTTCTCCCCTCCTTCCTTTTACTCCCCTTTAGCGGGGTGTTTGCAGACAGGTTTGACCGCAAGAAAATGATGGTCATTGGCGATCTCGGTTCCATAGCTGGTATCTTGTTCATCTTGCTTGTCATGCTGTCCGGGCGCATGGAATTATGGCACATCTATTTGGGGGTCTGCATCAGCTCGATCTCTGCCGCTATTCTAAACCCAGCCTATAAAGCAGCCGTCTCCGATCTGGTTTCGGAAGAGATGTACTCACAGGCAAGCGGACTCATCCAACTGGCAAGTTCAGCTCAATATCTTATTTCCCCACTGATTGCAGGATTTCTTCTCAGTGCTTTTGATATCCAGCTCGTCTTACTCATCGATATGATGACCTTCCTTTTAGCCGTCGGCGCCGTGCTGATGATTATGAAACACGATGCCACTCCCCAGACACATGAAAGACAAAGCTTTTTTCGCGAAATGTCTGAAGCCTTCCGCTATCTCCTTTCAAAGAAAGGCGTTTTCTCGTTCGTTCTGTTAATGTCCGTCGTGTGCTTTTACATCGGGTTGCTGCAATCGCTTTTTGGGCCTATGATGCTGACATTCACTGATTCCAAGACATTTGGTATCGCCCTCTCTGTATCTGCATCAGGTATGCTCGTCAGCAGCCTTTTGATCGGACTGTTCAGTATGGGAAAAAGCAAAGTGTTCATGCTGTCCTTCTCTCTCGTACTTGCTGGCTTGTTTTATGCCCTGATGGGTGTGTTTACTTCCGTTTGGCTGATTATGGTTTTTGGCTTCCTCTTTTTCATCACGCTTCCCTTTGTGAACACCAGCCTCGAGGTACTCATTCGAACGAATGTCGAGAATGAACGGCAAGGCAGAGTGTGGTCGATGATCACGGCTATTTCACAAATCGGGTTCGTACTGGCATTTGGATCGGCGGGATTTTTGGCGGATCATGTATTTAAGCTACTAGGAATCGTAATTGGACGCGTAAGAAAGATACGGGATTTGGAAGGAATGACACGGAAAGGTAACTATTCGCACAAATAAAATATTTTCTCAAAATCTATGCAACTTATTCATATATTCCTCCGTCTTGAATGTCGAGTTCATGAAACTTACACCTAGAAGGAGGAAGATTCAAATGAAAAAAGCAATATCTACTTCGTTGGTTGCTATTCTACTCGCAACTAGTGTACCTGCTGCTCTGGCGGCTGACCTGGAAAGCAAAGGAAAAGGTAATGGCAAGCCCGAAGTAAAGGCAGAAGCAAAAGATAAATCGAAAGAAACTTCTGTCAAAGAATCTGATACCGATACTGATAGCGACGATGAGAACTCAACTGAAGCTAGCACAGAATCCAACATCAAAGACGTAAAATTGAAAAAAGAGCTGATCGAGCTTCGCCAAGAGCTCAAGCATGCAGCGGAAATCACGGAAGATCAAAAAGCGAAATACGAGCAGCTGGTATCTGAACTGGAAAAAACCGCTGACAAACATGGAGCTTTGGAAGTACAGCTTGAGCTTCTTCAGCGCACGTACCAAAAAGGAGATCACACACCATTCAAAAAGCTTGGAGAACTCCTTGAGAATACTGGCTCGACAGAAGTGAAAGCATTCGTAGATGGACAACAGGTAAAAGCTGACGTGGCACCGTTTGTAAAAGGTGGAAGAGCGTTGGTGCCTGTACGTGCTATCAGTTCCGCATTGAAAGCGGAAGTGAACTGGAAGCCAGAGACTCGTAGCGTAGAAATTACGCGTGGCGAAAAATCCATCACGCTGTACCTCGATAAAAAAGAAGCAACTGTTGATGGGAAAACCATTTCTCTGGACACTGCACCTGTACTGAAAAATGGACGTGTATTCCTGCCTCTGCGCTTCATCAGTGAACAACTGAACGCGAAAGTAGAATGGCAAGAAGAAGGCAAAATCGTCATCATCGACGACCTTCAAGCCGCTAACGAATCCGAGCAGGATAAAGACTCCACCGATACATCTGCAAAGTAATACAGGCTACAAGCCCTCACATAGCTGAGGGCTTTTTTACCATTAGGTCTACCTTTGCTCGTAAATAAAAAAAATAGCGGATCTCATTCGCTCCTTTCAGCAATGAAATCCGCTATTTTTTATTTTTACCAACACTTTTGCTATGCTCCAAACCGCTGGCGGTACCCGCATCTTCTACATAATTCCTCGACAGCTTCCCTGCGAGAAAATCCTTCTACCAGATTATTGGCCCGCTCGCCATCCACAATATCAGTGAAAGAGTTCTGATTGATATTCCCTAGATTAATGACCCCTTCCCCATCGAGACAACACGGCACAACGGTTCCATTTTCGAGAATCGCCGCTTGCGTGCGCAATCCATGGCAAAAGCCTTTTCCATCATCTTCAGGCGCTGTCAAACTCGGCCACTGGAATTCGTAATCTTGGTTCAAATAAACGCGGTCATCGATTTTTACCCCGCTGCCCGGCACTACTTTCTCTTCGATCCGATAGTCCAGCCCAAATTCTTTCTCAATGATTTCGAGAGTCTGGCGGTTTCTACTCTTTTGAATGTTCGTGGCGTTATCCTGTGTCAAATTCCACAGACGGAAAGAAAAAATTACTTGATGCTCCCGAGCTTCCCGAACAAATGAAAGAATCTCGCGCAAATAACCTTCACGGTTGGTTGAGCCGATATGCCCGTCAAAGCTGTGAAGCGAGAAGTTCATTTGTCGGAGAGCAGGCTTGCCCAGCAATTTATGCCGATTTTTCGCGATCAGCGTTCCATTTGTGGTGATATTGACCTTGAAGCCTTTCTCATGGCTGATATCAAGCAGCTCATCAATTTTGGGGTGGAGAAGCGGTTCTCCTTTGACGTGCAAATAAATGTAATCCGTGTGCGGTTTGATCTCATCCAGCCTTTTCGCAAAGTCTTCTACTTTAATAAAACTTTTACCGCGTTCCGTTGGCGGACAAAAGGTACAGGCGAGATTGCAAACGCTGGTGATTTCTATATAGACTTTCTTAAAGGTTTTCAAGATGTTTTCCCCATTCCCGATGCCTATGATTGATCATACCCATCATAGTAACATAGGAGGGCTTTTACAGGTAACGGTGTATTCTGGTGGTTTAAACGAAATCTCGCGTCACTCGATCCTTATTACACGCCTTATATAGACATCAAGGTCTGCGTCATAGTATCCGATTTTTTCATCCACTTGCTTCCGTAAGGGGCAAATTCATCCCCTACCTTTTTCATAGTCCTCTTTCAGCATTCCGTATATCTCTACATCCACAATCCCTTTGCCCGACCATAGCGTTGCTTGTCTAAGTGTTCCTTCCTTCATGAAGCCATTCTTCAACAATACTTTTTTCGAGGTCTCATTCGGAGGCATCACTTCCGCCTGTATTCTGTTGACGTTGACATCCATGAACAAAAAATGGAGCAATATGTTTACCGCTTCTGTCGCAATCCCTTTTCCCCAATGCGCTTCGGACAAGAAGTAGCCAATCGTCACCATGCTTACCTTTTGCTGAAAGTCGAAAGCTTCGATAATGCCAAGCAAGTGATCTGGGTTATCATTGGCGAATATCCCCCATTTGATCCTGGATTTTTTCAAATAGTCTCTCTCAAAATGCCCGATCATGTTTTTCACTGTCGCTTTATTATGCTTGGGGATAATCCCGCAGTATGCAAATACATGGTCATTGCTGTAGATTTCAAATACTTCTTCCAAATGCTGCTCTTCGATTTTCTTCAAGGTGAACCGATCTGAACTTAGAATGGGAAATTGGTTAAAAAGTACGTCAACGTTCATGATTTCAGCTCCATCTTTTGATATTCTCTAACTTCTTATTTTTTCCAACATGCCCCTTTTTCCTCCTTATCCACCTAATAGAAACAGGTATGGAAGCTTGCCTCCATACCCGCATCATTCATTTCAAGAATAGTAGATAGACAGCCATAATCCCTGAATCTGCAAGGATATGACTGATGATCGAACCCATCAGTGAGTTGCTCTTGTCTCGCATATATCCCCAAATCATTCCCGCCAAAAAAACCGGAAAAATCATCGCAATATTATACGGCCAGCTAAACAAAGGAATGATGGAGAGGAAATGATACAAGCTGTAAAACAATGACGTCAGCAAAATCATGGTTCGCTTTGTCCGCTTTCCTTCCAGCTTTTTAAATAAATATCCTCTCCAGTAGATTTCCTCAAGAAACGGATTGATCACTAGCAAAACAAGGATGAGCCAAACGACAAGATTGCCTGAGAAATCCCATTGTACCAATAAATTTTGCAGATCATCCTTATCAAACAAAAAGCTGTGAAAGAAATATCCCGCAACAATCATGGTGAGAAAGAAAAGAAATCCAGCCAAAATGCCGTGATATATATTGGGGCGGTTGATTCCCAATCCCATTAGCCTGAATGTGTCCCGCCATGTATTTCTTTTCAAAACGATCATGTCCACAAACGGAACCGCAAACAGCCATCCGTAAAATAACAGAAACGTTATTGGCACGCTACTCATGACTTGTAAACCCAAAAAGATCATGATTGTTGGCCCTAGAAATAACAGTACATGCTTCATCGTATCCCCACCAAATCATGGCTTGTTTTTACTAACAAGATTGTAGCCGGGAACACAAAAAGCGAGTAGTACCAACTTCTCGTAGTACCCAAAAAAACGAGGGCATGGATCACTCCAGCCCTCGTCTTATTTCTACCCACTCACTCATCTAAATGAGCATCCCGGCAATCGCTGCGCTCAACAGATTCGCCAAGGTTGCCGCAACTACTGCACGCAAGCCCATCTCCGCAAGGTCTGATCTTCTTGACGGAGCAAATCCGCCCAAGCCGCCAATGACCATAGCCAGCGCAGCCAGATTGGCAAAGCCGCAAAGGGCGAAGCTGATGATCACAACACTTTTTTGCGACAAATGCGCAATCTCAGGGGCAAAAGCCGTGTATGCCACAAATTCGTTGAGAATAATTTTTTGCCCGATGAAAGAACCGGCTTTTAGCGCTTCCTCCCATGGAACCCCGATCATAAAAGCAATCGGCGCGAACAGGTAGCCTAAAATGTGCTCGAGCGTCAACGCTTGTATTCCCACTAACCCGCCAAGCCAGCCAATAATCGAGTTCAGCAAGAAAATCAACGAGATAAACGCGAGCAACAGCGCCCCGACACCAGCAGCTACCTTTAGCCCGTCCGAAGCTCCTCGAGCAGCCGCGTCAATGACGTTTCTGGATTCCGTATCCTTCATCACTTCTACGTGTGCTACCTTCTGTTGCTGTTCTGTTTCTGGCATGATAATTTTCGCGAGCAACAGACCACCCGGCGCTCCCATGAATGCTGCCGCCAGCAAATATTCAATCGGCACACCAAGCATCGCATACCCACCGATCACCGAACCCGAAACGCACGCCAGTCCACCTGTCATTACAGCGAACAGTTCGGACTTGGTCATTTTCTCAATATAAGGCTTTACGACAAGTGGCGCCTCAATCGGACCCAAGAAAATATTTGCAGAGGCTGACATGGATTCGGTTTCGCTCGTTTTGAGCACCCGAGACAAAAATCCACCAATAATTTTCGTAGCCCACTGCATAATTCCGAGATAATACAGGACCGAAATCAAGGAAGAGAAAAAGATAATAATCGGCAATACTTGCAGCGCAAACGTAAAGCCTGCGTTCTGTGCACCAAGTATCCCGCCAAACAAAAACTGAATTCCCGCATTCGTCGAATCAATGATGCTTTGAACAATCGACGCCAAGTACTCCAGAAGCTTTTTCCCAAAATCCCATTTCAGTACGACCAAAGCAAAAATAAACTGAATGGCAAACGCGCCAATGACCGTTCTCGGTTGAATCGCTCTGCGATTTTTCGAAAACGCAATGGCTATAATAAAAATTCCCAGGATGCCGAGAACTCCCCAAATATATTGCATGAACATACCCTTTCTGTATCGCCAGCTGTGTCGATTTCTAAGATGACTTGCTTTGTTTTAAATCGCTTTTTTCGCTAATTCTGTCATGTAATCAAAGAATGCATCACGGTCTACGTCGTAAACCACATGTACCGGGCGTCCTTCAGTCGTCTCAACGGTTCGACCTTGGCTAGCACCATCTGTAATGACGATGCTGTTAACCGTTTGCACCTTTACAAGATCACTATTGCCAACAAATGCTGTGGTTAATACATCCCACAGGTAGTAAGTCGAGTTGGTCGAGAAGTGTACAAGCGGCGGCACCATTGCGTAGCATTGACCCAAGAAATCGATACCGATATGCTTGCGATCCTTTGCCCAGCGATCACGAACATCCAGCGTCAGTGGGACTTGGTTCGTGCTCTCCAGTGCGACCAAATCAATCTCGATTCCACTTTCCCATACACGAGCAGCCGCTTCCGGGTCCCAGAATACGTTCCACTCTGCGGTTCCATCGTGCTCAGGCTCGTGCACGTTGCCTTCTTCACGGAATGTTCCGCCCATCCACACCAGGCGTTCTACTTTTTCTTCGATGGTTGGATCGACATCCAATGCACGCGCAAGGTCAGTCAAAGGACCGGTAAACAGCAAGGTCGTTTTTCCTTCCGTTGCACGTAGCGTTTCAATCATGTGAAGATGTGCAGGCTTGTCAGCTACTGGCGTGATCACTTGTCCCGATTCATTGAGCAAGGGCAATGCATCTACATAAAATGCATGCATGCGCCAGTCTTTGGGAAAAGGATTTTTCCCGCGGGAATTGGACTCTGCTACATCCAAACCGCCGTTACCGAAACGATCAATGATTTTCCGGCTGGCAAACATCGCTGGTTCCAAATAGCAATCCGCTGGAATGACGGATACCCCTGTCAGATTCACATTGTCCATTTGGAGCAGCAAAAATAAAGAAATTAAATCATCAACGCCGCCATCATGGTTAAAGTAAATGTTTTTCTTCATCATTATGATCTCCAATCTCATACATGAACTTGTAAGAAAGTACACTGAAACCACTATTATTTGGAACCCTTCAAAAAATAATACTAAAGTTTCACTAAAAATATATAATCACAATGAAAAACGCAATCACTAGACGAAAAAAGAGGCTATCCTTCAGGACGGCCTCTGCATCTATTATTTGTTTAACAGATGGAAAACTTGCTCAACGTCTTTATCACCTCGTCCTGAAAGGTTAACAATCAGGATCTGCTCCGGTGAAAGAGTGGGTGCCAACTGCAAAGCATAGGCAATGGCATGAGCGCTTTCCAAGGCGGGAATGATTCCTTCTGTTCTCGATAGTTCTTGAAAAGCCGCCAACACTTCTTCATTCGTCACCGTATAGTATTCCGCTCGTCCACTGACTTTTAGCTGGCTATGCTCTGGGCCAATGCCAGGATAATCCAAACCAGCAGCAATCGAATACGTTTTTTGAGGTTCCCCATTTTCATCTAGTAGCACCAAACATTTAAAACCATGAAGGACGGCTGGAACCCCTTTGGTCAAGGTAGGTGCCTGATCAGGCTCCACACCAATCAGACGAACAGATGGTTCCTCTATATAATGGGCAAAAGCTCCAATCGCGTTACTGCCACCGCCAACAGCGGCGATAACCGCATCCGGCAAACGACCTTCTTTTTCCAAAATTTGTCGTTTTGATTCTTCACTGATAATCGATTGGAAATACTTTACCATCGTAGGGAACGGATGCGGACCAACCGCAGATCCCAATAGATAGAACGTGTTCTGATAGTTTTGTACCAAATCATTCAGCGCTTCATCAACTGCATCCTTCAATCTTCCTTGCCCTTTGGACACCGCTACCACTTTTGCCCCTAAAAGCTCCATTCGAAATACATTCAGGGCCTGTCTTTTCGTATCCTCCTCGCCCATATAGATCACGCATTCCATGCCAAACATCGCGCAAACAGTCGCGGTAGCAACTCCATGCTGACCTGCACCCGTCTCGGCAATAATACGCTGTGCACCCATTCGCTTTGCCAGAAGGATTTGACCGATGACATTATTGATCTTGTGCGCCCCAGTATGGTTTAAATCTTCTCGTTTTAGATAAATTTTGGCACCGCCGAGTTTTGCCGTTAAATGACGAGCAAACGTCAGCGGATTCTCACGCCCTATATATTCTTTCAGATAATACTTGTACTCTTCGACGAATTCCTCATCATCTTTATACTTTTCAAATTGCTCAGCTAAATAGTCCAATACTTCCTGCAATTGTGGAGGGACAAAGCTTCCTCCAAACTCACCGAAATATCCCTTTTTTGTCTGTTCTGTCAACGACATGCTCATCTCTCCTCAGCTATAACTAGTCCTCAATCCTTCCTTGCATTTTATAAGATCCAAAGAGCGTGTGTCAATTTAGTTTTACGATTATTCAGAATTCATTCTTCTGTTGTTAATTTTTACAAAACCATCATTTTAGCTTCATATTTTCCCAATATAGATCGGGTAGTCTAACACAAGTGGTTCATAACGTCGTTTTTTCATTCGGAGGGATATGATGAAGATTCACTTTCAAAAGAAAAGCTTGCTGATCGCAACAATCACGGCTATCTCCTTGATCGGAACACAAGGAGCAGGTGCAACGCAAAATGTAACGGAAGCACCTGTTGTAGCCGAAATTCACGAATGGAAAAATCCTCCTGCGCTCGCTGAAGGGATTAAAGAAGGTGGTTTCTCCGGTTTGGTGCATCTCCCTAACGATCCTCCTTCTATCTTTTATACATTGGCTGACCGTGGACCAAATGGTCAATATGGCAAGGACGAGCTGCGTACGTTCCCTGACCAAAACTACACACCACGCATGTACAAAATCAAAGTAGAGAACGGAAACATTCATGTTTTGGAAACAATCAAACTGCATTTGCCACAGGGCAAGATTAACGCTTTTTCAAAAACTGCCTATATCAGTGGATTGCCAAACCTCGCTGGCCCTGATGAAGTTCCCTACGATGTAACGGGGACAAAAAAGATTAGTTACGATCCAGACGGTTTGGATTTGGAAGGCATCGCTTACAGCCCGGTCGACGATACTTTTTGGTTATCCGACGAATACCGCCCATCTATTATTCAAGTAAAGCGTGACGGCACAATCCTGGGCCGCTATGTACCAAAGGGCACGAAAGAAGCCTTGGTTGCCGCAGGTGCAAAAATGGAGATTTTTGATACACTGCCAGCCGTCTATTCCAAACGCATTGCAAACCGTGGCTTCGAAGGTATCACCATCTCGCCAGACGGCAAGTTCTTGTATACTTCGATCCAAAGTCCGATGGCACTCCCTGATAAAAAGACAGGCGAAGCTTCCCGTAATCTGCGCATTTTAAAGATGGATCTCGCCACCAAAAAAGTCGTAGGCGAGTACATGTACATTGCAGAGAACGCAAAAGATTTCGTGAAAGTGAAACAGAAAGACGTCGTTATCAGCGACTTGGCAGCACTCAGCCAGGATGTGTTACTGATTGACGAGCGAGACAAAAACGCCGGTGCAGACGCACAGCTTAAGCGAATTTACAGAGCAGATTTTGCGAAAGCAACCAATTTACTCGGTACGCCAACAAGTGAGCATGACTTCGAAAAACTCACCGTTTCCCAAGTGAAAGAAAAAGGAATTGTACCTGTTTCCAAGGAATTGCTTGTGGATGTAGCCAAGCTGAACTATCCGCATGAAAAGCTGGAAGGACTAGCGATTGTGGATAAAAATACGATCGCCATTGTGAATGACAATGACTTCGGCGTTGAGGGCTATGACGAGAAGGGTAAGATTAAAATTAATAGCAATCCTACGCAGATGTATGTGATTAAAGTGGGTAAGGATTTGAAATAAGAAGGAAAAGAAGAAGTCCTGCACTTTCAGAAAGTGGCAGGGCTTCTTCGTTCCAAATAACTATAACGACGCCCAGGTATTTTCAAGCCACGAGTCTGTAAAATATTCTGTGTAAACTCTCAACCTCTAAACTACAATTAGTCTTAGAAAGGTTGGGAGATTTTTATGATGTCAAAAGAGCAGATCAAGCAGTGGATCAAGGAGAAAAACATGAAGTCTGTGGACGATGTTCAGTCAGCCTTGAAGGATTTGTTTGCTGAAACGATCCAAGAAATGCTCGAAGCTGAGATGGAGTCCTCACTTGGATATGCCAAGCATGACATGAAAAACAAGCGAACAACCAATAGCCGCAACGGTTATAGCAAAAAAACGGTTCGCTCCGAGTATGGCGAAGTCGATATTCAAATTCCTCGTGATCGTGAGGGAGAATTTGAGCCTGCCATCGTAAGGAAGCACCAGTCCAATGTAACAGGGATCGAAGATCAAATCCTCGCGCTGTATGCAAAAGGCGTATCCACACGTGATATTCAAGATCATCTACAGCAGCTCTATGGCATCGAAGTCTCACCAACACTCATTTCTAATGTCACGAACAAAATCGTTCCACTGATTAAAGAGTGGCAAAATCGCCCCTTGCAATCGGTATATGCCGTTGTTTTCTTAGACGCTATTCACTTTAAAGTAAAACAGGACGGGGCTATCGTCAACAAGGCTGCCTATATGGTCATTGGCATTGACCTTGACGGTCATAAAGATGTCCTTGGTATCTGGGTTGGCGAGAATGAATCGGCTAAATTCTGGCTACATGTACTCAATGAACTGAAAAACCGTGGAGTCCAGGATATTCTCATTACTAGCGTCGATAACCTCCGAGGCTTTACGGAGGCTATTTCAGCATGTTATCCAAAGACAGAGATTCAGAAGTGTGTCATCCATCAAATACGTAACTCTATTAAATATGTTTCCTATAAGGATTTAAAGAGAGTGACAGCTGAACTAAAGCCTATTTACAAGGCTCCAACGGAGCAAGCTGCACTGGAAGAATTCGATCAGTTTGAGCAAACTTGGGGGAGTAAATATCCCTTAATGGTACGCTCCTGGCGTTCCAACTGGGAGGAGATTGCGACCTTCTTTAAATATCCTCCAGAGATTCGAAAGCTGATCTATACAACTAATGTTATTGAAAGTTACCATCGTCAACTTCGAAAAGTAACGAAGGGAAAAGCTATATTTCCGACAGACGATGCCCTTCTAAAGATGTTATATCTCGTAACCATGGATGTCTTACGAAAATGGACGGGAAGGGTCCACAATTGGGGACAGATTCTCATGCAGCTATCTGTTTTCTTTGAGGATCGCGTACGGCCACACATCCGTTAACAAGTAAAAGAAAGGCTTCATCCCCGAAGGGATTGTCTTTTTCTACACCCACGTGTCAAGGGTTCGCTTTGCCTTACGCCCTTGACCCTGTTGGCTTCGAAAAAGATGTCCTAATTAGGGGGATGAAACCTTTTCATATATCGGTTGATTGAGTTTACACAAAAATCTTGACAGACCCCAAGCCACTGATCAAAATCAGCACCTTTTTCTCCCTCGTACGTATCATAGATATCGCTTCTCATTTTTTGCAGTTTCTCTTTGAATTCCTCGAAGGTATGACCTTTTGGCAAGCTTTTCTTAATTCTTACCAAGGCTTTCGTTGCTCCTTTGATCAAGTCGCCTTTTTTCTGAGCAGGTAATCGAACACCTTCCCCAAATGCTTTCAGTTTTTGAAAAGCAGTCTCTTGCACTTTGTACACCGTATCGTTTTCCATGATTCGCGTCAGTAATTTCATTGTTTCTTCATGCTTCCACTGACCCAATTCTTCAACAGCCTCCAAGCGCTCTCTCCAATTCGATGTACGATTGGCAGCCTTCTTTAATTCCTCAAAGTTTAGAGGAAGCTCGTTCTTCATTACAGGTTTATTCAATCGAATCTATCTCCTTCTGACTATCATCCTTCTATTATGGCATTACGTCACATGAATAACACCCCCTGCTTACATATAAATTGCTCGAAAAACTAGATCTGCTCCCGGCTCGATCACCTATGTATCCGTATCTTTGTGACAGTAGCTTCGTGGGCGTAACCGTAGATGGTTCCGTACAGGAGATGATTCAGGTACTTCTACTAGCGTCGGAACAGAGTCCAAAGCCAATGTAAAAGCCGCGAACGGATTGACCCCCACACAAGGACGAGTTAAAAGAGGTGAGAGTGTGGGGAACAAAGATTGTATAGTAAAAAAGCTTCTTGCCGCTCATGATTAGGAGGCAAGAAGCTTTTCACTTTTAATTCGGCACGGAATACAAAGACATGATACGTCTTGCAGCTTCTTGGTATCCGCCAGCGTTTCGCAAAGAGTCCCCCACCTGTATCGCACGCTCTTTATAAGTGGATTCATTCAACACTTTCAGCAAGGCATCCTTCAAAGCTGTCGGTGTGAGCTTCCCTCTATCTAACATGATACCCGCTCCCAGCTCCTCCACCCGCTTCGCCACAATCGGCTGATCGGAGCTTAATGGAATCATGACGAGGGGCACATGAAAATAGAGAGCCTCACTCGTACTGTTCATGCCAGCATGTGTAATAAAGGCGTCGGCTTGCTGGAGCACTTCCAGTTGAGGAACGTACGGTTCAACAATAAAGTTGGATGGAATATGGTCTCCGAGCGACTCCCGTTCCGTTTCTCTTCCGCAAGAAAGTACGAATTGTGCCGGAACATCTTGAAAGGCTGCAAAGCACAGTTTGTAAAATTCCACATCTTTGGTCAAAATACTGCCCATGGAAATGTATACAACCTGATCGTATGGAGCACGAAGCTTTTCAAACGGAAAAGAAGGGGCATCCGGACGCGATGTAATCGACGGCCCTGTAAAAAGGTAGCTATCGTCCAGCTTGTCAGCATCCGGTTGGAATTCACGGCTGGTAAAGACAATTTTCATGTCCCCATACTGACGGGTAATATCTTCAAGCGCAGGAACGGTAACGTTGCATATACGAGCAATGCTCTGTGCAGTCTGCGTCACTCGTTCGTTTAGTGCATCTACATCTACATCACTTGCATCAAACACTTCCACAATCTGGCTGAGCGGTTCAGCAAAGGCCAGGTTGGTTACGGAGCAGATCGTCGGAATTCCTAATTTCTCGCCTAAAATCGCCCCTCCCCATCCAAACAAAGAGTCAAAAATCAGGTAATCAAATGATTCGTTTTCTATCTGCCTGAGAATCTCGGGAATGTGGGGTTCAATAATGCCACGCAGCATAAAATCGGTGAAATGAAGAGGGTGTTTGAATTCTGTCGGGTTAAAGCCTAAATCACGAGATACTAGTTCATCCATTTGATAAGCTCGGAATTGCGCTCCAGTCTGGGCAAGCCTATCCCGATATTCTTCTGAACACATATAGACGACTTCTTCTCCGTTGTCGACTAGCTGCTTCACTAATCCCAATGTAGGATTCACGTGACCATCTGCTGGAATCGTAACATACAATACGCGTGCCACTCACTCCACCTCCAAAAGAATACCTGACTAGAAAATGTTTCCATTTCATTATAGGCTAGATCGGTGGTGAAAATGGTTAAATTCCAAATATTTCATAATTTGTTCAATATTTTATATGAAGATGTTTAGTATTGTGCATAAACCCTTATATTCCAAAAAGTTCCAACACAAAAAAATCCCTCCAGCCAACATTTCTCCATGTGAAGGGATTTCCAACCATATTATTTAATTAGGAAAGCTTCAAAAGCTCGATGCCTACAAGGAGTTTAGCTTCTTTACCTTTTTGAGATATTTAAAATATTCCTCTCGAAGCGGGTGCTTTTTACTCAACCACGGTTTGCTATCTTCCCCTGTGTAGTGAATAATGGCCGGGTCTATTCGCAGGTTGCTTTTATAAAGATGTTTGGACTGGTAATTCCACTTTGTGTCAAGCTGAAGCCAATTATCATGAAGAATCGCATTCATCGGATCTTGACTGGGATAACGAATAATACCTTGGTTCTTTTTCATGTAATCCATAATCTTGCTTGTGATGTTATGCTCTCTCCATTTTTTTAAATTCATGACTAATACTCCCGCATTAAAGTAATCACAGTCATCCGGAATAGCAAGGTCGGCATGTCTTAACTTGTTTAAACCTTGCCAAGAATCCATCACCGCTGCAAGGTAATATTGATCAACTTTTGTGTTCCATAATGGAGTGATGTCTTTTTTGATAACGATATCACTGTCCAAATAAATCACTTTTTCTACTTCTTTGTCCAGCAGGTCTGGAATCGAAATTCGATGATAGGTTTCCTGCGTAAGATGATCACGGACGAGGAATCCATCATATAGGGTCGGATCAATAGTGACGTATTTAATTTGAGCATGGAATCGTTTCACAGTTTTCGTTAAGATGGATTTATTTTTCCCAGAGACTTGACTGTCGATAACGTGAACGATGACTGGGTTTTTCGAAACCTTATTTTCAAAAAGGGAATATAACATAACTGCGAGATGTATAGCAAAACCATCATTAACGGCTGTTACAATATGAATCGTGCCCACTATTCTCCCACCCCATATCCTAATTGAGCTATATATACACACTATTCATGGACAACGTTGGTTTGTGTGATGGAAATACCTAATTATTTCTAGATGGGAGCACAATTCACAGCTGCAAACCTCCGCTGATGCCGCTTTTTTCTGTGATCGATCAGAAAACCGTTATACGACTAGAGCATGTTCCATCCATCCCCATAAAATATATAAGCTGTGAGAACGACTCGAATTCGGCACTGACCTTATCCCATAAGTTGCGGTATGGGGGTAATTTGTCCAAGCTCCAGACAGGGCACAAGAAAGTACCTATTTAAAAGGGTGATGAAATATGATCTCCTTTGTGGTTGGCAGAGGTATGGGCCATCTCGGTAGATGCATTAGCATAACGGAAAAATTGCAGCAACACCATCTTCCTATTCACGTGTTTGCCTTTCGGGAAACACATGCCTATTTATCGAAAAACCTGCACAATGACGTCCAATTAAAAGCCTTTAAATCCAAAAAATTCGAGGATGGTAAACAAACCACACTATTAATAAATGATTGGCGCTCTGATGTGCCTCGCTTTCGCAGTGAGGGGAAAGTCGGTGGAAACACAAAGCTCGTGACCCTCTACCACAGTGACTTTATCATCGGTCATAATGATTCAGCTCCGATGCAGGAATACAAAAATCGCATTGTAGAAATCGCCAATCAGTCCGATATCTTTCTCCACATGAATCTTATACCGCCTAAAGAGACCCATCCGCAAATGAACTGCATCTATATCCCTATTCCTTTAATCACCAGGGAAATCAGCCAGTCCCCGAAAGAAGTGCGACGCATACTCGGCCTTCAGCAGAACGAGTCGTTTATTCTGGTTCACATGGGCGGCGGACTCGCTAACCGTTATGAACAGATCGTGAAGTGGTATGATGAAATAAACTCGCTTGCCGGCCGCTATCGATTTGTTGTGGCAGGTCAATTGGCAGATGAAGATTACCCATTCGATGAAAGAATCATCAAAGCCCCTCTCATCCCAAATGGCAAAAATCTTGTCCAGGCGGCCAGTCTGGTCATTAGCAAACCGGGCATGGGCATTTTAGGAGATTGCATCTCTACAGGAACACCATTGCTTTTCCTCCCGCCGGATGATGCGGAACGTGAGCAAAAATTAAATATGCTAAGAGAAATAGCTAATAGTGATAAGGTATCGATCCAGGAGCCGGATGAGATTGTACCAAAGATAGAGCATGCGTTAGCCAATAAAGAGGGAATTCAAAAAAGATTTAGCCTTATCCCAACTAACGGGGCTGAGGTCGCAAGCAAAATTATCGAAATGGCATACCGGATCCCGCTATCGAAATTGGCAAAAAAACAGGAAGATCTACTGCGCTTGACGCCGTATAGCTCATTTGGAAATAAGGACGGATGACTTTGAAGCAAATAAGGAGGACTGTCTTAGGTAGAAGATCAATTTCTACTTAAGACAGTCCTCTTACTTTCACGTTTTGGTATCAGTACGATCTGCTATCGGCAGAATGTCAAATGCAATGCCTTCCACATGTGTTGGGTCGACTGTGAAAACAACAAAGAAAATGTCCACGGATTTGTTTTTGCTCTTCAGAGCGATTTGAAGCGTAACATATCTGCTCCATCTACAATATGATGTGCCTAGAACAATCTAAAGAGGTGAGCCGATGGCAGTCGTAAAAGCCAGGAACAGTGACATTGACATGTTGGCAAGGTTGCTTCGAGCCGAAGCTGTAGGTGAAGGCGAAATGGGTATGCTCCTTGTGGGAAACGTCGGAATCAACCGAATAAGAGCAAACTGCTCCGATTTTAAGGGAATACGGACAATTCCTCAAATGATCAACCAGCCGCATGCGTTTGAAGCTCTGCAACATGGTATGTACTACCAAAGGGCTAGAGATAAAGAACGCCGTCTGGCACGACGGGCTGTGAATGGGGAGCGGCATTGGCCGGGCAAATTCTCCCTCTGGTATTTTCGTCCGGGAACAGCACAAAATCCCCTGCCTTGTCCGCCGACCTGGTATAATCAGCCAAATGTAGGACGATACAAGCTTCATTGTTTTTATGAGCCGACCGCAAAAGAATGTGAAAATGTCTATAATACCTTTTAATTTTGCAGACGAAACGGCCCAGACATTACTATACGGGTGAGTTACTACAAGGGGCTTAAACGTTAGCCCCTTGTATTCTATTCCAACTTCATTCAATTAATCTCTCTTTTCGAAATCTCCAACGTTCTCCAGTGACTTATTCTCTAGCAAGATGATATCTTCTCCTTGCTGTTGTCTTCTTTTAATATTTTCTTTCCCCCAGGAACACATAACATCAACGATCTTATTCGCTGTAACTCCATTAGCTATTAGAGGCATATGACCATGTCATCTTTCAATTCCCGTTGTATTGGTACAGTTATCCGCCTTTATTGAAAAAGTGGTTTGACGATGTTTTTGCTTACGGATGGGCTTATGGATCAAATGGGGACAAAGCTTCATTTCAAGCTAGCGATGAGGAAATCAATCATAGTGAAAAGAATATATCGATTATATCTTTACGTATCGGAGTAACTGATATCTTCCATGCTCGCTGTCCCATCCTATTTTCTTAGGATAGGACAGCCCCTTATCGTTTTCATATTACTGGAATACTTCCTCAGATTTTTCTGTTAAATACCCAAAAATTACCATAACGTGATACAAGCACTGTCACTTAACTTCCCAACTCCATAACTTAATAGCAGGGAGGACAAAACAAAATATCTCCCTGCTTTATGGAGAAAGGAAGAGGATAAATGGTAACATTAGTTGTCTGCATATTTGAATCTGAAGGAAGTTTCTTCTCTGTTGTTAAGCTCAATGGGATAGAAGTTACTGTCCCTATTTCGAGCGAGGTTTATAACCTGCTTAAGCTGATCGGTGTTCCTCAATGTCCACAAGTCACTCTATAAGCTGGAAGAATTAAGTTCTGCTAAATCTTTGCTTAGAGGCTGATGCTACATCAGCCTCTTTTCCACAGTTTCACTCTAAGACTGGTCCACCATTCATACGCCTACTCTACCTATTCACTCACATATTCTTCTGTAGCTTGTGACAAGGAAAATACTTACATCTATTGTAATAAATTGTAAAATACATATGATTTCAACTACTTTTTAGGAGGTCAAACTAATGAAGTTAAAGAAACTGATGTCAGCTCTTGGACTTACAGCTTGCCTACTTTCCATGTCAGCTTCTGCATTCGCTATGGGCGATGCCAGAGAACCCGATAGTCGGGACACACCAAATTATTTTCAAGGGATCGTCGATAGTTTTGAGGGTACCATTGCAAAACAGGAATATGGAATGGATCAAGACTACTTTAGATGGACGAACAACACTGGGCAAGGAAAATCATTTTACATTAATTTCGACACCTATCAAAATCGTAGCCTAGACTATCAGATTTTTGAAATAGACCATAACGGTCAAGCCTATCAAGTATTTAAAGATACCGGACGGGAAACCTGGTTTGTCTATTTGCCTGCTAACGGTGATCTTAGAATAAAAGTTGGTGCTCAAGATGCAATAAGAGTTGACCCAAACGTGAAATACATCATTTCCTTGAGTGAGCGTCCTTGGTGGAACTAGATTTGTTATAAGATTTAGAGAGCTGCTTAGAAACGTGGTACAAGCAGCTTCTCTAAATCTTTTGCTTTCTACATGTAAAATTCTCATCTGATCTGTCGTGAAACGTTATCACTCGTAATGATTCTTGTATCCCATTTCCCTCACCAATTCCACAGGCCTTGCTGGGGCTGTCCTTTCGCTGGAATCACAAATTCATTGTTTTAACACTCCATTTTTACTTAGCTAACATCTATCGTTAGCTCAAAATGTTTGCCCACAAGAGCCGAGCGAAACCCAGGTGTCCATTCCTGAATTTCCTCGGATTTTTCAATATATCTAATGCGGACGTAGGATATGCCCCACCCAATACTTCCTGGTTCAGTCTAAAGATTCTTTCGGAAACTACCGATATAGTTAGTATTCCAAAAAATATATTTAATGGGAGTATAATAATTGACGTTATGCTCACATCTCAAAGGGGTATATCTTATGAGGATTCGAAATCATACTAGAATTTTAAAAGTAATCGCCAGTTTATCTGTTATTTTCGCGACTGTTAATTATCCAGTTATCTCCTTTGCCGAAACAGTTGATTCTAGTGAAGTCAGTGAAACAAGCAATGCAGATGACATTAATACCGGTATAGCAGACTTGGACTATGATAATGACGAAATTTTAGCAGTAAGTGGTGATGAGATAGATAGTTTTGTTCCAAAAGAAGCACTCAATCCACATGGTAAGTTTATCGTCGTCGAACGTAAAAAGAAGTCACTTTCCACTTCTCCAGTAGATATTTCCATTATTGATTCTATGGCTAATCGCACTTACCCAGGAGCACTACAACTTGCAAATCGAGCTTTTGCAGAAAATAAACCGAGTTTATTACTGGTACCAAGAAAACCTTTAACGATTAGTATTGATTTACCAGGATTGAAAAAGGAAAATTCCATTACTGTGGATAATCCAACATACGGGAATGTTTCTGGAGCAGTAGATGAGCTTGTATCAAAATGGAGCGATAATTATTCGTCAACACATACTTTACCTGCCCGATTGCAGTATGCAGAATCAATGGTTTATAGCAAATCTCAAATTGGTAGCGCTCTGAATGTTAACGCGAAATATCTTGATTCTACCTTAGGAATTGACTTTCATGCGATTGCTAGTGGAGAGAAAAAAGTGATGGTTGCGGCATATAAACAAATATTTTATACGGTAAGTGCAGAACTGCCTAACGATCCATCCGATCTTTTTGATGATAGTGTTACTTTTAAAGATTTAAAACGTAAAGGGGTCAGTGACGAATCCCCGCCTGTTATGGTATCCAATGTAGCTTATGGTAGAACCATTTATGTAAAATTAGAAACAACCTCTAAGAGCAAAGATGTAAAAGCAGCCTTTAAAGCCTTGCTTCAGAATACGGCCAATGTAGAAACGAATGCCGAGTACAAGGATATTTTTGAAGACAGTTCCTTTACAGCTGTAGTATTAGGCGGAGATTCACAAGAGCATAACAAGGTCGTTACAAAAGACTTTAGTGAAATCCGGAATATCATCAAGGATAATGCGGAATTTAGCCTGAAGAACCCAGCATATCCAATCTCCTATACAAGTGTTTTCTTAAAAGATAATGCCATTGCTGCCGTTCATAACAATACAGATTATATTGAGACTACCGCTACAGAATATTCAAAAGGTAAAATATCGCTTGGTCATTATGGCTGGTATGTCGCTCAATTTGATGTATCCTGGGATGAAGTTTCCTATGATAAAAATGGGGAAGAAGTACTCACACATAAAACGTGGGAAGGAAGCAACCAAGACAGAACCGCTCCTTTCACGACAGTCATTCCTCTGCCACCTAATGCAAAGAACATAAGGATTTTTGCGAAAGAATGTACCGGCCTTGCTTGGGAGTGGTGGAGAACCGTTATTGATGAGTACAACATTCCATTATCGAATGAAATTAAAGTTGAAATTGGCGGAACGACATTAAACCCAACAGGTGGTATTACATTTAAATAGTTATGAAAAGAAACGGCTGAAATCCTTTTTATTAGGACTTCAGTCGTTTTTCTTTTTCTTATTCCTATGCAGGAGGAAAAGGTACAACGCAAAATGGGGCTAAAAACAGGGTAATTGGAAAACTTTGTCGAAATTAGTCATAGTTCTTTATTCCTGCATGCATTTGCAGTCAGAAAGGAGTTCGTAGAATGCAACAACGTACCTCTAGGACAACACTTAATCAACCCAACAAGTCAGCCACCAACCAAGCGAATAGGACGGTAGGTGGTCAAACAAGGCCGGCTGTCTCACAGGTAAATAGGGCAACAAACCAAGGAGGGGCAGGGAGTCAAAACAACGGAACAAACAGTCCTAACACCGTTTTGTGCCGCAAATGTAAGTCACCGCAAATTGTAGCCAACAAGAAAGGCTACAGCTTCGTTAACCTGTTTAAAACTCTTGGATGGATGGTATTGCTCCCTACCTTATTGCTTGTAATAGTAGGATTAATAGGATGGGTATTACTCATGAATCAATCACCATATGATTTGACTGAAATTATTCTCGCTATTATTGTAATAATTTGTCAAATTTCAATCGGTTTATCTATACCTGTCAGCATCCTAGTTGGCTTTGTCGGTAGAAATGAAATCGTAAACGGCTGTATGAATTGCGGCTTCAAATGGTCACCCGCCAAGAAGAAGTAAAATTTGAGAGGGGGAAAAGGCCAATATGCGCTACTGCCCTTTTCCCCCTCTTTTTGGTTATATGAATTCGCTTCGATTATTTGCGTTATAAAAAACAGAGAGGGTTTCACCTCTCTGTTAAGCCAATACCTCTCCATTATTAGTTTTCCTGACCAACAGTGAGCAACACTCCACATGTGTCGAGTATCCAGTGAGAATAAATATGATGTATTTCCCACCCAATCTATAAGTAAGTCACATATCATCTCACAAAATATTTCATTATTTCGAAACGAACAGGGAGGGTAACAGTTGCATCATTTCATTCACATGCGGTGATTCTCCAAACATGAGATGCTTGTTCCAATCTTCCGTGCCAAGTTCCCTATCACCCATTTTGATAAAACACAAGCCTCTCCGATAGTAAATATCTTGTTCGTCTGCATCAGAAAACGCTAAGGCCTCTGTATAATCGGAAATGGATAATTGCCACTCCTTCTGTGCTTCATACACCCATGCACGGTTGTAAAGGACGGTTGCATTTTTCTCTAGTGCAATAGCTTCAGTTAGATCAGCTATGGCCCTGTCATACTCCCCCATCTCACAGTACAGGACAGCCCTATTTGTCCAAGCGGCCATCATTTCCCTATCCTTGTTTAGGGCAGCGGTAAACGTTTTTAGTGCTTGATCATTATTGCCATCCGACATTTCAATTAAACCTAGTGTACACAGGAGCCGCGCATGATCAGGCTCTATTTCCAAACCGAATTCAGCATCTTTTCGGGCCATTTCTAATTTCTCCATTTGATACAATAATGTAGCTCTGTTAAGTAATCCATCAAGATTTTCGGGGTCTATTTCAAGCAAGTAGTCATAGTCCGCCATTGCTTTCACCACATCTCCAAGACGATTGAAGGCAGTAGCTCGATTGAAATAAACCTCTGGAAACGGAGGACTAAGCTTTACCGCTTGGTTATAATCTTTAATGGCTTCATCCAGTCTCCCCATTCGGCTATAAAGGTTTCCACGATCAAAGTAATATTCTGGATAATTGGAATCAATCTGTATCACTTGGCTAAATGTTTCAGCTGCTTCTTCAAACCTTTTTAAAGCTACGTAAATCAGCCCTTTATTATGAAGCAACACCGAGCGATGCAACAGATGTTCATCAGGAGCAAGAGTCTGATTTAACCTTTGCCATCCTTCCGTAACCAATCGAAGCGCTTCTTCAGGATTATCCATATGTAACTCTACTAAAGCCAATCCATTTTGGTTAAATACTTGTTGAAATGCACGTTCTTTTTCATCTTCAATCCATTCTGCCAAATCAATGGCTTTTTGTATCCATTCTCTCGCCTTCTCGTGTTCTCGTTCTCGGTGATGCCTCGTATAGTACATCGAAAATCCATATGAAATTTGCATATGAACTCTAAAATCATCAGTGTTTGCGTACACTTCTCCTAAAAGCGTCGGTATATCATCAGTTTCACCCAATGCAGCCAGAGACGTAGCCATTTTCATTGTAAAATACCGGCTATTATCAAATTCGCTGCTCCAATTCGTCAGTTTCCGGCCACGTAGGCTCATATCGATAGTCGCATCGTAAAAACCCATGTTAATGCTATAACTAACTGCTTTAAACAACGCTTCGCTTGCCAATTTCTCAGAAGTACCGCGCTCCAGGTGAAACGGAATGGCGCCTAAGTGCAGTGACCACTGCTCTTCTTTTCTAAGAGATTCTGCCCGCTCTTCGTGAAGGCTCTGACGAATTTCAATAGGAGTTGCTTCATAGGCGAGCAATTCCTGCTCACAATCTGATGTGCAGTCAGAAAATATGTATCGTTTCGTTAGCTCAAGTCGCTGTTCGTCAGATAGATTTACTATCCCCCTATCTTGTTCGATGTCAGAAAGAATAGTAGTAGGCTCCGTATACGTTTGTAACGCCTTTTTCAGGGCTTCCTTTTCCACTATTTCACTTGAACTTACGATCACCTGAATCAGGTCAGACTTCACACGACGCAGAAGTGTACTTATAAATTCTGCATCAAGTTGATCACAGGCCTGCACATTTTCAAAAACCAGGGTCAATTTTCCCATTCGTTCCCGATTTGCTAATGCCAATAAAAGATCGATCAAACCATTCGACATGCGAAGTGTACGCAATTTCGAATAATAACGTGTTCTCTCTTTCGGAATAGCAAGAGAGGTAAGTGTTTCTACACTAACAGGAATGACTGCTTTCAGTTCTGGTGCTATGGATAAGATCTCGATGCAGTGTGATAAAATCAGGTCTGGCCATTTCGAATAAGCTTCTGGAATAATCTGGCGCAGAAGGTCACCAGTACCTGTATAGGGTCCTCTAAGATTGCAATGACAATTGCTGACATAACATGTGGAGTATTGCTCTTCGAAGTACTTCTTTTCTCGGTCGCTGCGTCGAGATCCAATCAGCCATTGGTGTGTAATCGATTGTTTCATTTCGACTCATCCCCTCTGCTCCATTGATAAATTCCGAATTTCCCTTTTGTTTCTACGCTCTTTTAGGTATAGATAAAATACAATTCCATACTGGATTCCCGTTATAGACAAGAAAACAACGGAATCCCAGAATTTCATATTTTCTCCTGTAAATATGGAGAGAAAAATATTCGTTAAAAGTTGAATAGCGACCGGAATCATATAGAGTATCATTCCTGCCATCATCATCCAGCCAGTTGCGTAAAAAAAGCTGTACCATCTTGCTACCTGATGATCCCGTTCCGTATACTTGGACATATCGACCATCTTGTTCTTTTTTCCAATTAGTCCATACCATATATTTTTCAAATAGGAACGTGTAGCCTCCTGAAGATTTACACACCCCAACATCGTAATCATTAAATAATAGATATCTGTTTGAAGATGAAAATAAAATTGCCAGAAGAAACGCAACAGTGTTGTAAATGCTAGTCCCATACAATATGCAGCTATGATTGTCTTCTCACCTGTATTTATCCAAATTGCACCAGCAACGATCACCAATAAGGAATACCACAAAATATCACCGAACATTCCAATTAAAAATGGAAGAATACGCTTTCGTTTTGGGAATCCCCAAATACCTGGCATGGAAGAAGTGAAGACCAAAAAGTACATTCTTCTGCCTATACTTAGTTCTGACGGGATACCCAGTCTTCGTCCGGCAAGCATGTGCATCATTTCATGAAACAAGATCCCTGGAATCTGACCGATCGTCATGCCAAGAAAAATCACCATGGCGTATTCAGAAAATAAGATGCTTTGTCGACCCGGACGAATCTGTGGATATTGGTATAACAACCACAAGGCACAGGCTATGATGGCACCATGAATCAGCCAACCAAGTGGAGAAAAAGCTAGCTTACCCAACCATTGCCCCGATACTTTCTGCGCTTTCGTTTCCTTTTCCTCAACATCACAAATAAATGTCAGGTCACGCAATGTCTGCAAAAAATCATCCATGTCCACTTCATCGTGGTAGGTATCTTGATACCAGGAATGCGCTTCGGCAACCCCCATGCCCTCTTGCAGTTTTCGTACAAGTGCTGCTCCATCCTCAGGAAAAACAGCAAACGTATCCGTTCCAAACCGCCCAATCAGGACTCCTTGCTTATCCTCCAGAAATGTTAACGGGTGTAATTGGATCATGCGATTTTCGTTCATGACTTTCCTCCCGGATGTTGTCATGCTATCTTCATAATTGAAAAAGAGGGGCAAATGCCCCACTTTTCCGTGTTACTGACAAATCTTATGCTTCCATACATGTGCAGTCGTACATTGTGTTAGCTACTGAAGTCAATTTTACAGGCTCGGTTTTTTGCACAGTAATTTTTTTCATAATAATGCCTCCGATAAATTGTTATTTATACCATATTCGCGAATGTATGGTATATACTGGTAATGATAGCTTGTATTTTTCTGACTGTCAACAATCTTTTGATTTTTTTGAAAATAAAATATATTCGGAAAAACAAAAGAAAACGAAGGTTGGTAAATGAGGATTAAAAATTACGCTAACTAGGGATGTTTAGCCTTTGTTACGAGGCGAGCGTAGGGGAATGCTTTTCCAATCTCCCACATTACTCCACCCTTTATATCTTAAGAGTCTTATCGCTTCCATTATGAATTAAATTTATTACAAATAACCCTTCCTCATTTAGGAAGGGTCTAGACACCAATGCTTCTTGCTTTCATTTTTCCGTACTAACAGTGTACAGCACTCCACATGTGACGAGTAGACAGTAGGGGTGGTAGCCCCGCAGCGTGAATACAGTGTTATGCGCCGTTACTGTCTTCGAAGCATCACCTAAAAACCTTTGATCAAGATTCCAACACTATTTTTTACTTTGGTATAAAAACTCAACTTCACGATCTAGCAAATATCGATATTCAAATAATTGCATTGTTCTTTCCCTAATTCTCTCCCGTATAGCCCTGCCCAGGCTTACCGATCCTTGTGATCCAAGGTAACGATTATCAATAAATGTCTTCTCTACAAATTTTGTTTCCCTTAAGTGATACTGTAACCATTCTTTCTGCGATTCAATTAGTGCTTCTCTTGGTTCTCTATCCAACTTAGAAAGAAGCTTTTTATATATTTGATTCAACTCTTTATCCCAAATCTCTGTATATTTGCTTTCCAAAGCCCCCCATCCCAATGTTGTAATAATCTCTTTGGAATTTTGAAATTCATTAAATTCCACTTCATAATCATGATCGATAGGATTCCGAAGCATTTCATCATAAAATTCTCCAGTCAAATCATAGTTCCCAATGTTCATAGATAACACTTCATTGTTAGAAGGATCTGATCGACCTTCAGTTATTTCTTTCGATTCTGTTCCATTACCTGTACTCACTACATCAGGAGGCCGTTCAGAATTCATTATTGATTTAGTTTCGCCGTTCAAAGTAGTCGATTGACTACTATTTTGACAAGATGAACACATTATCGTAATAAAAAGTAATAAGAGTATCTTACCTTTCATAAATTATCTCCTTAACTATTATCTTTACTATTTACCGGTAATGGCGCATATCCTAGATTAGCTCTCGACAGATGCATCCTTTTCGTCTCAGTAGGTATTGTTGATAATTTGTGCCGAGAAGATGAATAAAAGCACCTTGGCAATAGTTGTCAAAGTGCTTTTGTTACACAAGAACAAAGCATCCGATTTTACCACCCTGGGTCAGTACCATAGGAAACTACTTGAGAATGGTTTGGAATGTTTTGCACCTCATTTGCTTGAATAGTTAGAGGCACAGCAACTAAGAACACCGTCATAAATATATGCATGAGAAGCCTGTTCATCACTTTCCCCTTTGGATTTCGTTTATTAATGTCCGGGATTATCCGAATATAACTTTATAGTTTTTATTGGAGAAACGTTAGTTCCATGTTCAATTTCATTCCTAACATTAGGAGTAGTTACTGTCAAGACAGAGAACGAGATTATAACAGAACAGGTTACAATATTCATTACTAACTTTTTCATCATTCATCCCTCGCTTCGCTTTCCTTATATACTTCATTATATACTTCTTTCAGATTTCCTATAAGTTCCAATTTCATCATTTCTTCATGTGTGTAATGATGAGAATGTATCTCATTGTAACATTGCAAAATACTTTTATAATCACTTATCTTAGCGTAATACAATATACTATTTAGATAAGCCTCCATTCCTTCATCAAAACAACCCCTCTTAACCAAAAATCTGCCTTTGTATTTGTAGTACCTTCCTAGTTCGGAATATTGATATGGATCGGTGTACTGAAGTAATAATTTACTCTCTTCTGACCCTAGAATACTGCTAATTGAATCAAGATCATTGACTTTAAATAAAGCTTCCAAAAGCATATTTACTCGATGTAAACGATTACTATCAGTTACTTCTTCTACACACTGATACAACATAGGAATAGCAACGCTATATTTCCCTGTCCGAGATAGAATAATGGCGCGGTAAAACTTCAACCGTTTAATAATCTGCGTGTACTTCAATTCTTCATAAATATTCAGGTGTTCTTCCAAGTTACTATATTTTCCTAAGAATAGGTATGAGTTGCATATAGCTAATGCAACCTGTTCTTTTAATGTATTACTTGTCTTATCTTCGAGATGACCTGTTTTCCCCAGTTCAATACATTTGTTATAGTCCTCAATGTTATGAGCATGAAGCGCCATTCGATAATAAAATGTAATCTTTTCGTCATGGGATAGGAAGTCAACATAGTGTAAAATTTCCTCCCCATTGCAAAAGGTTTCCTTTAGTTTTTTGAGATCATTTCGTTCAATTAGATATCTCTTAAATAAAGCTTTTGCAATGTATTTCGGCTCTCCGCACTGTCGTGCATAATTTGCGATGACCTTAAAGAGAGCTAAGCGTATTTCGTTATTTATTGCTATTACAGCAGTCGAATCAGAAAAGTTATACAGTCGCTCTAATGCCTTCTCTATCTTTTCATTCGGCGATTGGAGAATTTTCAATGATACTCTTTCCACTAATGAAGAATATTCACACTGAATGACCTCTTGAAGAATTTCAAATAACGTCTCAATCCTAGTCTCATCCTCAAGGTATCCTTCAATAATTTCTTCATACGAGTACGGAAATAGAGCGGCTATCGACTTCACTGTTTTAAATTCAGGGCGTTTTGTCTCTCCGCTCTCAATCTTTTGTAGTACGCCCCTACTTACACCAGTTCTATCTTCTAACTCAGCAAAAGACAAGCCATTATTTCTTCGGCTCTCAGACAACATGTCCCCAATTGTTTTCTTTTGCACTATATCCCTCCACAACACAAACTTCCTTTTTTTTACAATGCAATCGAGTAGGATTATAGCAAGTTGATGTTTGCTAATTCAACAAAAACAAACAGACATATTTCGACTGAAATTTGCGAAAATCATCGAATAATGTCAAATGTATCAAGGAAAATTTTCCCATGGTTTTTTTGATATAGGTGCTATAGTGAAAAAAGAGGAGGTGAGACTATGGGGGACTGATAACGATGGTTGAATGGCAAGAAGTAAGCAACGAAGACCTTACACAAATCATCAAGACTCTACAATATCAGCTTAAAGAAGTCTTCAAACAACAGGGCAAACTGACAGACTCCGATGTGTTGAAGATAAGTCAAGAACTGGATGAGTACATCTTAGAGTGCCAACGAAGAAATCTTACTAATCAGAAAGGAGGTAAATTTTAAAAGTGAATGGACTTGTTTTGAGAAGGCAAATCAACAAGATAGGACGTTCCCCCTTTGCTTCCCGGCAACAGGAACGCCCTATAGGAGCACTTGAAACTCCTATGATTAACTCTATCATGAGATATTCAGATTAGAAAGTAGGAGATTTTTACGAAATAGACCTAAAAAACATAGCGGAGCATTTGCTCGTTCTGGTAATTAAATCAAAACTGATGAAGAAAGCATGTGAGCAAGTGTAGTAAGGGAAAAATCTAGCGTCATCCCCTTAGAACAGGTAGATTCATAGAAAAAAACATCTAAAAGAACGCACCAAATTAAATGTTAGGAGGATTATTAAGTGAAGAAATACTTTCTAACTTTACTCGCTTTCTCTGTGCTTTTAATAAGTCCATCTGGTTCGTATGCGGAAAATTCTAAGGACAACATCCAAGAAAGAATAGAAAGAGGTGAACTAAAAAAACTTCCTTCAACGGAAATTGAACTTACTATTGATTCTGGTACAGGTGAACTTTTAAACACAGAGGAACTTTCTTCAATTCATCTAGCGGCAATTGAAGAACTTGAAGATGAAACCGGAGAAAAACTAGACAAGAATTTCGAAATATCAGAGTATGAAGTTCAGGAGTTACATCTGGAAGAAAATACAGGTGAGGAAGTCTCCCTTCGTTCAAAAACAGGAGGTTCAGGTGTTAAACTTGTAGCGGGTCTGATAATAGATGAACGAAACAAAGAAATCGTTTCGTATGTAGAAATTGAGGATATCAATGTTGCCAGGGTGGCACTGATTACCGGGAAAGTAACATTGGAGTCTTCAACTAATCGGAAACGATCATACCGTGATGAAGATGTTTTTCACTACACCTTTACAGCTCCCGAAATAAAAGAAACAGCAATGAAAGTAAGCGATCCAGTCAGCATTGTAGATACAAATTTTTGGCGGACTGTAAGCACATCATTAGCAACATGGCCCAATGGGAAAACCGATGCAGACCATAAGGTAGGAAAAGAATTTTTGCTTAACAAAAAGGGTATCGAATATCCTAAGTATAGAGACTCGCATAGCAGAATAAAGATGTTTGAGCCTGATGAAGCCGATCTCGCTTGGGTTCCTAATAATCAAAGAGAGCCTAGAGAATCTGGCAAGAGAGGCTTATATATTGATTGGTATGAGAATAAATATGGCACCCCCGATTTCAGTTGGGATGACGTAGATATTCATCACATTATTCCCCTTGCATACGGTGGGGATAACAGCTATGATAATTTAATTCCGTTACCAAAAGACTTCCACCGAAAAGAGGTTACTCCTTGGTGGGCTAGTTATGGTAAGTATGTACCCTCTGGTGATGACTATTAAAGAATAGTAGGTGATTCTCCTTGAAGAACAATTTATCTGAATTGGTATTGGAAGGGTTTAAAAAAAGACTCGATAATAGTAATCGATTATTAGTGCAAAATAGAAATGGAAAAGTTGATACAGCCCATTTTACATTTAACCCTCCTGCTAATGCGGAAGAAATTGAGGAGTTTTTAAGGAGCACTCACTGGCACTTACCAACTGACTATAAGGATTTTCTCCTAATCCATAATGGAGCATGGCTGTTCAAGAGTGTAAGATATGGCGGGGGATATGAGTTACTGAGTCTAGATGAAATTAAGGACAATCATCTCGATTATATGCCTGTGCATTGGTATCCTATCTCGATTAACAATGGTGATTACATCTTTATTGATTCTAACCGAGTCAAGGATGGTCAAAACAACTATTTAGTTTGTTTTAATCATGATGATGTTTCAGTCTCAGAAGGTTATTACTTAAATATGAATTTTGAAACTTGGTTGGAAAGATTAATCATTGCTCAAGGAACAGAGTTTTGGACTTGGTAAGTGGAAATAAAGAAGGGGGTGTTTCAAAAGTCGATTTTTTCGACTGAGAGACACCCCATTTTTTAATATCGAAACTCTTGATACATCAACGTTTCAGAGGGACTTCTCTAGTTGTAAGGAAGATGTGGAAGCATTCATTTAAGCTTACTCTAAACAAATTGAATCTGCCCCCTACTTTCACATAGAGTACAATGCCAACGGGAAAGCAAATTTTATAGGAAGTTACCTCGTTTAAAGGGTTGGATGTTTTTAATATCAAGGTAGAAAAATTTGTCGAAGAGATTGATAAAATATCTCCATATGACCGAGAGCATTGGGAGCTAGGAGGACTTTATATATTTGATGTCACTGATTGGTGGAGAAGTTATCGAAGAAACTAGTATAAAATTGGACTGTCATTGAAGGATGTGATCCTGTGAGTAATCCTTTTGAAGCCCTCATTAGTAAGATCAGGGGAAGTAAGACAAGTGTAGACGGGAACGTGCATATCAAAAACGAGGAATATCAATTTACATTCTACATCTCGAACGAGTCTATCACAGATATAAAGGAGAAATTAAAATCGTTTGAGTTACCAGAGGATTACGTCAGTTTTTTAAGCCACTACGAAAGTGCAAAACTATTCAAGGGCGCCAAGCATAACTCTGGGGGTTATGATGTGCTAAGTACCGAGCTCGTCATTGGGTACTGGAAAGCCTACAGCATCGACCATCCTTACTATCCTATCGTTTGGAGCGATAACTCAAATAGTTGTATATGTGTGGATCAAGACAGAATACATAGTGGCAAAGGTTACCTCACATGGGTTGGATCGATACTACCAGACGATACTATCGACATAGACCTGACGTTCACAGAGTTGCTGGAACAACTTATTGAGCATGACGGAATTGAGTTTTGGGATCGAACCATTGAGGAGGAAGAGTAAGAAAAAAGGACGCCATTTATAGTGTGTCTTCAGGACGGGCGAATAGTTAATGGTTCTACTGAAATCAGTTACAACTTCCAAAACCCACTAAGAAGGGGGCTTAGCCTTAATCGGCTAGCCCCTTAATTTCATCAATATTACGCACTCCACATGCCCTGTATGCGGGGTCACACCTCGTTTACCCACCTACTGTTACAATCTAATCTAATCCTTTAAAGTCAAAGATTCTTCTATTACCCTCATGTTCTTCTATACGTCAATCTACTGTGTGATGTTAGCATTTCACATCAAATTCACATCAGTCAGAGAAAAAATTTCCCCAAATATTATACCCCACCATACTGCAAAAATTTTTTAAGCTATTTCATCATTCTAGCAACATTCTTCTACAAAATAACTTACATTTGGGTACACTTGTTTATTTTTCCAAATAGAAATACAATGAATTTTGTCGAGACCATTATACTATGGAGGAGGAGTTTGGATGTTTGACAAAAGGCACTATGTACCTATTCTAAAATGGAAGCAAGGTGAGCAGAAAGCAATAGAGTTACTTCCCCTTACCGTAAAACAAGGCCTAACGCCTCTATTAGAAATTCCACCAATTGATTGGGATTTTGAAAACGAAGCTCCGAAGAAAACAATCGACGAACATCTTGCAAACGTAAGTGAAACCCTTTCACGTTCTTGGGGATTAGATCGCCCATTATATCTTGATTTAAACTTTATAGAATCAAATGAGCGCATGGCATCTGGTCAGCATCCATTAGGTTATATATTTAACCAATTACGAACTGATGGAATTAATGCCATTCCAGTTACAGGAACTAATCGAGATTCTGCTTATCAAATAGAAGTTATCTCAGTGCATCAACGGGATCAATTAGGTATATGCATTCGATTAACAGAAGAAGATTTTGACGACCTACAAGTAAATATTGATTCATTGTTGACTACATTGGGTGTAGACACTACCGAAATAGACTTAGTTATTGACTATAAATACGTCAACCCCAATGACAGAACAAGAACTGCACTGTTTATTTCAGGTCTTATAAATGGATTACCTTATCTGAATAGTTGGAGAAATCTTATTCTTTGCGGAACAGCATTTCCGAAAGACCTTTCGGATGTAGGGAGTAACACCATTGATCAAATCGAGAGATCAGAATGGATTATTTGGAAAAGACTCATTCAAACAAATAGGGTTAATAGAACTCTTACATTTGGTGATTATGCTATTGCGAATCCAGAGCCGTTTGAAGCTGATCCCCGTTTAATTAGAATGAGTGCAAATATTCGCTATACTGGAGATGATAAGTTCATCATCTTCAAAGGTCGTGACTTAAGAAAATACGGTCATAATCAATACTATCAACTTGCCGCACAAGCGGTCGCTCATCAAGAGTATAAAGGTGCTGGATTCTCTGCTGGTGATCATTACATTCAAGAAGTTGCAAATCAATCAACCACTCCAGGTAATCCAGCGACATGGCGGAGAGCAGGTACGAATCATCACTTAACATTAGTAGTTAATGAGCTCTCCACCGTGGCCTTGCCTTAAGACATCTTCGTACTTCGTCTTGTAACTCTTTAAGCGGCAATTGTTTTGCCAATGCATCCCATAATATATTTCGGGGTTTGCTCATCAATCCTTTTTGCAAACCCCGTTCTTTTAAGATGCCTAAAGCCTCGTCTCTCCACAATAACTGAGCTACAGCAAAAGGATCAATTTGAGTATTCCTTTGAGGTTCTCGAAATGGGTAAAAATACACTACCCCATCCTCTTCCATCTCCACACGAGTTACTCCCCACCATTCAGGAATAATGTCAATTATACCCTCTATAAAACGAGAAGCGGTTAAGATTGTAACAGTATCAAAAACCTTATTATATACCTCACATTGTCTTGGCAGTCTCTCCAATGTGTCACTTTCACTTTTTATTTCATACCCATTAATAGCACCATTTACAACTGCAACATCAATTCTTGCATCACCTTGGCAGAGACCAAGCTCATCAAGAATTAATGTATCCGGTTCTTCTTTATGCTCATTTTTTAAAACGAAGTGGAGAGATGTGCGAATATCGATATCTCTAGTTTTCACCTAAGTCCACCCCTCCCAAGAATCAAGTAGCTAACATGCAAAACACGACCATTTTATCTACTTTCTACAGGTAGATACTGGGCGTGTGTCGTTTATTTTATCACAAAAACCGTTGATTATTCCAGTAAAAAAATCCCACAAAAGACAGTATATCTCTGTTGGTTTTATGGATAACTCTTTAATTCTACCATTTGGCGATCTCCCTAGCTATCGGTGCAATTCTTACCCGTAGTCCCAAGTTCTTGTACGATAAGATTAAGGGTCTCTAAATTGAAATAGAATCCCTTGTGTGCTTTTAATGTGACGATCACTTTTATGACTCTAATGCCTTAGTAATCTTACCATATATGTGTTTTAGATTTTCCGAACTTGCCTTCTCAATATCTCTTCCTAACGACATGAAGACTCCTCTGGCAATATAGTTCAGAACTCTTTCGTGATGGACATCAACTATAAATGCTTTTTCAGGTAGTTCGGAATCCACATGAGCACCACCGCTTTTATTTGCAGTAAGTTTTATGAAATTCTTTATAGTTATCTTATGGTGGTTTTCACCTAGCTGGATTTTATAGATTACCTGATTAAGCCATTGATCTAATCCAACCCTAGGTTTAGTGACATCAAACAATAAATCACCAGGTATAAATGAACTGCCTTTATTATCTAATTTAATAAATGCGTTACTTACCGGATATAGAGTTGGATCAGATTGTACCTTCTTTAATAATGAATTATCTCTTCCATCGCTCCAATCACATAAAATGATCCTCAGTTGAATAGCTAAAACATTATTAAATTCCTTAATATCAAAAAATTCTACCATTATCAAGCTGTATTCTAAGATTTTTAATGCCTCTTGCAATTTGTTGTGATTGCCTTTTTGGGATCTTTTAAAAATTAGTTCTTTTTGTTTCGTCATCTAAACACCCCTTCTTATTTTCTTCATCTACACATTCTCCTAAAAATCGGAAGTCCCTCTCATCTGGTGCATAATCTCTTTCCAGCGTAAACCGTTCCAATAGATACGTAAACATTCAATAGGTCCGTGAACATGCTTTATCGTCCTCATCTTTGTGAACGCCTGTAGACGATACTTTAAGCTCCAAGACATTAATCACATCAATCCTCAATTGTATTGTATACCTTTGTCATCTCTTATAAATGCCTCTGGATGGATTCGGATACATACGGGCTTGCTGTTGATGACCCTAATGTGGAGCCATCCATCGGTGCAGACCTCCAGCAGATCAATACCAGCATAGAAACAATGTTTCCACGCGTTTTTGTTTCCCCACTTCGAATTGTGATTACCCTTGTTCCCCTTGGCGATCTGATTCCCTGGAACGAATCTTCCTCGAACGTCTCTACCGTCCATGCATCACCCCACCTTTTATTTACCGTGTTCGTCTCGTAAACAGTAAACGTACCACAGAAGAAGATTCATTACTCTGATGCATGAAATTTTTCAACTGGTCGATTTAAACTACTTATTCTGCATTCCATCCTTCGGTTTCGACACATTTTCAAAGGAAATGTTTCAAGATATTGACGGTACGATTGTAGAATGCTCCAATACCTTGCTTTATCTTCTTCGTCTTCGACCTGTAAATATCCGCCTCTAGTTAATAGAACGAGAATTTCCCGCTCATTTTCATCTAACAGCATGCCTTTCGATTCAACAAACTGAACAATAGATGCTACTCTTCCAAACCTGTTATCCTCATATTTATACTCCTCAATCAAATCTAGCAGCTTATTGTCAGGATAAAACCATTCCCCGCGTTTCTTTAATCCCTCGAATTTTTCGTGAAGATATGATTCGAGCGCTCGCCCCCCAGTAGTCCAATGTAGGAGTTCTAACTCATCAGAATTGCCAGTTTGTAATTCTTTAATGCGACTATAAACATCGTCAGCATGCCCAATTTTTATTATTCTTTTATCTTTTTCTTGAATGAAATAAACTTTCGACCATACATTAATTGGATCAAGAATAATCAAACTCTGCACCTCCACTAGAATATGTTTTTAACCCCTCATTTTATTTACCTGTCCATTATATTATTTCCTGCAGAAAACCTAATGTTATCCCGTTCTAGGCACATAGATCAGTATCCGTTTTATATTTTTCAAGATCAAGATATATCCAGTCTTCAAATAAGGACACCCTTCCTAAAAGCAATCCGCCTACCCCCACTCACCTTCCCACCTTTCAATTAAGTCCACAGGCTTGTCAACCAATATGACAATCTGAAAAATTCTCCTGTCACCACTAAAACCCGTGCCGTTACTACATTCATCTAGTCTGTGGTGACAGTGACAATACTCCCCCTTATTTAGGGGTACTACCCTCATCCCCTCCCCCCCCCCTCACTATCTACTTTTTAGAGTAAAGAAGAAGAGTACTGTCACCTTTGTCACTAAACACTGAAAACCAGCTCCGTAAATGGTTTTTTCCGGTGACAATTGTGGGTGTTTAGTCGTCAGCTAATTGGCATGTTCGTGACTATTTAAGTTTGTTCACGCTGAAGTTTATTTTTCGTTCCTTATTTGTTCGTGGCAGTTCCTCAAACTTAATTCCCCGCGCCCTCAATGACCGAGCAATGCGGCGTACCCTGTCTTTAAATTTGTACCGCGACGGCCATGCTTTGCGATCTGCTGACCAAACAGTAGCAGTCAAGTTTGAGAATATCCTCTCCTTTAACACAAAAAACAGAGCATGAAAAAGCACTAGGGACGAACTTACCCCCAGCGCCTTCTTTTTGTTTGTTTATTCTGTGGTCGAATGCTTTTCTGTCTCTTATGCTATGTTTTCACATCAAATTCACATCAACAGGCAATAAATTGAACTGTTACATATAAATCAGGATTGCTGTAACAATGAATAAATCCTTATATAACAAAGCTTCTATTTCCTTGTTTCATTCTTAACTAACAATGCAACTGATTCTACATGCCCCGTATGTGGAAACATATCCACCGGCTGCACTTCCTTCACTGTGTAACTGTCAGCCAGCACCTTCAAATCCCTCGCCAACGTAGAAGGATTACAAGACACATAAACCACTCTCTCCGGCTGCATCTCCAAAATCGTCGTCAACAACGCCTCATCACAGCCTTTGCGCGGCGGGTCAACCACAATCACATCCGCCCGTATGCCTTTCTCTTTCCAAGCAGGAATGACAACCTCCGCAGGCCCTGCCTCAAACGTCGCATTCTCCACGCCATTCAACTGCGCATTTCGATTCGCATCCGCAATCGCTTCCGGCACTATCTCCACACCGTACACATGCTTGGACTTCTGCGCCAAAAACAGCGAAATCGTCCCGATACCGCAGTACGCATCAATCACCGTCTCCGTACCAGTCGCCCCCGCGTACTCCAGCGTCTTGTTGTACAGCACCTCTGTCTGAGCAGGATTGACCTGATAAAACGAACGCGCCGAAATGGCAAACTTGATCGGACCGATATAATCGTAAATCACGTCACTGCCCCATAGCGTCACAGTCTTTTTGCCAAAAATAACATTGGTCTTGTCCGGGTTGACGTTCTGCACGATACTCGTCACGCCAGCGACCTGTGCACGAATCGCTTCCACCAGCTTATCGCGCTGTGGAATCTGCTCCTCCGTCGTCACGAGCACGACCATGACTTCCCCCGTCTTGACGCCAACCTTTACAACCACATGACGCAGCAAGCCTGAATGGCGAACCTCGTCATATGCCGTGATATTCAGCTTGGTCGCCGCCTGCTTCACGACTGCCACCGCTTCATCATTCACCTGATGCTGGATGAGGCATTCGTTCATGTCGATGATCGAGTGGGATTTCTCCGCGTAAAAGCCGCCGACCAACGCCCCGTTTTCCTCGCCGATCGGTACCTGTGCTTTGTTGCGGTAGCGCCATGGATCGCTCATGCCGAGTGTCGGATGTACGGTAATCGCGCCTTCCCCTTCGACTTGGAAACCGCCAATGCGACGCAGGTTGTCCCGCACGATTTGCTGCTTGTGTCGCAGCTGCTCCTCGTATGCGAGATGCTGCAACGAACAGCCTCCGCAACGGTCGTACAGCGGACAGGGTGGCTGGAAACGATGGGTACTCGCTTCTACTACTTCCGTCAGCTTGGCAAAGCCGAAGTTTTTCTTCACATGATCGACGCGTGCATGAACCCGCTCTCCTGCAAGTGCACCATCCACGAACAGCGTATATCCTTCAATCCGGCCGACTCCTGCTCCTTCGTGATTCAGTCCGGTTATCTCCACTTCCACGGTTTGTCCGACACGTACAGGGACGTCCAGCTCCACTTTGGCTGTCGGGTGCGGACCGCGCCGCTTCTTTGTTGTCTTCGCCACTATCTATTGCTCCTTTTATCTTGCTCTATGGGTTTTCGTTTTCGCTCCAGGAAACATGCAGGGATGCACTGCGAAAAGCGGCATCCCCACGGCTATTGCTATTCATTTTACTATCTTCTTACGGGACGAACAACTCGATATGCCCCGGCAATGCTTCCACCACGCAAGGCAGCTGTCCGCCCAGCTCACCGTCCAGATTGAGCTGAACCTTCTCTCCGCCCGGCGAAGTGGCTTTGATATAATCTGCCTGGAAATACAGGATGTTCGGGTCCTTTAGGTGCTCGCCGCGAACCGCCTGTGTCGCCAAGCGAATAAACTCTGCGATATTCGTCTTTTTCACGACGATGACGTCCAGCTTGCCGTCTGACAAGTCCGCATCTGGGGCAAGCCAGTCGAACCCACCTACGGATCGGCTATTGGCGATGAGGAACACCATGATTTCTTCATCCAACAGCACCTCTTTGCGGCTCTCCAGACGAACACGGATCGGGTGCAGCGACGGCAGCTTCTCCAAGCCTTTGACGTAATACGCCATTTGTCCGATTAGTGTTTTCAGCTTGCTCGGGACCTCGTAGGTCAAATTCGTCAGCGAGCCGCCACCCGCGATATTCATAAAATAGCGGTTGTTGATGCGCCCCAGGTCAATGCGTTTCTTCTTGCCCTTGGCGACAATCTCCGTTGCACGCGTGATCGATTTTGGTATACCGACCGCCCGGGCAAAATCATTGCTCGTTCCGCAGGGGATTATTCCAAGAGATGGACGCGCTTTATGCTCTGCCATCCCATTGACTACTTCGTATATGGTTCCATCTCCGCCAGCGGCCAGGATGACGTCAAAACCGCGAGCTACTGCACGAGCAGCTTCTTCTGTCGCATCATCTTCCCCTCTGGTCGCATAGCATGAAGTTTCATATCCGGCCGACTCCATTAAATCGAGGATTTCCGGCAACCGCCGACGCACGATCTCCCGGCCGGAGCTTGGATTGTAGATTAATCTGGCTCGTTTCAAGGCAGATCCCTTCTTCCTTCCCTCGCTCACGGGGGTACTCTCTTCCATCATATCCTGTATAGCCATTTTTGGGAATCGCTATGCTCCATATAGCGTGATAAGATAGAAAAAGATGGAAAACAAGGAGATAGGGGAGACGCTTGTGAAGAAGATCATCGTGGGAGTAGATGTGGGTGGCACTGCAATCAAGATGGCTTTGATTACGCCAGACGGCGAGCTGGTTACAAAAATGCAAGAACCTACGCCTGTTGCGGACGGCGAGGATGGCATTTTGCAAAAAATCGTAGACATGTCTCATGATCTTCTTGCGCAGCATGATTATTCTCTTTCACAAGTCTGCGGAATCGGTGTGGGAGTACCCGGCCCCGTCGATGGTGGAAAGGGGATCGTCTTCCAAGCGGTAAATCTTCACTGGCGCCAGCCCGTTTTACTAAAAGAAAAATTGGAAGCCCTTACAGGGTTGCCGGTCGCAGTCGACAACGATGCCAATGTCGCAGCCCTCGGGGAAATGTGGCAAGGTGCAGGCCAAGGTGCACAAGACCTTGTTCTCATTACACTCGGCACAGGTGTAGGTGGAGGCGTCATTTTGAATGGAAAGGTCATCCATGGCATTAACGGTGTTGGCGGCGAAATCGGTCACATCACCATGACTCCGGATAGTGGTGCCCCTTGCAATTGCGGCAAAACAGGTTGTCTCGAAACATACACGTCTGCGACTGCCATCATTCGTGAAGGGCGTTTTGCCGCTACAAATGGATCAAGCCCGGCGCTTGCCGCAGTACTCGCCACCAAAGGAAACATTGCAGCGAAGGATGTCCTCGAGGCAGCCGTAGCAGGAGACGCAGCTGCTCTCGCGATTATCGATCAAGTGGCGCTCTATCTCGGCCTCGCCCTTTCTCATTTGGCGAATGTGCTCAATCCTGCGAAGTTTATGATTGGTGGAGGCGTGGCCGCAGCAGGTGACTTCCTCTTTTCCCGAATCCGCGAATCATTCAAACGCTTTGTTCCATTCACCTACGTCGTCGAGTCCACAGAGATCGTTCCGGCCAAACTCGGCAATGATGCCGGTGTGTACGGTGCGGGCTGGTTAATCCGCTCACAGATGCACGAAACCTGATCGAGCCATAAAAAAGAATGGACGCTCCTGCACATGAAGCCTCACAGCAAGAGCGTCTTTTTGGAATATCCTTATGAAGAAGCCTGCCGAGACGCCAGCTCTGGTTCTCCGCCTTTCCCCGAAACAATCAGCGCAGCACCGACGAGCACTGCACATCCTCCCAACAGCTGAAGCAAGCTAAACGCTTCGCCAAACAACAACGCCGAAAACCCAAACGTGACAACCGGCTCCAGTGTGCTTAGTACCGACGCTTTGGTTGACCCGATCAGTTGCAAGCCGCGGAAGAAAAAACTGATGGCGACCACCGTAGAAAAAACGACGATCCCCAACAACGCCCACCACCCTTGTGCCGCAAAAGACAGGTCAACACCTCCGTCTTTTAGCGCAATGAAAAAGGTGGAAATGGTGGCAAACAGGGCGATGTACGCGGATGTTACATAGGACGAAACGCCTTTTACCACCCGATTCCCCACCACAATATAAACGGAATAAAACAACGCCGCAGCAAGAGCCAACAATACGCCAATCGGCTGAATCCCGCCAAATGACAAACCAAGCACCAGTCCAAGACCGACGAGTGTAATCAGCATGGCGATGACGGTCTTTTTCCTCAACCGCTCCTTCTCGACGAAGTAGCTCAGTATAGCAACAAACACAGGAAATGTGTACAGAAGCAAGGCCGCCATGGAGGTCGGGATGTACTGTACCGCAGAGAAAAAGCTAAGGGATTGCAGCGTGTACAAAATCCCGCCGAGACAAAACATCGCGCGCACCTGTCTTTTCTCCAAGCGAAGCGACTCCTTGCGCCAGAGCAACAAACCAAAAAACAGGGCAGTCGCCAATAAAAATCGCAAAAACAAAAGCGTCGAAACAGACACACCCGCTTCGTAGGCGTACACAGCAAAAATAGACATGACGCCAAAGCCAGCAGCCGATCCGAAAATATATAAGACTCCGACATACAGCGGATTCACAACATTTCACCAGCTTTCTCGAAATGACAGCGACGAGTGACGCGACAGGTCTGGGAAAAATTTTACGATCAGTGCTTTAACCCCGCTCCTTCTCTGCGGAATATGCGCGACGCGAGAAAAATAGTGAAAACCACATAGACAAGCAAGGAACCAATCCCCAGAAGCGCATGCATCGGGTCGACCTTGCCATAAAACACTTCCTTGGACAATGCGACACCGTTGAAAACAGGCATCACGTAGTAATGCGTGGGGATGTCGACCGGACTGATTGGCATCAACATGTACGACGGGACCATCGCCAAAAATATGACCGCACTCATGTACGTCTGCCCCTCTTTAAAAGACTTGGCAATCGTACTCAAAAGAAGTTCCAACCCTGCAAAGAGCGCCGCCAACAACAAAATGGTCACGATAAGCACCAACAAAGTGACAGGCGAGAAAAAGGCGAGTGTAAAATGATCTCCTTCCGTCCCCATTGGTCCCAGACGCATGGCCAGTGTAACAGAAATTAGTGACGCTACTGCCCCCATGGCACTCATGATCATCACAGCCAACAGCTTTGCCGTGAGGATGTGCTGGGCTGCAATCGGTGCCGTCAACAACGATTCGAGCGTTCCCCGCTCTTTCTCACCAGCGACGAGATCATTCGCTGCGGCCATTCCCGCGGATGCGAGCGAGACGACCAACATCAACGGAATGATGCCAGCCAGCATCCCTCCCGATTTCCTTTCCTCAGAGGCTGTATTTTGAAAGGTGGAGACAATCGGTTGAATCGTTTGCTCGGACAAACCCGCTTGGTGCAACCTTTTCGCTACGACGTCTTTGCTGTAAGCCTCAACTGTCTGCTCGATCAACGTACGGGCATAGACAGATTTTTGATTGGTCGAGTCATAGTCAACCGATAACTGCGCTGTTTTTCCCGCCGTGATCTCCTCATCGAAGCCAGCAGGAATTGTCAAAATAGCGCGTAGCTGACCTGCTTGCAGTGCCAGTTTCGGATCGGACGGCTCCAGGATTTGAACAGCAGGATTTTTTTGCAAAACAGCAATCAATGAAGATGATCCTTGAACAGCTAACGGGATGTACTCCCTCGCCTCTTTTTCCACATTACTATACGACGTCCCGAGCAAAAAGAAGACGAACGGAATGACGAGCAATGGCACCAGGAGCGTTCCTATCCACGCCTTGCGGTCGCGAAACAAGTCCATTAGCTCTTTTTTGAATACGGTCCACACGACATGTGAGCCCATCAGCCCTCGCTCCCTTCCACGACAGCCATGAAAATGTCGTCCAGATCCTCAGTCCCAAACTGCTCGCGCAGCGCATCCAATCCCCCGGCGAACCGCAGCTTACCCTTGTGCATGAGCGCAACTCTTTTGCACAGCTTGTTAATCTCGCCCATGTTGTGACTGGAAAACAGAATCGTCTTCCCCTCTTCCTGCAACTTTCTGACCATTCTTCGAAAGATTGTGGCAGCCGTTACATCCAATCCTGTCGTCGGTTCATCCAACAAAATGACATCGGGATCATGTACGAGCGTCCGGGCAATCGCTACCTTTTGCTTCATTCCCCGGGAAAAGGCATCCACTCGCCTGTCTAAAAAAACGTCCATCTCAAGCAGCCGACTCAGACTGTCAATCCGCTCATCAAGCCTCGCTTGCTCCAAACCGTATAGACGACCGAAATACGCGATATTTTCCCGCGCTGTCAAACGGCTGTAAAGACCCACATCGCCCCCGAACAAAATGCCGATTCTGCGGCGCACTTCAAGCGGTTGCTGTCGAACGGAAAACCCACTAATCTCGATGTCTCCCTCGGTCGGGGTCAAAACCGTCGCCATCATGCGCATCGTCGTTGTCTTACCCGCACCGTTTTCGCCGAGAAGTCCGTATACCTCGCCTGCCTCGACCCGAAACGATACATGCTGGACCGCTGCGATTTCCTTGAATCGCTTGCTGACATCCTTGACCTCAATCAACAGCAGCCCCTCCTCTCCTGTATTTTCCTAGAATCGTACCTTCAGCAAGTACGACGCCCGCTTTTCTCCCATAAACGTCACCTGTACGACACCCGTCCGCCCGCGCAAAACTCGCGGTATAACGCCCGTGACTTGGAATTCCCGCCGCTTCTCATCGACTCGGGCGACAGACACGGAGCCTGGGGGCGAAAAGACCTTGTCGCCCTCCAGTGTGTAAAACGAAAGGGTGATTTCCCCCGCTTGCCCGTGGGCTTCTCCCGAAAACCGGATGATCTCCATCATTCCTGACACCGCTGACACTCCCGTGAGGTCAAAAAGCGGGTGACGCAGATTCGCAAGCGTCTGTCCTTTTTTCCAGTCCTGCAAAAACGCATCAAACTCCTGTACAGCAACCATCCACGCCGTCGAGGATGTCGTAGTCGTAGGGACATGCGAAGACATTGTACCAAACACAAGCGAAGAAGACGTCATCACCAGTGGCAACCAAATAGAAAACATGCTAATTCCCTCCAATAATTGGTTGCTCTTAGCATGCCCTCATAAAAGTTACCCGTATGTGCCTTTGGCGAATCAGAATCTTTTGACTTCAAGAACGGTGACTCTCGTATCCTACAGCGGATACCGCTCTTTCCATTTGGTCAGGGAAAAGCCTTCAAACAGCGCGACGAAAGCTTCCGTATCGTTAATATAATGACGGGTTTCTTTTACCTCTGGATGCTTTTCAAGAAACAGAGTCGCTACTAAATGGCTGACAGGAACACCTTCTGCCTCTTGATCGTAAATGCCCCGCTCAGCAAGTACTTTGCCAAAATAACGCACGTAGGTGACGGTTATTGTTTTTTCTTGACCGTTTTCTTGCCACGTAGCAATGGAACGATCAAATGTATCAGACGGTGAACCACCTTTTCCAGGTGCCACACTTTCTCCTGCAACAGAAATGAGCTTCATGTACTTCCATCCTCCTTTTTCTTCCTGTACGTTCATTATAGGGGAGAGTGGAAATTGTTACAAATTGCTTTGTCATCTGCCGTTGGAGAATCCCTTCGTTTACTTGTCTGATACACTAAATAGAACGGTTAAAAAACTCCAAAATTTTTTTCGCATCCCGTGTCAGAAAATCCGTGAACCCGAAGTCTACACAGTATATCAACAAATCACGAGGAGTTATTGCGATGGATCACTTGATAATCAGCCCCAAGACTCATGAGGAACACACCCAGATAGAAGACGAAACTTTGGTTGAACAGGCAAAAGCCGGAGATCAGGAGGCGTTTAGCGAGCTGGTCAGGCGTCATCGCTCCAAAGTATACGGCTATGCTCGGTCGTACACACAAGAAGCCTTTCTTGCCGAAGACATCGTTCAGGATGCTCTCATTCGCGCCTTTTTGCACCTGGGAACATTGGTGGACAGCCGACGTTTCCTTCCTTGGCTGCATCGGATTGTACGCAATCAGGCGTACACACGGCTTTCGAAGGGTTCGCAAAAAAGAGAAACCCTCTTCTCGAGTATGGGCAAACAAACACATGAGCAGGAACCGACTGACTGGGAGGACCTCGATAGTATTCTGCACAGACTGGGACGGTCTTGGTCACACTCTGCGCAGAACACCAATCCCGAAGAGGTCATGGTGCGGCGTGAACTGTTTGAGACGATCAGGAGCCTGCTGTACTGCCTCAATCCTCGGGAGAGACGCATTGTGGAATCTCATTTTTTTGATCATTTGGCCCCTCAGGAGATTGCCCACATGTTCCAGATGTCCCAGGCGAATGTCTACCAAGTGCTATCGCGTTCTCGCAAAAAACTGATTCAAGAAAAAACTCGTGTCGTTGTTGATCAATACATGAAGACGAGAAAGGTTGCGGGGAATATGAAACAAGCCGTATTGAAAAAACCAGAAGCATTCACGATGCCTACTTGGATTACTTGCGCAGCGGCACTATACGGATTGGTAGAATCGACCGAACGCAAAATGTCTTTGCCGATGATACTTGGCCTGAGCGGCCATGCCTTTCGCCTGACAATCGTGCCTGAAAATATCCACATTGCGGGCCCGACGATGTTTCACTTTCAACGGGTCTTACAGCAGGGTTTGAAAAACATGGGCTTTGAATCTCGTGCCGTCACCTCGTATCATCTTTCCTGCGAACCAAGCATGAATGCCAATCAAGTTGCTCCCTCACTATTGAGCCAAGAGGCCCGCGAAAAACGCCAGCTGTCTGTCCTCTTGCCGGAAGCGTTGGAACTGGTTCACCGCTCCATCGACAAAGGGCATCCTGTGCTTGCTTGGGACCTGTTCATGCCAGAGTTCGGATTAATCTACGGCTATGATGATGAAAAAAGAATGTTTTACGCAGGAGACAACTGCCGAAACGACAGTACCATTCCTTATGAAAACTTGGGGCGGGGTATCATCGAGGAGTTGTTTGTCCTTGCCATCGACCGTGCGTTTCCGATCGACCAACGCACGATGCTCGCAAATGCTCTCCACTCTGCACTCCTTCATTATCGTGGAGAAGAACCGCAGGACGCGAGCTCCGTCAATGGTCTAGCCGCCTATGCTGCTTGGCAGGAAGCTTATGAAAAGGGAACGGTTGAGCCGAATGGCAACGCATATACGACCGTGGTGAACGGGGATGCCCGTCGCTACGCCTCTCTTTTCTGGAGCGAAATCGTTGATACGTGGACAGATTCTGTGTTTGATGAGGTTCGTCCGCTGATGAAAGAAGCGGCTAGCTTGTACGGGGCGATTGCCGATGACTTTGACACGTTAAGCAAGCTCTTTCCGTTCCCGGCTGGAGGCGAGCCGAACGATGCGGAGCAGGGCAAGCAGGCAGTTGCGTTGTTGCAGGCGATTGAGCGAAATGAGCGTGCTGCCGTATCGGTACTGGAACAAATACAGGCGGAACTCACTGCAAATCAGGCATCCACATAAAAGGGATAGAAAAAAGAACGCAGTCAGAAAAGCTGCGTTCTTTTTCGTTCGAATTATTCCTCGTATTCGCCCCATTCAAGTGTGCCTTTTACAGCATCTACGTAAGGCCAGCTCTTGCTCTTGTCAACCGTATAGACAAGGGTGAGAAAAGGAGCTTGTTTGCCTTTGTAGGTTGGCCAGAAGTAGGACAGCTTTACAGGGAGATTTTTGGCTACGATTTCAGCAGCTTGCTGCTCCGTTACGGATGGCTTCAAGATGGGAAGAGTACCCTCTTTTTCCGGCAAATTCACAATGAAAGTAAATACTTGTCCACTCTCTATATCAACCTTCATCCAATAGTAACGGTCGAACACAGGCAACCCATCGTGCAATTCATAAAAAATGAAGGTATACGTTCCTGTTCCTGTGTACTCCTCCTCTTCACCCTCTCCTTCATTCAACTCGATCATCCAATCAGCCAATTTCGGCTGTTTATATGGATCAAATATCTCAACCTGCCATTCAGTAGAGGATTTAGCAGCATATGGCTCGATGAAGGAAATTGCTTTTTTCAAGGCTTCTTCTTTCGATAAGGGAACAGGCAAGCTTTTTGTTTCCATAAAAATATCCGCACTAGTGACCGCTCCCGTAGAAGCATCCACCGAAATGGACACGTCTTCATACCCAAACTCATCGCTCCAGGAATGTATGATCTCACCATCAACTTCTCCTGTGTAGTATTCTGTGAACATCACCTTCGTATCCACGTCAAACAAGCCCGCGACGACTTTTTCTCCATCTGCCCTGCTTTTGACAATAAGCGGCTCTCCTTTTGGCGATAGCGTAATATTCTTCAGGTTGCCAGGATTTCTTTTTCCATTCCCGGCTAATTCAGTTCCATGAGTGAAGTCAATCTGCTTTCCTGTCACGGCATCGATGTAAGCGTTATTCATCCATAAGTATTGCATGCCCGGCTTGGCATCTTTCCCTTCCAGCATATAGCCCAACTCAAGACGATCAGGTGTGAAAAACTGCTTTTTGACAGCTTCAGGTGTCAGTGCCGTTTTCGGATCGGGGACCTTGGTCTCTTTCAAATCAAGTAGCTCACTGGATACACCCAAGATATGACCAGCATAATCCGTCGACACATATATGCCCATCCTATTCCCCAATATCTCCAGCCCATTTAGTTCAACTGGATAATAAACGGAGCGGTATATTGTTGAGTTATCAGTCAAATCTTCGGAGTCTTCCTTGTTAACAGCTTTGGATAATGTAGGCGAGCCTACTTGTTTTCTTTTGTCTGCACCTAATAACTCAAGCACTGCTTTTTCTGCCCGTTGCAAAATAATCTCGTCTGTCGCAATTTCCCCTTGTTTCCAAATATGCAAACTGGCGCTGTACATGATCAACTCACCTGTTTTTCTGTCAAAGACAACAATGGCACTCATGTCATTGGATTCGGGACTTTCCAGATTGAGGTTTAACAGATTTTCATCCATCTCACTTTTCACAATCGTTCGTTTCGTCAACGTTTTCAATGCAGGCTCCAGCTTTTCTAAAGCAGCTACGATCTGAGTGGACCGCTCCGGGAGCTTTTCCTCACTTTTTGTAACAGATGCAATGTGGCTAGGATGGATTTCAGGACTTGCAGCCAAGGCTGTTCCACTTGTTGCTGGCAACATCATTGCTATTGTCAATGCAATTGCTGTGCGTTTTCCATTTCGTTTCATTAAATCTCCTCCTTCTTTCTTAATCCTCGTACTCTCCCCATTTAAACGATCCGTTTACGGCATCGACGGTTGGCCAGCCTTTGCTGGTATCGAGCTTGTAAACGAGAATGGGTGCATTCTTCTCTCCTGACCTCGGCCAGATATAGGTCAACTTGACCGGTACCTGTTTGGAAACAATATCTGCTGCCTGTTGGGCCGTTACAGATGGTTTGAACACAGGATATTTACGATCCTCTGCTGGAACTGATGCCACGAATTCAACAACTTTTCCCTTATTTGGATCAATTGCTACTCCGTAGGAATACTCCATGAGTGGTATCCCATTTTGTTTTTCGAGAAATAAAAAGCCATACTGCTCAACGGATTTCTTGTCCTCTTGTTTGATTTCCTCATACATCTCGACTTGCCACTCGGCTTTTTTAGCATAAGGCTCCAGGAACGTAATCGCCTTTTGCAAGGATTGCTCCTTTGTTAGGGGCACTGAGAGATTTTCGATATGTGCCCAATTTACGTATCCGCCGATATCGCCAGTCACTTCGTTCACCACAATAGATGCCCGATTATAATCGATAGTGTTCGACCAGTCATAAGTGATTTCACCCTGCTGTTCGTCTTTTCGATAGGTTGTATACAGCTTCTTGGTATCAACCCCGAACAAGTTCTCTAAAATTTGCTGATCCGTTGCGCCTTTTGCAATGAATGGCTTTCCTTGGGGTTTCAAAGAGATGTCCTTGATATCAGATGCATGGAGATTTCCATCCCCTTCGTCTGCTCCCCATTCCATTTCGATCTGCTTTCCCGTCAATGCATCAAATATTGGTGACATCCTCATGGTGTATTCAATACCGGGTTTCCCATCCATTCCTTCCCATACATAGCCATAACGAAGGCGTTCGGGCGTAAATATTTGCTTCTGGATCTCTTCTTTTGCCACAGCTTTTTTCGGATCAGCAACCTGTATCCCCGTCAAATCGAGCGGTTGAAAAGATAGGCTTAACAAATGCCCGCCTGAATCCATTTCCACATCGATACCAAAGCGCGTTTCGTCTATTTCCAGACCATTTAGCAGAATCGGAAAGTACACATTCGGGTATATAAACAACTCTTCTTCACCGTATACCGTTTTCGACAATTGAGGCGCATCTGTCATTTTTCGCTTCTTTTCTCCGAACAACTCTTTCACAGCTTTCTCAGCCTTTTGCACGATGGCTTCGTCTGTTACTTTTTCATTCTCTTCCCAAATGAATGGGGAAGCCTCGTAACCAAGTAATTCACCGCTATGGCGATCAAAAAGCAGATATGCACTCATTTCAGTATCGTCAGGATGGCTCATATACAAATCCACTTGATTTTCATCGTAATCAGAAATAACGACCTCTCGGAACGTCAGAGCTTTTAAGGCAGGCTCCAGCTTCTCCAGCGCAGCGACAATCTCTAGTGCACGAGCAGGCAGCTTGACTTGTTCTTTGGATGGGTTTTCAGCATTTTTCAAAATCAATTCCGGACTTGCAGCAAATGCTTGGGCACCCGTTCCCAGCAGCATGGTTGTCACTGCAAAAGCAGCCGTCGCACTTTTCCAATTTGGTGTCATGAACATTTCTCCTAATCAATTATGATGATAGCTATGCATTCTATCTTACTTTTTTCCCACTATTTAGCATAGATCCCCGCACAAAAAAACAGCACTTTCCCTTTACAGAGAAAGTGCTGTCATATGTTTTGCCCTACAAGCTGTTCAATACTTCCTGAATCAACTTGTTTACCATTCCAGGGTTTGCCTTACCTTTGGTTTGCTTCATGACTTGGCCTACAAAGAAAGCAGCTGCTTTTTCGTTTCCGGACTTGAAGTCTGCCACGGCTTGCGGGTTGGAATTGACCGCATCAACGACGATTTGACGCAGAGCGCCTTCATCACTGATTTGGACGAGTCCTTTTTCTTCGACGATCTGCTTCGGCTCTTTGCCGGTCTCGACCATCTCTTTGAAGACGGTTTTGGCGATTTTGGAGGAAATGGTTCCGTCCTCGATCAGCTTGATCATCTCACCCAAGCCTTTTGGTGTCATTTTTACATCAGCAAACACCAGGTTGTTGGCGTTGAGGTGTGCCAACAGGTCAACCATCAGCCAGTTTGCTACTGACTTCGGCTCTGCTCCTGTTTTCACAGTCTCATCAAAGAAATCAGCCGTCTCTTTGGAGATCGTAATGACTCCGGCATCATCCTTAGACAAGCCAAACTCGTTCACATAGCGAGCCTGACGAGCATCTGGCAGCTCTGGAATGGTTGCGCGAACCGCTTCAATCCACTCCTCGGAAATCTGCATGCGAACCAGATCCGGGTCTGGGAAGTAACGATAGTCGTGCGCTTCCTCTTTGGAACGCATCGTCAACGTCTTCTTGTTTGCTTCATCCCAACGGCGCGTTTCCTGAACGACCTTGCCACCGGAAGAAACTACCTCCGTTTGACGCTGCACCTCGTACTCCAAGCCCATTTGCACGTTGCGGAAGGAGTTCATGTTTTTCAACTCAGCCTTGGTTCCGAATTCTTCTTGACCATACGGGCGGATGGAAACGTTGGCATCGCAACGCAGGGAGCCTTGTTCCATGCGAACGTCAGATACTTCGGTGTACTGGATGATCGCTTTCAGCTTTTCCAGATACGCACGTGCTTCCTCCGGTGTGCGGATGTCCGGCTCGGAAACAATCTCGACGAGCGGTACCCCGACACGGTTGAAGTCTACCAGAGACTCTCCGCCAAAATCGCTGTGCGTCAGCTTGCCCGCATCCTCTTCCAAATGCAGACGAGTGATCCCAATGCGCTTCGTCTCACCGTTTACTTCGATGTCGATCCAGCCATTGTAGCCGATCGGTTGGTCAAACTGCGAGATTTGGTACGCTTTTGGCGAGTCTGGATAAAAGTAGTTCTTGCGGTCGAACTTGGTCTCGCGGGAAATCTCGCAGTTGAGGGCGAGCGCTGCTTTCATCGCGAACTCTACCGCTTGCTTGTTCGTTACAGGCAGTACACCTGGATGTCCCAAGCAGATCGGGCATGTATGTGTATTCGGCGGTGCACCAAATTCAGTCGGGCAGCCGCAAAAGATTTTACTGTTGGTCGATAGCTCGGCGTGAACCTCCAAGCCGATGACGGTTTCGTACTTGCTCATGCTCTTACCCCCTCACCCATTCCGGTTTGCGACCGTAGAAGCCTGCTGTTTGCTCATACGCATGGGCTACGCGCAATACGGTGGATTCGTCAAATGCACGACCTACGATCTGCAAACCGATCGGCAGACCGTTTTTGGAGAATCCGCACGGCACACTGATTGCTGGCAGACCAGCCAGGTTTACAGGAACGGTACAAATATCCTCCAGATACATTTTCACCGGATCATCTACGTTTTCGCCTACTTTGAAAGCCGTAGAAGGCGTGGTTGGATGCAGGATGACATCGTAGTCAGCAAAAATGTTGTTGAAGTCCTGGATGATCAAGGTACGCACCTGCTGCGCCTTTTTGTAGTAAGCATCGTAATAACCAGACGAGAGCGCGTAGGTTCCGAGCATGATGCGGCGCTTCACTTCTGGGCCAAAGCCTTGGCTGCGAGATTCCTTGTACAGCTCGATCAGGTTTGCCGCATTATCTGCACGCACACCATAGCGAACGCCGTCAAAACGAGCCAGGTTGGACGAAGCTTCAGACGAAGACAAGAGGTAGTAAGCTGGCACTGCATATTCTGTGTGCGGCATGGAAACCTCGCTCCATGTAGCACCCATGCTCTCCAACTGCTTCAATGCTGCCAGAACCGCATCGCGAACCTCAGGGTCAATCCCGTCTCCGATCAACTCTTTCGGTACCCCGATACGCAGTCCTTTTACATCTCCAGTCAATGCAGACAAGTAATCCGGTACGTCCACATTGGCAGAGGTAGAGTCGTATTCATCATGTCCCGCAATCGCTTGCAGCACATAGGCGGAATCCTCAACGTTTTTCGTCACAGGCCCGATTTGATCCAGCGAGGACGCGAAGGCAACCAGCCCGAAACGGGATACGCGTCCATACGTAGGCTTCAAGCCAACAACGCCACAAAAAGCAGCAGGCTGACGGATGGAACCGCCTGTATCAGAACCAAGGGTGAAATAAAAATGACGCGCAGCCATTGCCGCCGCTGAGCCACCGGAGGAGCCGCCCGGAACGTAGTCGGTGTTCCATGGGTTTTTCGCTGGGAAAAAGCCGGAATTTTCGTTGGAGCCGCCCATCGCAAACTCGTCCATGTTCAGCTTCGCGACGATGACTGCATCGGCTTCCTTCACCTTTTTGGAAACAGTCCCGTCATGGACAGGATCGTAGTTCGCCAAAAATTTGCTCGCGCAAGTCGTGCGAACGTCTTTTGTAACCAGGTTGTCCTTTAATCCGGCAGGCAAGCCGTAGAGAAGACCCAGCTCCTCATTTCCCTTGACCAGACGCTCGTCCAATTGGCGGGCATGAGCCAAGGCTCCCTCTTCATCTACATGCAGGACGGATTTGATTTCTTCGTCATGCTCCTTGATGCTAGCGATGGAAGCCTGCACCAGATCCGTTACCGAAATCTCTTTTGCGCGCAGCGCGCTATGTATCTCAGACAATCGCTTGTCAAACAGCGACACAGTGGGTTCCTCCCTTCTCGTTATCCAATAGGTTATTCGAATACAGCCGGTACTTTAAACTGCCCGTCTTCGTGATCTGGTGCGTTTTTCAGCACGTCTTCACGTGGCAGGGACGGTCTGTTTACGTCTTCGCGCATGACGTTTTTCACGTCTGTAGCATGACTGGTTGGCTCAATATTGGATGTATCGAGCTCATTGAGTTTGGCTGCAAAATCAAGAATCGCATTCAGGTCTTTTGTGTACCGCTCCGCTTCTTCCTCAGTGAGCTGCAAACGGGCCAAATTAGCTACATGTTCCACTTCTTTGCGAGTAATGGCACTCATTCTTTCCACCTCCGAATCGTATCACATAACTTTGATCTTACTTGAAAAGAGCAGGTTCAGTCAATTTTCACAAGGATTTCGACGGGGAAAACAAATAATGTTTTCGGTAAAAAAATATTGATCGATTATTAACCAGTAAAAACACTCTGTCCGGCTGTTGTGGTGGGGAGGAAACAGGAGAATACGCTCAGCTTCTAGGTCCACCCGCTGTGAGATTGACTGCCCGGCTCCATGAAAAAAAGCGAAACCCGCGTCCAAAGTCGTCCTTTCAGGGGGTGTCTCAGGGGTGGACGCTAAGGGCTTGTTTCTCTTTTTTTCATTGCGCCTCGGTCGGTGTCCCTAAGATCTTCGCTTATTTCTCCTGTTTCCTCTACGAGCTATCAGTTTGATTCGACTTTTTAATGCCGTAATAGATGGAAGAAAGTAATCAGTTACGACAGAGAAGAATATTTCCAGACGTAGCGACTTGTGGAGTCCTACCCAGCGCAGAAGGGATTAGCGGGAAGTAGAAACGCAACGTGCCCGAGCTACGAAGCGGCTACCACTTTTGCGTTTCCCCGCTAAGCCCTTCGGAGCGGACAGTCTCAACCCTCAACGGGACGGAGCCTGGAGCCTAGACTGGAAATATTCTTCTCCCCACCGCAACCACATCCATTAGAAGACTAAGAAAAAACAAGTCCAAGGCATTTGCCCTGGACCGTGATCTCTTCAGTCGTTCGTTATTCCGCCTTCTTTGTCGCGAGCGCCTGCCCCATCAAGAGAGACTTCCCTTTTTCAACGCCTGTTGCCCATTCGAGCTCGTTGGACTCCAACAGCAAAATGACGGTCGAACCAAATTCGAACCAGCCCAGCTCCGAGCCTTTTTCATAACGAGGTGTCCCAGCAATCTTCTCGTGGGTTTGTCGACCGTGCTTGATATTCGTCGTCGCTGTGTTGTAGCAGACCTTCACGCTGCCTACAAACAAGGCTCCTACTTTAACCAAAGCCATATCGCCCAGGCTATCTGTTTTGATGTGAGTTACCAAGCGTTCATTCCGAGCAAACAAACGGTCTACATTTTCAATCCCGAGCTTGTTGACGGGATAGAGTCTGCCTGGCATATAGCAGTAACTGCTCAAATCGCCTGTTACTGGCATATGAATCCGGTGGTAGTCCCTTGGACTCAAATAAATGGTGATAAATTTACCACCATAATAACGCTTGGCCTCTTCCTCCGAACCGCCCAACAACTCACTTACACTGAAATCTTTTCCCTTTGCTTGAATCAAGGTGCCCTCGCAAATATCACCCAACTGCGAAACAGTTCCATCCACCGGGCTCACGATAGTGTCTGGCCCAGGTGCAATCGGTCTCGCTGCGGGCTTCAGGCGTCGGGAAAAGAACTCCTTCAGCGTGCGGTATTCTGACGCTGGCTTTTCTATGATCGACGTATCAATTTGATAGTGCTTTATGTATCGTTGAATGGCTAATCGACTAAAGGGAGTAGCGGTAATTTTGCCCATAGTCCGGGACATCGCGTTTTGTGGCAAGCGATGGATGAGACCTGGGAGCAGCTTTTTGCCCATAAGAAATGCTCCTTCGTAAAACAACAATACCCTTACTTTACCACTTCTGCTAACAGCCAGTAAACCCCGCACTATTACCAGAGGTTCATCATTTTCTTCGACAGTCTTGCTATACTATAATCATTCTAAGAAGCCACTTATCAGGAGATATCGGTTATGGTGAAGAAACTCGATATTACTACACTTATCAGTCAGCATGGTGATATCCTAACCAGTCTATTCGATCATATGTCGGACATGTTCTTTCTCATGGCTGTCGAACAAGATGTGGACGGGGAGTATCAGTTTCGCTATGTATTGATGAATCCATCGGCGATGCACGTCGCCCAATTGAGCGAGGAAGCATACGGAAAAAAGTTTGAGGACGTCTATCCTCATGAAAAAGCCAGCTTATTACAGCACATGTACACACAAGCAGTAAAAAGCGGGAGTCCGATCCATTTTACTGCGAATGGTGACATCATTGGCGAATCCATTCTATCTCCTGTCTACGATAGCCATGGCGTATGCACGCATGTCTTTTCCATTACCCGCGATGTTACCGAACGAACAAACCTGGAGTCACAGCTAGCCTACATGGCGTATCATGATGTGCTCACGGGATTGCCAAACAGGCGGCTCCTCTCCGAAAAACTCCAGCAAGCTCTACGTGCTGCCCAATCAAAAGAGGAAATAGTCGCTGCCCTCTATCTGGACTGTGACCGCTTTAAAGAAATCAACGACACATGGGGTCATGACACAGGCGATCTGTTTTTGCAAATGCTGGCTACTCGCCTCAAGTCATCTGTTCGGGATGGAGATATCGTCGCACGTCTGGGTGGAGATGAGTTTGTCATCGTCCTGACCGGCATTCACTCCGAACGTCAGGTTGAAAAAATTGCGAGCCGTATCCTGCTTGCAACGCAAGAGCCATGGATGATCGAGGACCGGACCATACCGTTTTCGACAAGCATAGGCATTGCCCTCTATCCGGCATCTGCAAGCGAAGCCGAACAACTGCTGAGCAATGCAGACAAAGCACTTTATCAGGCCAAAAAGACAGGGCGGAATCGTTTCTCTTTCTTTAACCCTATTTGATTATTGGCTGTAAAACAAAAACACGGCCAAGACGGAAAACAGCAAGCTCACCACATACAGAATGATAACCGTCTGCTTCGTAGACAACCCCCGGGACATGAGCCGATGATGAACATGTCGGCGATCCGCTTGGTACATGGGGGAACCCGCCAAAAGCCGACTGATGATGACCTGTACAGTGTCTATGACGGGCAAGCCTACTGCCAGTACCGTCACGACTAATGAAATGATTGTAGCCCCTTTCATCGTTCCTTCCAATGAGATCACGCCGAGAGCGAATCCCAAAAACATCGAACCTGCATCACCCATAAAAATTTTCGCCGGATAAAAATTAAAGCGTAGAAAAGCGAGTGCAGCACCTGCCAGTGCAACTGCCAATAATGCCGTTAATTCTTGACCTTTGAGCATCGACAAAAAGAACAAGGTCACTGCTGAGATTGCGGTAGCACCGGCAGCAAGCCCGTCGACTCCATCCAAAAAATTCACCATATTGATCAAACCGACGATCCACAGCACGGTCATCAGCAGGGAAACAAGGATTGGAAATGACATATACGTCCCATCCTCTCCCCCCAGCCACATCAAATTGATTCCCCGAAAGCGAATATCCATGAGAAAGGTCATCATCGCGACCAGTAACTGCACCATCAGCTTCGGCAGTGCCGGAAATTCTTTTTTTTGCGACTTAAACGTATCGTCTACCCATCCAATGGCCACTAACACGGCCCCTCCAACTGCCAAAACTGCAACGGATTTTTGCGCCCCTGCAAAAAAAGTTGACACTAACAAGAGACCGACGAACATCGCCAAACCACCAGATAATGGGATCGGCCTGCTATGTCCCTTTCTCCCCTTTGGCATATCCAGCAGCTTTGTTTTCCAAGCCAGCCAATTTGCTACTGGCATCAACAAATACACAACAAAAAACGAGGAGAGTCCTGACACGATATAAGTAAACAGCTACCCTCACCTGCTTTGCCCTTCATTTTGTCTTTAGTGTGGACAAAATAGAAACAAAAAAGCCGCCTCTGTAAAAGAGGCAGCCTTTTTTATTGCGTAGCTTACAGTTTTTCGGATACCATTTTTGCTTGTGTGAAGAGCAGGAGGTAGTCTGGTCCACCCGCTTTGGAGTCTGTACCGGACATGTTGAAGCCTCCGAATGGATGTACACCCACCAAAGCGCCTGTGCACTTGCGGTTGAAGTACAGGTTACCTACGTGGAACTCTTCGCGAGCGCGCTCCAGGTTCTCACGGTTGCGGCTGATGACAGCGCCAGTCAAGCCGTACTCAGTGTTGTTCGCGATTTCCATTGCATGATCAAAATCGTTGGCTTTGCAGAACGCTACCACTGGGCCAAAGATCTCTTCTTGCATGATGCGAGCTTGTGGATCTACATCTGCAAATACAGTTGGCATGATGAAGTAGCCGGATTCTGGACCTTTTTCGCCACCTGCAACCAGTTTGCCTTCTGTTTTACCAATCTCGATGTACTCGAGGATTTTGTTGTATGCTTTCTCGTCAACCACAGGACCTGTGTAGAAATCGTTGGTTCTGATGTCGCCCACAGTCAGTTGTTTTGTCAGTTCTACTACGCGGCCCAGTACTTGGTCGTACACGTCTTGGTGAACGATTGCACGGGAGCAAGCAGAACATTTTTGACCGGAGAAGCCAAAAGCAGAAGCCACGATGGACTGTGCAGCCAACTCGATATCGCAGTCGTTGTCTACAACGATGGAGTCTTTACCGCCCATTTCAGCAACCAGACGCTTCATCCATTTTTGACCTGGACGATGTTTCGCAGCCAGTTCGTTGATGCGCAGACCTACGTCACGGGAACCTGTGAAGCTGATGAAACGAGTCAGGTTGTGCTCTACGAGGTAATCCCCGATTTGGCTACCGGAACCTGGTACGAAGTTTACAACACCAGCTGGTACGCCAGCGTCTTCGAGAATCTCCATGAATTTCGCAGCGATTACTGGAGTGGTAGAAGCAGGCTTCAACACAACGGTGTTACCCGCTACAAGAGCTGCTGTCGTCATACCAACCATGATCGCAAGAGGGAAGTTCCAAGGTGGGATAACGATACCTACACCAAGTGGAACGTAGTACAATTCGTTGTCCTCATCAGGGATACGAGGCAGATCATGGCGCTGGGACAGCTTATCCATTTGACGGCCATAGTATTCCATGAAGTCGATTGCTTCTGCTGTGTCAGCGTCAGCTTCTGCCCAGCTTTTTCCTGCTTCTTTTACAAGCCAAGCAGAGAACTCATGCTTACGGCGACGCAGGATTGCTGCTGCTTTATACAGATAGCGGGAACGTGCTTGTGCAGGAACCTTTTTCCATGTTTCGAATGTGCTAGCAGCTGTTTGGATCGCTTTTTCAGCCAGTGCTTGGTCAGCCTGGGAAACAACGCCCACTACTTGTTCTTTATTAGAAGGGTTGAAGGAGTTGGATTTCTTCTCAGTTGTGATGCGTTCTCCGCCGATGATAAGCGGATACTCACGGCCAAGCTCACTTTCTACCTTAGCGAGCGCTTCTTCAAATGCCTTTTTATTTTCTGGCAGACTAAAATTGGTAAACGCCTCGTTTTTGAATTCCACTTGCATCTGTGACGCCTCCTTATCGATATCTTCCATGTTCGGATCACTCATAAAACATATGCAAGGATCATACCAACAAAACCATTAAAGGCTCGACTCTATTAGTGTTTGCATTTTTGCAGAAAAATCACCGACAAGATTCAAGAAGTATCCCGAACACTTTTGTACACACACCGTTCAACATTTCACACATTTGTTCAATTCACTTTCTTTTGTGTACAAAAAAACACCCGATCTCCTCACCTTCTTAGGTGATCATTCGGGTGTTTTATGCTTTTCCTTATTGTCTGTAAATATGCATATACGGCTCTCCACTTGTCGGCCGAATGTAGAGCGACAATGGTTTATTCATCGACTGGACGTACAGGTTGACGTGAACGCTTTTGTCGAAGAGCTGATTAATGCTTCCTGCTGCAAATTGCGTAAACTGCAAAACCTCTGTTCTGGAGTCATACTCTGCCGTGGCTGTAATCGTAATTTCCGTGAGCTTGCCGTCCATGAAACGTCCCAGACCAGTCATCCCGATATATTCAGGGAAATAACCCTTGGATTGGCGCATCAGCTTGTCGTACTGCAACGACTGCTCTGGGTATTTCTGCTCGACCTCTGGACTCGGGAACAGGAAATATTCCTCATCGATCGGCAGCCACTTGGATATCGTTGCTTCATTCGCCCCTACTGTTCCTGACATGATGAAGTGCCCCGGCACCAGAGTAGAATTCGCCTCCGGTACTTGATACATCAAAACCAGGATCGGAACTTCCGGACTAGTTGCACGTACAGACTGCACGATACGAGCTGCAAGCTGTTGACCTTTTGCTTGCAGTTCTTGTGTCGTGTACACCTTGTCCTGACCGGTTGCATCCTGATAGTTTGGCGAAAGCGACAAGCCTAACACCATGCCAGCCAGGCTCTTATCCTTCTTGCTCAGGTAATCATGCTCCAATACGTGCACGAGAATTCCGTTTTTCTTTTTCCCGTTGGCCCCAGCCGTCTTTTCCTGTGCGATCCACTGGGTAACTTGCTCTTTTTTGACCACTTGACCTTCTTGGAAATAATAATCGGACGTCGGGTATGTCTCCCGAGCAAACTCCATCAAGCCTAATTCAAGGTGACTGAAATCGACGCGATATTTCGTATCAGCAAGCATTCCTCGTGTCTGGTTTGGCTGGTACGGGGTAATGCTGCCGTAGTAATCCTCGGATACTTCCACTACCTCCGACAAGGACGGTGTAGTAGGCTCAGGAGCTTTGTCCTTGCCCCCAGGTATCAACGAGCAGCCAGTCAATGCCATCACAAGAAGTACAGCTGTCAAGAACCTGCATCCTGTCAAAAACTTCACTTTCATAGATTACTCCTTTTCGTATCCAAAGGTGGGCGATGTACAAATCATTCGTTCCACTTGACCCATCGATTGTCTTCGAGCTTGTAGATCAATGCCGATTCGCCAATTCCCACCCATTTTGTATCCTCGCCACCTGAAGCAATGACAATCAGCTTTTCCGGTGAGCGAGCATCAAGCAAACGCCATTCGCCCTTGATTTTCTCGTAGATACCTTTTTCGGTTGCGACAGCCAGAGTGCCAGTTCGTCTGTTAATGGCTAGCGAATAGATCTGCTGTGCTCCGGGAATCTCCTCTGTCTTCCACTGCCCCTCTTCATTATAGAGCAAGCTGAATTGGGCCGCTACATAGAGTCGGTCTTGTTCGGGATCAAAGTCCATGGCAAATACTTCCTGATCCATCGGCTGCCACAAACTCCATGATTGGGCCCCGTCCCTCGACTGATAGATGCCTTCACCCGAGACAAAGGCAAACAGACGCACTTCGTCTCCTTGGCGATTCCCTACAAAGCTGCTGATATTCGCTGGCTCTGGCAACCCCTTGTTGACAGAAGTCCACTTTTTACCACCATCTGTTGAATGAAGAACCCCATCAATCCCGCCGACAAATATTTGCTTCGGATCATCCGGGTCCACAAACCAACCTTCGATCGCATACTGCTCTAAATCTGTCGAGAGAGATCCCCACGTTCCACCGCCAGCTGAGCTATACAACCCAGCATTCGTACCAACCCATATTTGACGAGCATCATCGGTCATCATCAGATTGTGAATGGTTGCTCCCAATTCCAATACGTCCTGATAGGTCAAGTTCCCTTGTAGAGCAGCAGCTGTGACTGTTGGAGGAGTCGTATTGATTTGTTTACCACTGCCAGTACTGCTGTTACTTCCACAGCCAACCAATTGCAGCATGGCTATTACACCGATTCCCCATTTCAGGAAGCTATTCATGCTCTTCACGTCCCTTCCCTTACTCATCCGTTGTCGCCACCGTTTTTTTAGGCGTTGCTCTCCAATACTTGCAGGAAGCCTGCTTCGTCCATTACAGCCACGCCTAGTTTTTCTGCCTTCTCCAGCTTGGAGCCGGCTTTTTCACCTGCAATCACCAGGTCTGTCTTTTTGCTGACGCTGCCTGTTACCTTGCCACCCAAGCGCGCAATCGCTTCCTCTGCCTCCTGCCGCGACATTTGCGTCAAGGTGCCGGTCAAAACGATTGTTTTGCCTGAGAATGGGAGGTCTTCGCCACTCTCAATGCGGATTCCTTTGTACTCCATGTTTACTCCGGCCGCTCGCAGTCTCTCAATAACTGCCTGCGCCTGCGGCTGTGCGAAGTAGTTCACGAGACTCGCAGCCATTTTCGGCCCGATCTCATCGATTTGCGTAATCTCTTCTTCGGATGCCTGCATAATGGCATCGATATTGCCAAAATGCTCCGCGAGAACACGTGCCGCCTTGGCTCCAACCAAGCGAATGCCCAGACCGAACAATACGCGCTCCAGCGAGTTCTCCTTGCTTGCTTCAATCGCCGCAAGCAAATTATCTACGGACTTTTCACCCATGCGCTCCATGCCCAGCAAAGCATCGCGCTGCTGATGCAAATAATACAGGTCAGCGACACTGTGGATAATACCGTCGCGATACAGCTGGGCCACGACCTTTTCTCCCAAGCCGTCAATGTTCATGGCCGTCCGGGACACGAAATGAATCATGCCTTCACGGATCAGTGCCGGACACATTGGATTGATGCAGCGCAGAGCCACTTCTTCCTCCAAGCGTACCAGCTCGCTCCCGCATTCTGGACAATGCGTTGGCATGGCAAACGGTACTTCATTTCCAGTACGACGCTCTGGCAAGACTGCGATAATCTCCGGGATAATGTCCCCCGCTTTTTTGACGACAACATGATCGCCGATAAGGAGGCCTTTTTCCCGAATGATGTCTTCGTTGTGCAAGGAAGCGCGCTTCACGGTTGTACCTGCCAAACTGACTGGCTTCAATAAAGCAGTCGGGGTGACATTCCCTGTACGCCCCACAGATACTTCAATACCTTCGAGAATCGTAACCGCTTCTTCGGCAGGGAACTTGTATGCGATGGCCCAACGTGGACTTTTCGCAGTAAAACCAAGCTCCTCCTGCTGAGCGTAACTGTCGACCTTGATCACCATGCCGTCGATTTCATAAGGCAAATGAGGACGCTTCTCTGTCCAACTGGCAATAAAAGCGAGCAGTTCATCGACGTCGTCAAATACACGTCGCTCCTGATTCACCATGAAACCTAGCGTCTCCAGCAAATCAAGCCCTTCACTGTGCGATTCCACTGTCTCCCCTTGCAAATCGCCAATGCCGTAAATAAACGTATCCAGTTGACGGGATGCGGCAATTTTCGGATCGAGCTGTCGGAGCGAGCCTGCTGCGGAATTGCGCGGATTGGCAAATAACGCTTCTCCTCGCTCCTCGCGCTCTTTATTCAGCTTTTCAAATGCTCCCTTGGACATGTAAGCCTCACCGCGAACCTCAAGGGTTAACGGCTTCGTCAATCGCAAAGGAATGGAACGAATCGTTTTCAGGTTTTGTGTGATGTCTTCGCCTGTTGTTCCGTCTCCACGTGTAGCCCCGCGGACGAACAGCCCATTTTCATAATGAAGCGACACGGCCAGACCATCAATTTTCAGTTCAGCTACATATCGGACAGCCTGACTGCCAACGGCCTGACGAACCCGGCGGTCAAAGTCCCTGATGTCCTCCTCATTAAAGGCGTTGCCGAGACTGAGCATTGGTGTCTTATGAACGACCTTTTCAAAGAAGGGCAGCGGCTCTCCCCCTACACGCAAGGAAGGGGAATCAGGTGACTGCAAATCAGGGAAGCTGGTTTCAAGCTCCTTTAGCTCCCGCATCAATTGATCGTATTCCTGGTCAGAAATCTCAGGTCGATCCTCTTCATGGTAAAGACGATTATGCCGCTCAATTCGTTTCGCTAATTCTTTAATTTTTGTTTCCGCCGTCAATCGATCCATTTCGTTCATCCTTTACTTTTGCGATTGGCCTGTATTTGCATTTGCATATTATCCTTTTTGAATAGGAGCGAACTTCGCTAACAGCTTTTTAATGCCAGTCGGGCTTGGGAAAGCAATGTCGAGCTCCATGTCGTCGCCCGTTCCTTTTACTTTGACGACCGTACCGTTGCCCCATTTGCCATGCGCCACTCTGTCGCCAACCTTCCAATCAACGCCTGCTCCTTGACCGTGTCCAGGCAGTTTTTCACCCGCCGGACGAGTAAATGTAGCAGGTGTACTGCTTGCGGTTCGCTGACCCATGCCAAATTTCGGAGCAGAGCCTGCTTGTGAGGAGGACGCTCCAAACGGTCTCGCTCCCGCATCACGTCCGAATGCACTGCCATCACGCTGTCCAAATGCACTGCTGCGTCCACCACCGAAGCCTCTGTCCGCTGTCGCTGGATTTCCTTCCAACAGCTCAGCCGGAATTTCTTGCAGGAAGCGAGACGGCGCATTCACATTGGTCCGTCCAAACAGCGTCCGCATACGGGCACATGTCATGTACAGGCGTTCCTCCGCCCGTGTAATTCCCACGTAAGCCAGACGGCGCTCTTCCTCCATTTCGGCATCGTCAAACAAAGAGCGGCTATGCGGGAAGACACCTTCCTCGCAACCTACCAGGAACACCACAGGGAACTCCAGCCCTTTGGCGCTGTGCAAGGTCATTAATACAACCTGTCCCTCTGCCGATACTTCCTCCTGGGCACCATCATCTCCCAAGGAATCGATGTCTGCTACCAGCGCGAGGTCGGTCAGGAACGCAAGCAAGCTCTTGTCTTCATTTTTGCGCTCGAACTCCTGGGTTACAGACAGGAACTCCTCGATATTCTCCAGACGAGCCTGTGCTTCCAGCGTCTTTTCTTCTTTTAATGAATCGCGGTATCCAGAGCGCTTCAGCACTTCTTCCACCAGCTCAGTCACACTCAAGTAATCGGTCATTTGCATCAGATTCGAGATGAGATCATTAAAGGAAAGAATTGCATTCGTGGTGCGTGAAGGCAGCCCCATGTAAGCCGTCTCCTGAATCGCTTGGAAAAGGGACTGACCATTTGCGTTCGCATACGCTTGTAGCTTGTCTACCGTCGTATCCCCGATATTACGCTTCGGTACGTTGATAATGCGCTGCAAGCTGATATCGTCATCCGGATTGGAGATGAGACGCAAATAAGCCAAGATGTCCTTGATCTCTTTGCGATCGTAGAACTTGGTTCCGCCGACGATGGTGTACGGCATATTCGACTTGATGAAAACTTCCTCGACCACACGAGACTGTGCATTCGTCCGATACAAGACTGCGAACTTGTCGTAGCGCTTATACTGTGCCATCTGCTTGCGAATCGTATCGACAATAAAATACGCCTCGTCGTGCTCGGAATCACCCTGGAAGCACATGATCTTGTCGCCGCCTGGATTCTCTGTCCAGAGCTTCTTCTCCTTGCGCAGCTTGTTGTTGGCAATGACCTGGTTTGCCGCCTGCAAAATCGTTTTGGTGGAGCGATAGTTTTGCTCGAGCTTGATGAGCTTGGCTTCGGGATAGTCTTTTTCAAAGTTTAAAATGATCGAGATATCTGCACCGCGCCATTTATAAATACTTTGGTCAGCATCCCCCACGCAGCATACATTTCGATACTTGTCAGCCAGCATGGAAATCAAAAGGTATTGCGCGCGGTTTGTATCCTGATACTCGTCAACGTGTATATAACGGAATTTCTTTTGATAAAACTCCAATACTTCCGGCACTTCTTTAAACAGACGAACTGTCGTCATGATCAGATCATCGAAGTCCAGCGACTGGTTATTTCTCAGCTTTTTCTGATAAGCCGTGTAAACCTTTGCTGCCACTTGTGCAAATGGATCGCCCGCTAGACGCGTATAGGTTTCTGGATCGGTCAGTTCGTTTTTCGCTCCGCTGATCGCAGCTAAAATCGAACGCGGCTCATACTGCTTCGGATCGATGTTCAATTCTTTTAAACATTGCTTGACGACAGACAACTGGTCACCCGCATCTAAAATGGAAAAGCTGCGATTGATCCCCAGTCGGTCGATATCCCTGCGCAAAATCCGCACACACAAGGAGTGAAACGTTGACAGCCATGCATCCTGCGCTGCCGCTCCGCCAATAATTGCCGCCACACGGTTTTGCATCTCCCGCGCTGCTTTGTTGGTGAAGGTGATCGCCAAAATGCTCCAAGGCGCTACCTGTTTGGCACTGATCAGGTATGCAATACGCTGAGTCAATACCTTGGTCTTGCCACTACCCGCACCGGCCAAAATCAAGACGGGGCCTTCTGTTGTAAGGACTGCTTCCCGCTGCTCAGGGTTCAGGCCTGCTGTGATACGATCTGCATAAGACATATGTATAAATCCACCTTTCCACGTTCCCTAGACGAAAGCATATGTTCCTATTTTCGCACAGATCGCAGTGGAGTTCCAGTTCGTATCCCGAACAGGAAACATCATCCTTTGGGCAGCAATGGCTCATACATCAAATAAGCCCGATTCTCCGTCAGCCATTCCTGTTCCAACCATTCTCCTTCCAGCGTGTAAACATCCCGATACAATTCATTTTTCCGTTCATACCCTCCCCAAATCGAAGGATAGATCTCATGTTCTTTCTCGAAAATGACATACGTCCGTGTCGGTGGCATGTCTGAACGCCATTCGCCTGCCAAATGTGTATCGGTCAGGTAGACATGCAGTTGAAAGGGCTGTTGCGTCCGGTTGGCGATTTGCAAATCCAGATAATTATAGAAACAAGTGGCTCCACTTCCAAAAGGCTGTGTCCGATTCGAATCGGGAAAAACATCGTAGCTATGACGATGCCGTTCCGTGACTGTCAAGGGCGTATGCAAGGCCATCCAGTACAGTAGATTCGAGATCTGACAAAGCCCTCCGCCAACTCCGGCCGTGACTCGTCCCTGCGATAGCAGCATACCCTCTACATAGCCTTTGCTACGGGTCGGCTTGCCAATCTGCTTCCAATACGAAAAGGTTTCCCCGGGATGGATGATCAATCCGTTCAATCGTTCAATTGCCAGCCGCAAATTGATCACTTTGTTGTGCTGCATCCACATTTCCACGTTCTGCAATGGGCGTAACAAAATCGTTTGATGAGAATAATGGACATAACGGAACCATTCGCTTCTTTTCTCATGAGCGAACCTCGTTCGACCAAATGTCCATTGTACATATCTTTTCCAACGAAAAAAGGTCATGCCTGCTGCCAGACGCCACTTCCCCCGTGCGATCGGTTTCATTGTGCACCCCGACTTCCTGATTATTACAATAGACGCAGGAATTCAGGATGAAGTTGCGGTCGAATACGGGAGATCCGCTCACTTCTTACACTTTTGTAAGCGAGACGTAAGCAAATGCCATTTCTCCTCCATCCCCGGATGAGCTAGGATAGGAAAAGTGCGCGATCGGACGGCGAACAACGAGAGAAGGAAGTGATGGGATTGAGCGAAAACGCACCTACCATGAACCAACGAATTGATACATTAGATACCGTACGGGGCTTTGCCTTAATGGGCATTCTCCTCGTCAACATTGTGGCATTGCTGTATGCGCAAACACCTGAGATCGGAAGTGTGGACCACTGGCTGTTCCAGTTTTTCAATTTCTTTGTGGAATCTCGCTTCTTCGTGATCTTTTCCTTCTTGTTTGGCGTAGGCTTCTATATTTTCATCAGTCGGGCAAAAGAAAAAGGGGCCAATAGCACTGTTTTGTTCATTCGGCGTCTGATTGCGCTCCTCGCTCTTGGCTTTGTGCATAAAATGTTTCACCCTGGTGAAGCACTTTTCATCTACGCTATCTTCGGCTTCATCTTACTGCCCTTTTATCGATTGAAGGCGCGAACCAATCTGATCATCAGCCTTATTCTGTCTATCGCTGTCTGCGCTATTGGCTTCAAAGCGCTTTTGGTGCTTCCCTTGTTTATTTTGGGACTTGCTGTCGGGCAGTACGGAGTCTTTCAGGACATTCCGAGATTTATGCCTGTGATTAAAAAAGTGCAGGGCGTGACCCTCGTCCTTTCGTTAATCGGCTTGTTTATCCAATACCGACTGACTCCGACTGATCTAGCAATGAGTGGGGCTAATCTGGTTGTAGACGATACCGTGTCAGAAGAAGCCCTCCAGCAGTTGATGAACTACACGATTGCCTTGACCTCTACTGGTCTTGTCATGGCTGCCTTTTACACGACGACCTTGATTCGGCTGCTGCAAAATAAAACCGTCCAGACCGTCCTCTCTCCGTTGACCAGCTACGGTCGCATGGCTTTGACAAACTACGTCGGACAAACCGTATTGATCCTTGTGGGAGGCTATTTGTTCGATTGGTTTGGCAATCTCGGCTACCTGCAAACGACATTGATCTGCCTTGGTATCTACGTGGTGCAAATGGTATCAAGCGTACTCTGGCTATCTGCCTTCCGCATGGGGCCACTGGAGTGGGTATGGCGATTATTTACGTATATGAAAATCACACCGTTGCGAAAATAAACAAGCAAAGACCCCAGAAAAGCTGCCTTGGTTGACAGCCGACTGGGGTCTCTATTATTTTTTCGCCAAGTATTTACGAATGTCAAAAGCAACGGCTGCCACAATGATGAGTCCTTTGATGATGAGCTGCCAATACGGGCTGACTCCGATAAACGTAAGACCATAGTTGATGACACCAAAAATAAGGACACCCGCAAGCACACCTGGAACGGTACCAATTCCGCCAGACGTCGATACTCCCCCTACCACACAGGCTGCAATAGCATCCAGCTCATACATGTTGCCGTAATTGTTCGTCGCGCCACCTGTCCGGGCTGCCTCCAGAACACCACCGAGTCCATACAGGGCACCAGCAATGGCATAAATGATCATGAGGTTGAAAGCAACGTTGATCCCGGAAACAGTTGCGGCCTGCATGTTGCCCCCGATGGCGTACATGTTTTTACCAAGCCGTGTTTTGTTGAAGATCACCCAGACGATGAACGCAACCATGATCGCAATGATGACGATATACGGAATCGAATACGGGCCACTCGGGCCGATGTACCCTGTCCCAAGCTGATTGAAGTCACTCCGCAGTCCGGCTATTGGCTGCGATTGATTGGGCTCCATATCAAAATAGATAGAGTTGAACCCGTATACAATGACCATCATGCCCAGCGTGGCGATAAAAGGGGGCACACTAAAGCGGGACACAATGATGCCGTTGATCAGGCCAACCAGCAAACCCGAAGCAATTGCAATGATAATAGGGATAAGCAACGGCAAATCGGGTAAATCGGGGAAAAATCTCCGCGGATAGTCTTGAGTTTGCAGCATCGAGGCGGAGATGACAGCCGTCAATCCGACCACTCGCCCCGCGGAAAGATCCGTTCCGCCCGTAATAAGAACAAACGCAGCACCCAAAGCAATAATGGCGCGAGTTGAGGATTGGATCAAAATATCCCGAAGCGTTGTAATGGAAAGAAAATTGGGATCGTAAATCGCTATTCCCGCTATTAACAAAACCAGAACGATATAGATGGCGTTTTGCGTAACAAAGCCATGCACCTGTTTAGCAGACAACTGAGACATATTCGTTCCCCTCCTTTCTCATGCAAGATGCTTGGTAGCCAGCCGCATGATTTCTTCTTCCGTTGCCGCTGTACCTGACAAAAAACCGGAGAGCTTACCCTCGCACATAACCATGATCCGATCTGACATGCCAAGCAACTCCGGCATTTCCGAGGAAATCATGATGATGCCTTTTCCCTGGCTCGCCAGCTCCGCGATGATGGTGTAGATTTCGTATTTGGCGCCGACATCGACCCCACGCGTAGGTTCGTCCAGCAATAAAATATCCGGATCAGTCAAAAGCCACCGCGCCAAGAGAACCTTTTGCTGATTGCCTCCTGACAGGTTTTTGATCAGTGCTTTCATCGAAGGAGTCTTGACGCGGAGCATCTCGATGCTTCGGCTGACATCTGCTCTTCGCTTGCGCTCATTGAGGAGCAGAAAAGGTGTTTGATAACTGGCCAAATTCGCAATGACCGTATTTTCCAGAATCGATAAGACAGGAATGATGCCGGTGACTCTCCGCTCCTCCGTCAAGAGCGCCATTTTGTACTTTTTCGCATCCATCGGTGATTTGATCCGTACCTCCTGATCGTTGATCGACACTTTTCCTGCTGACACTGCCCGCAGTCCAAACAATGCCTCAATCAGCTCTGTTCGTTGTGCACCCACGAGTCCGCCTATGCCCAAAATTTCGCCTTTGCGCAATTCAAACGACACATGCTGAAAGGACTGCGAAAATGGGGAGGTCAGTCCCTCTACCTTCAAAATGGGTTCCCCTGGTGTATTGGATCGACTTGGGAAACGCTGAGTCAGGTCCCGTCCGACCATCTTGGAGATGATCAGGTCTGTCGTCAGCTCAACTGCCCGCCATGTTCCAATGAGCTTGCCATCACGCATAATCGTCACGTCATCCGCGATCCGTAAAATTTCTTCCATCTTGTGTGAAATATAGATGATGGCGACGCCTCTGCTCTTCAGTTCGCGGATGATCGCAAATAGCTGCTCCACCTCGTTTCCTGTCAGTGAAGACGTCGGCTCGTCCATAATAATCACTTTGGATTGGTAGGAGACAGCTTTGGCAATTTCAAGCGACTGTACCTTGGATACAGACAAGTCACGGACAACAGCGTGCGGATTTAGGTCCATTCCCAAATCAGCAAACAGCTTCTCCGTATCTGAAAGCATTTTTTTCTCATCCACGAACGGAAAAGGACCGATTCTTTTGACCGGAAAACGTCCCAGCCATATGTTTTCCATGACATTGCGAAAGGGCACCGGATGCAGCTCTTGATGAATCATGGAGATGCCATGTGCCAGCGCGTCCTTTGAGCTGCTCATCGTCACCTGCTCCTGGTTTAAGACGATTTCTCCCGCATCTGGCCGATAAATTCCGAAGAGACACTTCATCAGGGTCGATTTGCCCGCTCCATTCTCTCCCATCAGTGCATGGACTGTTCCGGGACGGACTTTTAGCGTGACATCATCGAGTGCCTTGACCCCTGGAAATTCTTTATGAATGTGGTTCATTTCCAACAAAAACCCCTGCTGGCCCATGTGAATGCCCTCCTTCTTGCAAAATCATCCCCATCACCGAAACAGGAGAGTCGGATTCGTCTCTTCACCGACTCTCCTGCTTTTTATTTCGCCTCGTTCATGTTCTCCTTGGTGATTTTTTTGTAGGGCACCCACACGTACTTGCCGTCCGTAATGTCGAAGCCTGTGGAGTCTTTCGTAGGCGTTTCACCCTTCGCCAAAGACGCTGCGATGCTAAGAGTGGCTCTTCCTTGGTTATTCGCATCGTTGAGGACCGTTCCGAGCAAGGTACCCGCCTCGAGCTCCTTTAGAGCGGGCGCTGTGGCATCCACGCCAACAACGGGCATGTACTTGCCATTCGCAAAATAGCCGGATGCCTTCAGCGCTTCGATTGCCCCCAGTGCCATATCGTCGTTGTTGGCAAGAACAGCTTCGATCTTGTCACCGGAAGCTGCGAGGAAGGCTGCCATCTTTTCCTGTCCTTTTACACGATCCCACATGGCCGTATCTTCCGCGACCTTCTCTACTTTAATCCCTGCATCTTCAATTGCCTTCACCGAAAACTTCGTCCGCAGCTCAGCATCCTGATGCCCCGGCTCGCCTTTTAACATGACGTATTGGAGGACACCATCCTTGTTTTTATCTGCTTCAGGATTGGCCTTCCAGTAATCGACGATCAGCTGCCCAGAGATCGTGCCGGATTCCTCCGCTTTCGCTCCCACGTAGTAGACCTTATCCCACTTCTGCATATCCTCTGGCATCGGCTCACGGTTGAAGAAGACGACAGGAATATTGGCTTGCTTCGCTTTGTCGATAAGGACGCCAGCAGCTGTGCGATCCACCGGATTGATGGCGAGGGCATTTACCTTTTTGTTAATGAACAAATCCACTTTGTCATTTTGCGTAGGCTGGGCATTTTGGCTGTCTACAATGTCTACTTCCGCTTTGCCCTCTGCGGCTTTCGAAATCGCATTGCGCACTCCTGTCATGAACGTATCATCGAACTTATAGATCGCGACTCCGACTTTGGGATTCCCCGCAGGAGCCGTCCCTCCCCCCGACGCTGCCGGCTGCGAACCGCCCGATTGTGAGCATCCAACCACTGAAAGTGTAACAACGGCTACCATTGTAGTGGCAATCAGCTTTCTCATTCGATAATCCCCCTTTATCCCCTATGTTTACATCTGATATATACCAAATGTAAGCGTTTTCCTGAATGTGTTCCATCGAAAATCCTGCGCATTTTTATCAAAATTCTCATCTGTTTTTCGGTGGTCTATTTAACGAAGGGGAAGAGGAGCTTTTGATTCTCCGACCAGAACATATTCTCCCGATCGATTACTTTTGTTCCGGTGTCGACCAGACTGGGTACTGCTTCTCCGTTGCTCGCTTCGACCGCGTACTTGACCCCGAGATATCCCATCGATAGCGGCTTCTGGATGATTGTCGCGGAAATGATTCCTTCCTGCAAATACTCCAGCACTTCCGGCGGACTGTCGATAGCGACTATTTTGACTTTGTCCCCTAGTCCACTGCTTTCCATTTCCTCGGCCACACCGATCGCTGTACTGGAATCGAGTGCAATCACTCCTTTCAACTGCGGATGTTTGCGGAACAGTTCGCGCGTCCACTCACCAATCTGCTTTTTATCCGAGGGAACAGTTTCGTTGGCAACCAATTCAATCTCTATTTCCCGTGGGAGCAAGTCGAGGACGCCCTGTTCTCTTTGCTTGGCATTTGCCTTTGATCTATCTGTGCCGAGCAATGCGATTTGTCCTTTCTTTTCAATCAAGAACACCATTTTTTCGAATGCCTTCATGCCCATGTCGTAATTATCCGTCCCAATGTAGCTTTTCACTGCTGAATCTTTTCCAACTGTGTCGAGCACAAGGATCGGGATGGCCCGCTCCCTTGTCAGCTTGATGGCTTTACGCAAAACTTGCTCGTCGCTAGGTGCCACCACGATTGTCTCGGAGCCATCTGCGATTGCCTGCTGCACCAGCTCCAATTGCCTCTGGGCATCCTCCTCGTAGTCCGGCGCGTAGAAATTCAGGTTGCGCTCATATTCCTTGGCAGCCATCTCCGCCCCGAGCTTGACCGTTCGCCAATAATCGCCATGCTTCATACGGACGATCAACGCCACTGTCTTTTTCTTGTCTACTTCCCCATTCGTTAGCGGGGCACTACACGAGTAAAAAAGCGTCACCGCTGCCAAAACGACCAGTCCGTATACGCTCAATCGTTTCACCACTGCTGTCCTCATAAACGATCTCGCCCCTCTGCAACCTGACGCGGAATCCATACAGACACAACGGTCCCCTCTTCCTGTTCGCTCTCGATTTCCAAACCGTACTGTTCACCGAAGGTCAAGCGTATGCGCTCTTGCACGTTTTGAATTCCAACCCCCGAGCCTTCTTCGCTTTTGTAAAAGCCAGCTTTTACTTGGGCAAGGACATCAGGGGACATACCCAAACCATCGTCGCTTACCTGAAGTAACACCTTACCGTCGATGAGAGCTGCAAATATGCGAATCCGGCCCGGATCAGCCAAATGCTCAATCCCGTGGTAGATAGCGTTTTCCACAATCGGCTGGAGCAGTAATTTCAGGGTCAGACAGTTGAGTACCTCATCCTCATCCTCGACCACGATCTCGTACTCAAACTTTTGCTTGTACCTCATTTTTTGAATAATGAGATAATGACGCACATGCTCAAGCTCTTCGCGCACCGTGATAATGTTCTTGCCTCTGCTCAGGCTAATCCGAAACAGCTTTGACAACGAAGTGATCGTGGTGATGACATCCTCGTTTTTTCCGTTGCCGACCATTCTGACCACAGAGTTCAACGTGTTGTACAGAAAATGCGGATTGATCTGTGCCTGTAGCACCTCCAGCTCGCTTTTTCGTTTGGCTTCCTGTTCCCGAATGATCTGGTGCATCAATTCCCTGACCTTCGCGACCATCAGATGAAAACGCAAGGAAAGCTGTTCGACCTCATGGCTTCCCCGGATCGGTTCACTCTCTGAAAAGTCTCCCTGCTCCACCTTTTCCATGGATTGCTCCAGCAGCTTGATCGGTCGTGATATTTTCGCAGAGAGATAGTGCAGCACGAGCAACACAATGACAATCACAAAGATGAGCAGCCAAAAAATGAAGCGGCTGATTTCTTTTTTGGTCGTGACAATCTCGTCCATGTAGGAGACCCCAATGATTTTCCAGCCTAGCTGATCGATCGTCTTGATGGTGATCAAGCGCGTTTCGTCCGGTGTCTCTTCTACATAGCTGCCGTAGGAATGCTTCAGCGGCAAGGAACGGTTTTCATTTTTCAATCCGGCGTAAATCAACTGCTGCTGCGGATGGTAGACGATGTTCCCGACCAAATCGATGATGTAGGCATACCCCTTTTTCCCCAAGCCCACCCTCTGGCACAGGTCATCGATCTCCTTGAAATTCACATCGACCAAAAGTACGGCAGGTATTTCTCCATCAGGTCCGTGGAGAAGAATTTCCCGACTCATTGAGACAACCCAGGTATACTCCCCTTTAAACAAGTTCTGGATATGCGGGAGCGAAAAGTTCAGGTTCGTCGGGTCCTCGATCGCCTTCTGGAACCAGCTTTGTTCGGTCAAACGCGTGTTTTTCCTCAGTACCTTGGAAGGAGTTGTGGCCAATAGCGTTCCGTCTCGTGTAAAAACCGCGATAGAGACGATGTCCTTTCTCGTTTCTACTATGGTCTCAAGCTGTTCGCTCAGCTTGTATGCCGTGAGCCCCTTGCTTCTTCTGATCTTGTCATCGACGAGTTCGAAAATTTGCGTCATCCCGTTCAAATAGCTGTCCAGATTGTATTTCACCTGCTCCAGGATTTGCTGCGTGTGCAAATAGGCGTTTTGTTCTGCCGTCTGCGCAAATTTTCCGTACAGCATCACCCCGACAAACAGCATGACGAGTACCGTCACGAGTGTAAAGGAAGTGGTAATGATAAATTGAATGCCTTTGACCTTGATCACCGCGAGCAATCTTTTCATGGGTTAACCTTCCTGCTCGCTCTGACTTCGGTACTCTTTAGCAGACATACCTGTATACTTGCGAAAACTGAAACTAAAATAATTGGGATCGGTATATCCTACTTTCTCCGCGATTTCAAAGGACTTCAAATCGGTCGTCCGCAAAAGCTCCTTGGCCTTTTCCATGCGCAACGACAAGAGATAGGACACAAAGGTGGTTTTCGTCTCTTTCTTGAAAATACCGCTAAAATAACCGAGGCTAATGTGCAGATGCTCGCACACCTTATGGATGGATATGTCGGGAGAATGGTAATGTGCGTGGGTGTAATCCAATGCCTGCGTGATCAATCGCCTGTATGTCGTTTGCCGTCCGCTTGCGATATTCGCCATGAGGCGCTCACAAATATCTGTGATCTGTTCTCGGGCATCCTCCATACCGGTAAAGGTCGTCATAACCTGCAACAGATAACGTTGGCCTCCAAACAGTTGATCCATGTCGACTTCGGCACGATGGGCAGTCTTCAAAATGGTCGTCATAATCTCCAACAAATAAATTCGGTAGTCCTCAATGGATACGGGTACACCCGCCACTTGAGCAAACAATTCATCAATCACGGTCCGAAGCTCCGTACTCGTCCCCATTTTGATGCACCGAACCAATTCATGCTCCCTTCTCTCATCGAGGCGTATCTGCTCACTCGCTTGCTTTTCCACGTCATTGATCACTATCATCCTGTTGCAGCCGAGGATGCTTTTGTAATCGAGTGCCTGCATAGCGTTCTCATACGAGTAAGGGAGTGCCGCTGCATCAGTCACGACGTTGCCGATTCCGATTGTTACCGTGATGCTCATATATTTTTCAATCGTTCGCCTGATTTCTTCTGCGATATTTTGTGTTCGCACTTCCATTCGCTGCGTGTCGTCTGCTTTTGTTCGCATGAGCAGCACTACCTGATCTTCATGGAGAAAAACGATGCCCGCCTGTTTGCCTGCGTTCAGCTGCTCTTCCGCAATATTTTTCACAGCGAGAAGAAACAGCTGCTGCTCCTCCCGCTTGGGCTGGTCTATACAAATGACCGTCACGAGGTATTCGGGACTCCTGAGCTCTATCCCGTATTCGCATGCTTTTGAAAAAACATCGTGCTGTACGAGTTGACGACTCAGCAAAGATGATAAAAAAACTTCCCGCAACACCGGCAAGCTTTTTCGATAGCTATCGCGCAGCAACTGAACGTTTTCCCGATGGGCCGCCTCTTCGTCCATCCGTCGCTTGACCTTGTCCAGCGCTTCCATCAGCTCGCTCGCTGAAAACGGCTTGAGCACATATTCATCAATTTGCAGCTTCACGGCCTTTTGCGCGTACTCGAACTCATCAAACCCAGTCAAGATAATGATGCGAATGGCAGGGTAATCGCGCCCGATGGACTCCGCCAGCTGAAGTCCGTTCATAAAGGGCATCTTGATGTCGGTTACGACGACGTCCGGTCGCAGCCTCTCTACCAGTTCCAATGCCTCTCTGCCGTTTTCTGCTTTGGCAACCACCTCGTATCCGTGGCTATGCCAGTCAATTTCTTGGCTAACCCCTTCCCTTACATCTTCTTCGTCATCTACCAATATCAGCTTATACATAGGCACCTCCCGCTGTTGTACTTGTACAACGGGAGGCGATTGTTTTCCTGCCAATGGGAATGGTGTGGTTCTACCACGTCTTATTCAGATCATCTGCATAGAACAGAATCGCTTTTTGATAGGCCAAAATCGTAGGATCGCTTGAGGTTTCTGCGAGGTTTTTCAGGAGGAGATTTATGGCTTCGTGATGCTTCCCGAGATTGTAATACGCCATGGAAAGAAAAATCGGAAAGGAACGGTCGCAGGGGAACTGTTGCATCCCCTTTTCAAGCGTAGCTGCTGCCTGCTCGTATTGTCCCAGTGTGCGATACGTACTGCCCAGACCCAGTAATGCCCCTTGCAGGTCGTCTTCGACAGACAGTCCGAGCTCAATCGCTTTTTCGTAAAAGGGAACGGCTTCCTTCTCCAATCCGGCTGCATCGTGGCACCACGCACACTGATAATGAGCGACAGGATCAGTCGGGGATTGACTAACGAGCTGAAGGACAAGCTGGATCGCTTCGTCCAGATGCCCTTCCTTTCGCAGATGAATGATAGTTTGGATCATCGGGTTCATGTGAGCACTTCCTTTGCCTGGGTATCTCTCTTCCCCCTTAGCGTAACAGGGCAGCTTGGCAAGGTGAAGACACAAATTAGTTATGCGCCCTGCAAGGATTTTGTCCGCTCTCTTTCGCTTCTCCGTTGTCGGTACGCTCTCATCCATGACCAGACCAAAATGAGAAACGGAACCAGAACCAACAGGATCAACAGGATGCCGTCCCAAAACTCCCACGAGTGAAGCGGAGCGTTTTTCATGTCGTCGGCGATGATCCAAATGAAATCAACCGCCATGCGCAGCTGATACTGGACAAAAAACCAGATGCCCCACACCGATCCAATCAAGTAGACCCAGCTATACCAACGGATGACCCTTTTCTCATGGTCAGCTACGTACTCCCATTCCTCCTGCTCATCCTGCGTCAAGGAACGGAATTTCCCTTTCAAAAACATACGTGTATTCACCATCAAATTGGAGCATTGGAACTTGGTTGCCAACACGTAGTACAAGTCGGTCTGCATGAAAACCATAAACTGAAAGGCCAAAGCCATGAGAAGAATGACATTCAGCATGCGAATGAATGCTTCCATGAAGGGCACAAGCGTCAGCCAGCCTTGATCATTGGCAAACAACAAAATCACACCGATACCCATAAACATCGCATCCCAGGACATCCCCGCCAAAAACGCCCTGTATCTGCGCTGTGGCTCAACGAGAACAATATTGGACATATTCGTCTCTGCTACAGCAAAAACAAGTCGATGCCCCAGACCGATACGACTGCCGATCCCCAATGATCGGGCCGCCATCAAGTGGGCCATCTCATGGAAAAACAGAAAAACCCATGTGGCCACGAAAGAAACCACTACCGAAACCGTCACGGAAGAAGAAACAAAAATATCGGAATAGACGGGGATATACTTGCCCGTAAACAAACAAATGAAAAGACCCGTGAAAAATAAGATACCGTATAATCCAAAGGCAACACGATTAAAGAAAAACTGACCCGTCCCTTGCTTGATCCAGGAGAAATGATCCACTACCGGTACTGGCTCGTTGACAACCTCTCCATCTGCCATGTAGACAAATTGATAGGAAGCGATTAAATCCTGCGCAAAGTCAAGCACATCCACCGGTTCGCCCAACTGTTCTTCCATGATCGTCGCGACTTCATTGATGCTCTTCCCTTCATCCAGCATATCGATAATCTCGACACCAATGGCCGGAAGCACAATAAAATTGCTGATATCCGTTCGTCCAATGAGGATCTCTTCCTCGTTTTCCGCCCGACGCGCAAGCGGGTGCATCTTGAGAATGCTATCTCCGGAGATATTCAATTGACAGACACCTTCCTCTCTTACAGGAACGATTCCTTACTTTGCGAGCACTTCATTTCTCTTGATGTGAAAAATCGGCTCCATTCCGCTGCCGCTTCCACAAGTCGGACAATCGGCTTCATTTCGCTCCCACTCAAAAAACACGCTCTTCTCCAACGTGTTGAAGTCGAAAATGATAAATTTGCCCGCTGATTGTACCGGAGCGATTCCTGTCAAATACCTGATTGCATCGGAAGCCATCATTCCTGTAATCATCATGGTGTTGGGTGCAATGGTAGCGGTAGGCAAAATAAAGTTGGTATCGAGCAGCCTTTGAATCAACTGCGGATAGTCCTCGATCTGCGCAGAACGATGCAAATGCATGCAGTCGATACAGCCTGTCTTGCCCGGTTCTACCATGAAGAACTGACCTTCGATGAGGTTGAATCCCCCGGCAATAAACGGGATTTGCAGCTTGGTGCAGGCATGATTCACCCATCTCTGCAAAAAGAAAAAGGGCTGATCGGCTGCGAGCATCACGAGGTCACTACAGGCAATAACCCGCTCTACGTCTTCGCTGGACGTGATTTGCATCGTCTCCGTTTCAATCGTTACCTCAGAATGAAGCCTTCCGATGAAATCACGTGCCGCTTCTACCTTCAAGCGACCAAGATCATTTTCGTTAAAGACCATCTGCCTGTTCAAATTGCTAAGCTCTACTCTATCAAAATCCACGAGCTTGATATGCTGGATTCCCGCGCCTACCAGATTGACCAGTAGCGTAGAGCCAAAGGCACCCATCCCTAAGATCGTCACTTTTTTTCTACTTACCTGTTCCTGTAGCTCACTTGGACTTTGATTGAGATCGGTAAACAAGGAGAAATAACGGATATTCGCTTTATATCTTTCCTTTTGTTCCGAAGTCAAAACAGAAGCCTCTTCCTTCGCCTGATCCATTATGAAACCCAAACCACTCAGTGATTCCACTGCTTCCACTATTTCTTCATACGTAATTTCGGGGTAATCCACAACCAATAATGTATGTATTTCACCGATAGTACGAGTGCCATCCATCAGTTTGATCATCTTGCGGATGGACCCATTCTCGTCTTCCAATTCGAATGTATAGCCAGGAGCCTCTCCCAAGCGGATCATCTGCTCTGTTACTTCATAAACGGGATGCACTGGTTTAAATAAAGGACGACGTTCCATACAAAACACCTCATAATAGTGGGGTTCGCTAACCCGGCTCATTTTAGATGAAAAAAGGGAATAGCTCGTGTGCTATTCCCCCTCTTCTTAAGAGAATTAAGCTGCTACTGCAGTAGTGCGAACGCTTTCAACTTTTTTCGCTTGGATTTTCATGGATAGTTCCTCCTCTCTATGATTGAAAATTAAGACAACTTCATTATATTTCATGAATTTACAGAAATCTACAAATATTAGCAAAAAATTATATATTTTGGTAATATTCGACTATTTATTTCGTAAGCAATAGTATTTTCCTTCCATTTTCTATTAAAAATCCTAAAATTCCTTCTTTCAGGAAAGAATTCTCTATTCTTTTTTGGAAAATACCCCTTATTTTGGGACACTTTCATTTTGGGATTCGTAGTACTAGGATGTAATAAGAAAATTTAACCAAGATCACTTTTGTTTGATCAAAAAAGGAAAAGCTGCGCAGCGAGCCTTTTTTGCTTAGGGGGAGCACAAATGGAGGAAGATCGAGTGATCATCGGGCGGGTCTTGCAAGGCAATAAAGACGCCTACTCCGAGATCATTTCCAGATACCACGGAAAAGTAAGTTCCATTCTTCGCAAGATGTTGGGCCATACACCAGATGCACAAGATATCGTGCAGGAAATTTTCATCAAGACGTACTACCATTTACCAGAATATAGGACAAACTACGATTTTTCTGCATGGTTGTACCGGATTGCGGCCAACCACTGTCTGGACGAGCTGCGTAAACGTAAACGCAAGCTTACACTCAGCTCGAATGAAGAGATAGAGCCAGTGGATAGCCACACGCCGGAGGTTGCCTTTTTGAATAAGGAGGGGCAGCGCTTGTTGCGTCAAAGGATGATGTCCGTCGAAGAAAAGTATCGGATCGTCCTCGAAATGCGCTACTTCGAATCATTGAGTTGTGAAGAAATCAGTCATCGACTGTCGATTCCGTCGAGTACTGTGCGGACGCGCCTGTCTCGTGGAAAGGACAAGCTAAGGGAAGCTATCGGGCATGCAGGGCAAGGGGGGGACTTTCATCTATGAAATGCTTAGATAAAGGACAAATTGCTTTGTATCTATACGATCTTCTTGAACCAGAGGAAACCGAGGTCATAGCAGCCCATTTGGAAGAGTGCCCTCATTGTCAATTGAAGTTGAAGTATGAGCTGAACGAGCTGGAAGATCCAGAGGAATCGCTAGCAACAGATGAGCCATCCCATGCTGTCATCCATGCCATTATGGCGAATCTGCCCCCTTACCCTATACACGTTCTGAAACGCTCAGAGAGACAAAACATACAGAAGAAAATTGATTGGAAGAAAAGGAGTCTGGATATCGTGAAAAAAGCAACCATCGCCGTCGCAGGAATGGCAGCAGTCGTCTATTTTGGAACACTGACTTCACCATCCTTTGCGACTTATGTAAATAACTTGTATGCCTCTACCATAAAATCAGATCCGCAGCAGACAGAGAGTAGCTTGTTTTCAGCAGAAGCGTCCGAGGACGCCCTCATCCAGCGTGGACTTGAAAGAGGATATAACAAGAAGCTTGATTTGAAAGCCGTCGACAACGGAATGACGCTGGAAGTAAAAGAAGTTATGGCAGATACGAGGGATGTCCGAATTATTTTCGGCTTCAAGGATAAGAATGGCAAGCAGCTTGAAAAGTTGTTCCGGAATTTGCCAGTGGGGGATGAAGATAAACTGAACGAAACCTATGAAATAAAAATCACAGACGAAGAGGGAAACGTTCTTGAGACAATTGATAAGTACCATCTTAAATATAACAAGAAGGAAAGCATCGGGGAAAAAGATGAGTACTTGATGGTCAGCCGACCGATTAGCCGATACTTTACAGATGTCAGCAAGATTCCTGACAAACTAAACATCGAGCTTCGCATCAAGAAGCTGGACAAAGTTGACGGAAATTGGAGCGTGACCATCCCTGTTGATATTTCCAAAGCTAAAAAGGAAACGAGAATTGTTACGATTAACGAGCATTTTACCGCTCCCAATGGCGATGTGATTAATCTGAAGCAAGTGATGGTGACACCTGGCCAAACTGAATTCGTTATCGAGAATATGGAAGGAAGCGGTAGTTCCCCATCCTTAACTTATGAAGTGGTGGACGATAAGGGGGCTGTACTCGCATCTTGGAGCACTCTGGACCTAGTGAGTGAATTTGGGGAAGAGCCGAATCCATTTTTCAAAAATGTAAGCAGGGAATATTTCGTTCGTGCAACCGATGACAAAAATATTTACTTCATCACCTTTCATTCCTTGCCAACGGATAAAAATCTAACCTTTAGAGTCGGTGATAATTACGATCAGCTGCCTTCGAATTTTAAGCAAAAGCTGTCCATTGAGACACTAAAAACCACTCCTGTAACGATAAAGCATGAAGGAAGCACACTAACCTTCTCAAACTTTGCTTCAGAAGAGATAACGAAAACAAACCCAATCACTTCTGAAAAACACAAAAAGCTGCGTAGTACCATACAGCTAGAGGCAACTTTGGCACCGGGTGTGATCTTTTTAGACTCCTGGGAGGGTGCTGATGACAAGGGCAAAGAATACGATTTTAATTTCATAGGCTCTACAACAAAAGACAAAAAAGGGAATTTTATCATGAAAGGTACACTCGTAGATGAGATGGACGTCATCCCAAAAGAGCTGACGCTTACGATTGAGGAACAAGTGAACGGAGCAAAAGATATGGATTGGAGCGTAGCACTTCCACTGAAGAACTAACGCAAAAATAAGACCACCACTCCCAATGAAACTGTAACAGCTCATGGGAGTGGTGGTCTTTTTTAGTTTTGGGTTCCTTTTACAGCCTTCACAGTAGAAAGCGCAGCAGCGAGATCATCATAAACGACATTCCCTACAACAACCGTATTAGCAATCGCAGCCATTTCAGCCGCTTGCTCCGGGTTACGAATCCCGCCGCCATAAAAGAGGTGGGCTTCGCCCGCGCCTGCCTTGGCTGCCTTTACGATTGCCGGATCGCCGTATGTACCGCTGTACTCCATGTAGACAATCGGCAAACGACAAATGTTCGTCGCTACCTGCGCGTACGCTTTGGCCTGCGAGGCATCCACAATCGGACGTGCTTTCGTCAGCTGTGCTACGCCCGCGTCTGGATTAGCAATGATATATCCTTCTGTAATGATCTCATCCCAATGAATATAAGCGCCAAACGCTTGAAGCCCCGATACATGTGGAGCAAAAATCCAGTCTGGATCGCCAGCGTTCAATACGAGCGGGATCAAGTACGAATCAAATCCCGGCACAACTGCATCCAGCGAGGAAATCTCCAGGACAGCCGGTACTGCGTAACGACGCAATCGTGACATCAATTCGAGCGTATTGTCATAGGTCACACCGTACGTGCCGCCCACAATGATCGCATCTGTTCCGGACTCGCATATTGCCTCCAAGGCCTCGTCATCGATTGTTTTATCCGGGTCTAGTTTAAATGTATGGCGCCAGCCACGATAGTCAATCAACGTTGCCTGCCTCCTAGCTATTTTCCGATCCGCTCAAGCGCCATCTGGTATCCGTCATTTCCATAGTTCAAACAGCGTTTGACGCGGGAAATAGTCGCCGTACTTGCGCCGGTCTCTGCTTCAATTTGATTGTAAGTAAAGCCTTTACGGAGCATTCTCGCCACTTCCAGGCGCTGTGCGAGCGACTGCATTTCGTTCACTGTGCACAGATCGTCAAAAAATTGATAGCACTCTTCCATTGTTTCCAGGGAAAGAACAGCTTCAAACAATTGCTCGAGCCCTTTTCCTTTTAATTTTTCCAATTGCATGTCTGTCACCTCTGTTATATAGTCCGTCTTTTCGAGCGGTTTCTCACTGTACAATTTTTAAGCACTAAAGCTTCAACAATTATCTTAGAAGAAACCGCCTTCATCCGCAACCCCTAATCCTTACTGGAACTTGAGGGACTTCGACAGACCCGGTGAGTTCGACAATATGGACACCCAAGTATTCCCGGGCAAAAGCGGTACTTCTTGCGTCAAAGCCGCATCCTCATAGGCACGGATGACTCCATTGCTTCGCTTCCATTTGATCTTGCGCGCTTTTCCTTGCTGGAACAAATAACCGTCCCCCGGACCGATTACATCGACTGAAAGACGCCCTTCTTTATCCAGCACGCGGTGGTTGGCTGAGATGACCAACAGATTGGTCGTGGACAACTGTTTCTTGTCGCTCAAGTCCAAATGCGGCTTGCCTGCCGTGAAGCGCATGTATTTCTTTTGCTCGGCATCATATGTAAAAGCAGCTTTATTCAATGAGTGGAAGGTCAGATCCACCTGTGTAGCAGGCTCGCCTTCCTTGATCTCGGCATTCTCCGGCAAGAACGTGAAGTGAGGTACCTCTGCCGTTTGACGCATCCCTTTATCCTGCATCGCTTTTTCCAGGAGCTCTGGCTTGGTGTACAGGTTATGTGGCGCTTTCCGGAATTTTTCTCGCCAAAAGTATTGACCGTTCGGGATTTCATCCAGATGACTGAGGTCTTTTCGCGCCAAGGTTTCCAGCGCATCCGGACTGCCTCCCGCGTGAACGAGGACCGCATCAAAACCAGTCCCGATCTGGATAAAATAAGGGCGGATACTACGGACAGGTCCGATTATTTCCGGTTTTTGGCTTTGGAATATCGCAAGAAAGCGGGTCATTTCCCCTTCTGACAATACCTCATAAATCATGTCTGCTTTGTTGATGCCTGTTTGTGGACGTGCGGGTGGAGCGTTGTTGATCATCACCATGATCGGGCGTTTGCTCCCCAGGTTTTCGTGACTGCCAAGTCCTGTCATCGGTGCCTTATACGCATATTCGATGGGCTGATTCGTTTCCGGTGGCGTTTGCACAATCGGATCAGGTATCTGTGGACTAGGCTGGGTGTCCACTGGCTTTTGACCGCAAGCCGTCGTTAAGAGCATGAAGGCTAGTACCATGAGAGACGATTTGACTGTTCGTTTCATATGAATCGCTCCTTTCCATCTCTCGTTGTCTTTTTTTCCCTGTTTCTTTTTCCAGAAGGATACAGGGGAATCCTGCTTCCACACGTTTTCCACGATTCTCATACGTCCATGCCACACATCTCTTTTCGGGCTATGCTACAATACTGATATAAAACAGATGCAAAGCGAGGCCGAAAGCTATGAATACCCCCTACCTCGTCTATCTGGTGGACGATGAAACGAACCTGTTGGAGCTCTTGCAGTCGTATTTGCAAAGTGCCGGATTGCAGGTGAAAGCGTTTTCTAGCGGCAAGGACGTCTTGCCGTTACTTGATCAAGAAACACAGCCACATTTGTGGATATTGGACATCATGATGCCCGACATCGACGGCTATGAGCTCTTGCGTCTTATCCGCGAAAAGTCGAATGTACCCATCATCTTCATCTCCGCTCGCGATCAGGATGTCGATAAAATCATCGGACTGGAACTAGGCAGCGACGACTACTTGGCGAAGCCATTTCTCCCTCGCGAACTGGTCATCCGCGCGAAAAAGCTGCTCCAGCGTACCTATGAGAAGCCTGGTGCCGCTGCTTCCTCTACCCAAACTTTCCAAGATTGGGTAACCGTCGATCCTTATATCATCTCAGAAAAAGGCAGACAAGTAAAAGAAGGCGACGAGCTCATTGATTTAACCACCAAAGAATTCGAGCTCATCATCTACCTATTGCACAATCAAGGTCTGGCCTTGAATCGTGAGCAGATTCTAACCTCCATCTGGGGGGAAGACTACATCGGCTCAGACAGGGCTGTCGATGACTTGGTGAAGCGCATCCGCAAGAAAATGCCCAAGTTTCCATTGGAGACGGTCTATGGCTTCGGCTACCGAATGACGCGTATATGAGCAAATTCCGGCTAAAAAACCTGCCGATTTCCAGGCAAATCCTTATTTTGTTCATGATCCTGACAAGCGTCCTCGGGGTTGGCCTTGGCATCGGGTATCCGATGGCTGTCAAACAGTATCTGGTGTCCAACACTTACTCGCTCCTGGAAGAAGAGTTTTACACCTTATCGCAGCATATCTCCTTCAATGAACATAATGAGCTGCTGCCTGTTCCGGCTGCGGCCCCTTACTTTTTACAGCTCTTGCTCCAGCGCTATGAGTACTCCTTTGATATGATCGTCTATGCTGAGAACGGACGAGAGCTGGGCAGCCGAAGCAATGGCCGCATTCCGTATGAGGATGCTAGGGAGTTGTTCCAGCAAGCCGCCTCGTACCCAAGCAACAAGCTCCAGCATGGTTCGCTGGACCGTGGAGCCGAGAACTATTTGTTTGTCAGCAAAAAAATGGATTACCACGGCTTCCCCTACTACATGGTGCTCTTCTCCAAGGAGCAGGAGCTCAACCAGATAAATTCGATTTTGACTCGTCAGTTTTTGCTGGTGTTTGGTCTGCTGCTGCTCGTAAGCTGGCTTTTGGCCGTGTGGTTTAGCGGGTATTTGAGCAGACCGCTCCGCACACTGGAGGAGCTGTGCAAAAAGATTGCTCGTCGGCAGTTTGATATCCCGCTTGCGATGGATCGCGGGGACGAGATCGGACAGCTCGCCCGCTCATTCGATATGATGAAAAACCAACTGAAGGAATACGACGAGTCGCAGCAGCATTTTGTCCAAAATATTTCCCATGAGCTCAAAACACCGATCATGGCGATTCAAGGATACACGCAAGGACTCATCGAAGGCGTCTTTCAAGGCCCGCAGGCTGAAAAAGGGCTTTCCATCATCATGGAGGAGAGCAAGCGCCTCGAAAAGGTTGTCGGTCAGCTCTTGTATATCACGAAGATCGAGTCTGTCTCTCAAATGATGCAAGTCGACCGGGTCGACCTGTCAGAGATGATGCACCTGTTGAAGCAACGGCTCTCTGTGCTCAATCCACAAATCGAGTGGGAGTTAAATCTGGCAGACGACTTGATCGTGGAGGGAGACGGCGAGCAATTGAGCACTGCGTTAGTCAATATCATGGAAAATCAACTGCGCTACGCCAAAAGTCGACTAACCATCACAGGGAGACATGCAGGAAAAAGCGTCGTCGTCACGATTTCCAATGATGGCCCCCCCATTGAGGAGGCGCTGCTGCCGAATTTGTTCCAGCGTTTCCGCAAAGGAAAGTCGGGCAAGCATGGGCTTGGACTCGCGATTGCCCGTGCGGTATTGGAAGCACATAAAGGGACGATTGATGCCCGCAACGATCCAGATGGGCCTTGCTTTACGATGATCGTACCTGTTGAGTTTAAAGGCAGATTGAATTGATAAGAGGGGGCTTTGTCCTCTCTTTTCTATTCTAAAGGAGACATTCGATAAAAGCGCAGGAAGATACCGTGACAAATCTGAGCATCTCATCGTTCCCGATTTCTACATAGGCTTCGTCAAAGACATGAAAGCCTGTGTTCACAATTTTAGTAAAGAAATTACTCCTGCTAACGATTCCCTATTGACGTTGTCGAACTTCGCGGTTACCATGGTAAAAATTTCTCTAATAAAGAGGCAGTTCAAAAAATGGAGACTAACTTCACCTAGGAGGAGAGAATCGTGGCTTTTTATTACACAGAACCATCTCGGACGTTTAATGAGTTTTTGCTGTTGCCAAATCTCACCACAAAAGAATGCACACCGAATAATGTAGACTTATCCACTCCGATTACTAAGTATAAAAAAGGTGAAAAGCCTGCCATCTCACTAAACATACCGTTCTCATCCGCAGTCATGCAAGCAGTTTCCGACCATCATATGGCGGTCGCATTGGCTAGATGTGGCGGTATTTCGTTTATTTTTGGCTCCCAATCCATCGAGAGCCAAGCGACCATGGTTCGCAAAGCAAAGGGCTACAAGGCTGGTTTCGTCGTTAGCCGCTCCAACCTGACACCAAGCCATACGCTGAAAGACATTTTGGAATTGAAAGAGGCGACAGGCCACTCCACCGTTGCCATTACGGAAGACGGTACGGCAAAAGGCAAGCTGCTCGGAATCGTAACGGGTCGCGACTATCGCATCAGCCGTGACTCTCAGGACAAACTCGTCAGCGACATCATGACACCATTCTCGAAGCTGATCTATGGCAAATCCGGCATCACGCTTTCCGAAGCCAACGACCTGATCTGGGAGCACAAGCTCAACTGCTTGCCAATCGTCGACGAAAATCAAAATCTCGACTTCCTTGTTTTCCGCAAGGACTACGATTCCCGCAAAAACAATCCACTGTCCCTCTTGGACGCGAACAAGAGCTATATCGTAGGTGCCGGTATCAATACAAAGGACTACAAAGAGCGCGTCCCTGCGTTGGTGGAAGCAGGCGTTGATATTCTGGTCATCGACTCCTCCGACGGCTTCAGCGAATGGCAGCGTGAGACGGTTCAATATGTAAAAGAAAACTTCAATGTTCCGATCGGTGCAGGGAACGTCGTCGATAAGGAAGGCTTCCGCTACCTCGTGGAATCTGGCGCAGATTTCATTAAAGTAGGGATTGGCGGCGGCTCCATCTGCATTACCCGCGAACAAAAGGGAATCGGACGTGGCCAAGCCTCTTCCCTGATTGAAGTGGCAGCAGCTCGCGACGAATACTTCAAGGAAACAGGCATTTACGTTCCACTCTGTTCCGATGGCGGAATCGTACACGACTACCACGTGACACTGGCTTTGGCTATGGGTGCAGACTTTGTCATGCTGGGCCGTTACTTCGCCCGCTTCGACGAAAGCCCGACCAAAAAAGTGAAGATCGGCAACAACTTCGTGAAAGAATACTGGGGAGAAGGCTCCAACCGCGCTCGCAACTGGCAACGCTACGACACTGGTGGCAAAAGCAGTCTCGTCTTTGAAGAAGGCGTAGACTCTTACGTGCCATACGCGGGAAGCCTGCGCGAGAACATGGACCGTACCTTGAGCAAAATCAAATCGACCATGTGCAATTGCGGGTCGCTCTCCATCTCAGAGCTTCAGCAAAAAGCTCGGATCACCGTCATCTCTGCTACAAGCTTGGTAGAAGGCGGCGCACATGACGTAATCTTGAAAGAAAGCAGCATGGCTGCAGAGTAAGATAATCGACGCATAATCACAAAAACCAGTCTGCAGCTCACAGTGCTAGCAGGCTGGTTTTTTCCTTAGGGCCCCCACACTCAGCAAGAGAACGGGCAAGAACAAACCGTACGTCAAGGAATACGGCATCCAAATTTCTGAAACGAAAGTATCAAAATAAGCGCGGTTAGGCATCGTCGCCAATGCTACCACAATCATGATCATCCCCAGTGGCAGTGTCAATTGGCGGTAATCTCGCAACCCAACTGTATACGCGATTCCACAGCTTGTCGCATAATAGCAAACGGTAATTTTGACAAAGAGCGTGATAAACCAGATGACGGCCATCAACACTTCTATTCGCTCCAAAAAATTACCGATACTGATTTTTTGCGCAAGTGTGTAGCTTGGGTAGGCGAGCAGCACAGTAATATCGGCGCCTAAAACCAAGATTGCCACAGAAGTAATCATCGTCAGGCAGAAATTTGCGAAAAGGATGCCTAAGATATAGGCTTTGGCCGCTCGCGCTGGCCGTTTTACCAAGGGAAACATCACAATCAGAATGACCGTTTCCAGCAAATAACCCATGTATCGGAAGTTCCCCCCGATAACAGGAGCGATTCCATGCGCAAGCACAGGCTTCACATTTTCAATTTTGATCTGGGGGGAGATAAATGCAATCAAGACAAAAAAAAGCAACAGAAAATACGGAAACAACAGCTCACCCACCCTAGAAAAGGCTTCTGGCCCACTGCGGACTCCCATTACGATGATCCCCAAAAAAAGGACAAGAATAATTTCAATCGGGGTCTCCTGCATAATCTGCGTTGTGACAAAATCGCCAATCTCCATCAGCATGAGCGAAGCGTCGATGAAGAAGTAGGTGATGAACAAAACAGCCACCGCTTTCCCCATCCACTTCCCCAATATTTCCTCGCTGTACTGATAGATCGACTTGTTCGGATACCGCATACTCAGCGAAACATACAAGTAGGTTAAAAGAAAGCCTTCCCCCCACCCGATGAGGGCGGAGATCCAGGCATCTTGTTTGGCAGCGGTAGCAGTAAGGGATGGTACGTACAAAATCGCATCACCAATCCCGAAAAGCGCCACGAGTATCATGAATTGCCTTGCGCTAATATGACCGTTGTCTATCAATTCCTCTCGCTCCCCGCCTCGCTGCTGGCTACTGCTTCATTCGACAGTTCCCAAAATGAAGTCGCTGAATGGTTTATAGACAAATGTGATCCAGTCCAACGGGTTCGGAATATTCGCCTTAAGCGATTCGGCTATCCCAAGTCCCGTTCCAATTACAAGCAAAATGAAGAAAACCAGCATTTCCTTTTTCATCGCGTTCCTTCTCAAATAAGGCACCTCAAAGAGGGCAATGAGCAGGCTGATCAGCAAAATCAATATAACGGTCCACATGCTATGCCGTGCACCTACTTTTTCGCAGGATTACCTTTACCATTTCCATGGATGGAAAAAGTTATGCTCTACTCCTTTTTCATGAAAGGAATAAACGAATTGCCCACTTTTCCTGACCGCCTGATCTTCACATCTGTTTTGATCTTCACTTTCAGGTTGGCGAATTGAGAATCCCAATCCTCTTTCACCTTTTCCCACCCTTTGGGGTCATTTTGGTAGATCGACTGCCCAAATCCAAAAACATCTGATCTGTATTGCTTTTGCGCTTTATGGATGGCGCGCAATGTTTTGTCTCTGATCTGCTTTTCTACGTCAGCTTCCAATTTGTAGATGGTTTTGGGATCGGACAAATCGTTGCTGCATGCTACCTCGCCCACATTGCCTTCTGCGGAAATACTCACTTCCACCTGTGGTTTGCCTTTTTCCACCTTGCCGCTGACAGTTGTTTTGCTTCGGATGATCTCAATGACAATTTTATTGTTTTTATCACAAGGAATTTCTTCTACGGTACTGTCCACTCTGTCTGTGATGTAGCTGAATCCGATGCTTTCCTCTTCGTTAAACCAACCCCGCAGCTTGTCTCCTTTGAAGACACCGATTTCGTGATACCTCAACAGCGATGACTGGCTTTCCTTTTGGGAATTGGCCCCAGAAGTCCCCATATGTACCTTCCCTTTCAAATTAACGCCTACCAACACTGGCTCGATCCCGTCCCGTAGCAAATCCGCAATAAATTCATCCAATTGAATGGAGACAATCGATCCCCAGGCACTCTCTGCTGTTTCCAAGCTTTTATAGAGCTTCGTCGCCGGGATTTTTTCCAGTGGATCGATCATGCTGAGAATTTGCAGGGCTGTCGCGTCCTTGGCCAAAATGACATAAAAATCAGGCCGGACCTCATGATCGCGAAACAACAAATCCAGCACTTCCTTTGCCCCTTCTTTTGCTATCTGCTCCCCCAAAACCAGCACTTGGATATGGGAAAAGTAAAGCCTTCTCGGGGTTACCGTTGTCATTTTCCGGATTCCCTCAAAAATGCTAGATGCCCGCATGCTGTAAGTCGCAACAGATGATTGGTTCATCCCCCCGCCCTCCTTTGACGCTACCCCTCCCGGATTGACGATTTGAGCGGAAATCACGTACTCTCCGTCAATCTTGTCGATACCAGTTCCCATGACGATTGCCAAATCATTTAATTCTCTGCGGTTCCAGCAGCCTGTCAATAAAACGAGAAGAGTCAGAGCCAGGAGGAACACCCCTTTTCGTTTCATGCCGTCTCCCCCTCGTCTATATTTTACTTTTTCGTTCTCTGACGCTGTTTTTCTGGCGCAAAAAATGAGGACGCGTATGCATCATCCAGATCGGAATCCGAAGCAGCGTATCCTTTTGATCGGCCAGATTCACGGGGGCCAGCGGAGCCATATACGGGACACCAAACGAGCGCAAAGTGCTTAGGTGAATGCACAAGGCGATCATCCCCACAAATATGCCGATAAAACCAAAGCTGGCGGCAAGTGCTATCAAACCAAACCGCAACAGTCGAATCGGAATGGACATGGAAAAGGAAGGGAAGACAAAGCTGGTGATTGCCGTAATGGAAACGACGATGACCGTAGCGGGTGAAACCAGTCCTGCCTGCACAGCCGCTTCCCCCAGCACCAGTGCTCCCACGATGGATATTGCTGATCCAACCGCCCTCGGCATGCGCACTCCTGCCTCTCGCAACATTTCAAAGGTAAACTCCATCAACAGCGCCTCGACTGCAGCAGGGAATGGTACGCCTTCACGCTGGGCTGCTATACTCATGAGCAGGTTGGTTTGCAGCATTTCCTGATGAAAGGTGGTAATCGCAACATAAATGGATGGACCAAGCAAAGCGATAAAGAAAGAAATAAACCGCAAAATGCGCAGGATCCCAAAATCTGCACGCATGTAATAGTCCTCTGGAGACTGGAAGAATTGGACAAAGACAGCTGGTACCAACAAAACCATCGGTGTACCGTCCACCAAAATGGCAACGCGGCCTTCCAGCAGCCCGGCTGCCACCGAGTCTGGACGCTCTGTATTGTAGATGGTCGGGAACGGAGTAAAGGTATGATCCTGAATCATTTCTTCAATGTTCCCGCTCTCCAAAATACCGTCGATCTCGATCTTCCCCAACCGCTCTTTCACTTCTGCCACTACGCTGTCCTGCACGACTCCTTTTATATACATCATGGCGACTTTGGTCTGTGTCATGTCCCCAATCTGCATGGTCTCCAACCAAAGATTGCGATTATTGATCCGCCTGCGCACCAAAGCTGTATTGGTTCGGAGGTTTTCCGAAAACGCTTCTCTGGAACCCCGAACCACCGTTTGCACGGAAGTCTCCTGAACACCACGGTCTTCCCACTGCTTCGTATTTGCGATAAAGCCGTAGGAATATCCATCTACCAAAATAACGGTATCCCCCGTCAATATCGCATCATACAAGTGGTCAAAGTCATAGACCTCTTCCACTCCACCGATCGTCAGCAGGAAATCCTTCATTAGTATTAATGATCTTTCTTTGCACTCGGTTTCCGCAGGGATGTCCATCTTTTTTGCATGGAGCATAAGAGATTCCATGAAGCTGCTAATCATATTTTTATCGACCAGACCCTCGGTGTACAAAATCCCTACCACAACCTGATCGATTGCTTTCAGACGCACTTGCCGCGTCACAAGATCCGTGCTGTTGCCCAGCTCTTTCTTCACCTTTTCCAGATTTTCGTCCAACGAGCAATGAAAAAGCGCAGAATTTTTTTCTGTATCAATCATTTCGAATCACTCTTTTTCCAGTTCGGGATATGTTTACTATCCCTCATGGCTCCGGGGTCTATGCTGAAACGCAAAAAAGCCCCCTATTTTAAGGAGGCTTTGGGACTGGGCATGTTAGTCGTTAACTGTCACCATTGTTACGGCAAACGATATACGGCAAATGGTTCCCCGTATCGATACGTGTCACTCAATCGGTCCAGCTCTGCCAAGGTCGCTTCATCCAGTGTCAACGCTGCACTTTGCAAATTATCCGAAAGCTGCCCTGCATTGGTCGCCCCCACGATCACCGAAGAGACAGCCGGCTTGTGCATGAGCCAAGCCAAAGACAGCACACTGGAGGATACACCGAGCTCCGCCGCGACCTGACTGATTTTGCGTCCAAACTCCAGCTTGTCCTCACTTAACAACCGGACGAAGCGCGGCTCCTTGTCCGCCCGCGAACCAGCGGGGGCCTGTTCTGCCGAGGTATATTTGCCTGTCAAAATTCCGCCAGCAAGCGGGAAGTACGGAATGATCCCCACCCCCTGGTCAAGACAAAGCGGTACGAGTTCACGCTCCGGTGTCCGATCTGCCAACGAGTAGCTGACCTGCGTTGATACGTATCGATTCAGCCCTTCCCGCTGACTGATGCCAATTGCCTTCATCAATTCCCATGCTGCATAGTTGGAGGCCCCGATGTAACGCACTTTCCCTGATCGAACCATGTCATCTAGTGCGCGGAGTGTTTCTTCCAAAGGTGTCTCTGGATCAAACGTATGAATTTGATATAAGTCCACATAATCGGTGCGCAAACGCTTCAAGCTGTTCTCCAGTTCCAGCATTAGGTGATAGCGTGATGAACCTCTCTGATTCGGTCCTTCGCCTTTTACCAAACCAGCCTTCGTCGCCAAAACGACCTCGTGCCGCTTCCCTTCTAACGCAAGCCCGATGACTCGCTCCGATTCTGTTTGTGTGTAAATATTTGCCGTATCAATAAAGGTAATCCCGTTTTCGATTGCGGTATGAATGATGCTTACAGACGTTTGCTCATCCGCACGCCCTCCGAATGAGTTCGTACCTAATCCCAATGCCGATACCTTCAATCCACTGTCACCGAGTCGGTAGTATTTCATATTGTGATCGACCTCTTTTCATAATAGGAGTGCTCTTTCATTATCTCCTATTTGGGTGGGGATTGAAAAATAAGATTAGGAAAGTTTATTTTTCGAAATATTCTGTATTTTTTTCATAGTTCTTGATACACACATTTGGGATACATTTAAAAAATCTGCTGTTTGCGTCTGATTGTAGCCTGCCATCCTTAGTTGCAGGACTTGCCACTCTTTTGATGAGATTTGATTTTGCAGTTGCGCAAGCAAAGCGGTAACAAATAGCTTGTCCAGCACGTACTCTTCCACGTCTCTTCCTTCGTCCTTCAAGACGTCCATAGCGGTGGCAGCTTCATGGCTCGAAGCGGATGACTTCAAGTATGGCTCTTGTAAATACTTGACAGGTCTCCCGACATCCAGCGCTTTTTTGATCTGCTCCACATTTTCACCCAACAGTACGGACAATTCCTCTATGGTAGGGAGATATCCCAGGTCTGCTTCTATTTTACTGATGTGCTGGAGAATCGTTGTTGCCGTTCTAGTCGGCCGTACAATATTTCCGCTATCTCGCAAAAAGCAGTTGATCTCCCTCACAATCGTTATGACTGCAAAGGACGAAAACTTCACGCCTCTTGCGATATCAAAGGCTTTGATTGCCTTGATAATTCCCATTCTCCCCAATTGCAAGATATCCGCTTTTTCCAAGCAATATTGCTTCACTAATGTCTCAGGCTTTCCGATATATTTGTGCACAGAATGCCAAATGAGCTCTTCATTTGCGAGTATAACGTCACCAAGAAACTCACTGTCTTCCTTGCAGCGGCGAATATTCTCCATGTTATACAAGGAGTATTGTTCTTTTTTCTTGCCCAATCTCTGTTTTACGAACACAGCATGCTCACTCATAATACCTCCTCCCAGCCTACCTGCTATGATTCTCTTAATAAGCCGTTCATTTTTTTGTAATGGGTCATGACTTTTGTATAGTAGCCGTCGTGATAACGATTTCGGTCGACATTTCCCTGGCCTTGGTTATAGGCGATGATACTTAAACGAAGATTTCCATATTTCTTTTGCAAGAGATCTAAATATTTGATACCTGTTTGTAGATTGATCACGGGATCAAACAGGTCATCAGGGTGAACTCCCAGCGAGCTTCCAGTGCGTGGCATGACTTGTAATAATCCTCTTGCTCCCTTGCTGGAGATCGCGTCGTACTGAAAACGGCTTTCCTGCCAGATCATCGCCATGATCAAAACCGGATCTATTTCGTATTGATTGGATAATCCCAAAATCGTTTCTGTATAAAGCTCGACTGTTGCTTTATCAAGTCTCGGTGCAACCTGTGTGATTATGGTTGAAAGCTCCTTTTTTCTATGCAACTGCCTATTTGTGTCCATGGCCAGTTTCATCACAGGATGAACTTCCGACAGTCCTTTTTCTACGGCTGGCAGTACAGCATTGACGGGAATGAACACTGCGGCAACAATGCCGAATAACTTTGTTAGCACGTAACTCGCTTTTTCAGATGTACCTGATGGACTGCTTGGAGAATGTTTTTCTGCATTCTCTCCACTCCGATTCCGTATCCAGCGTATAAACCGATCGGCGCGAAGCATGGGCCAGGGAAAGATAGGCTTCCTGCACCTTTAGCAGCGTGGCATGATTCGCATCTACTTCGGTTCGCAGAAAAAAGGTTGCATCAGGTCGCTTTGTCAAATCACTCATCGTGGCGTACCAGGAAAGGGGAGTATCCTTTATATAGAAGTAGTAATAATTGGACAGTTCGTAATGATCAATGATGATAAAATCAACGTTTTCCTTCGAAATCCTCGCCATTTCTCGCTGATAGTCCAAAAAATCCGCTTCAAAAAGCTTTCCTACTGCTTTCTCATCCAGCTCAATTTCGCAGCGAAGCCACATGCCAATGACTGCTCCGATTGGGGTATCTAAACGCGGAAACGATACTCTTTTCACCTTATATCCGAGGCATCTCAAATTTTCTTCCAGTAACGCCGCTTGGGCTTCCTTCGCGTTGGCGTCAATTCCTTCGAAAGCGACAATCGTGGGTTGTCTCATGGCACTACATCGTCTCCTCATTTGTCGTGATTTCCTCTGCTGCTTCACGAAGCTTTTTCTCTGCTTCAAGCTCAGCAGCCTGAGTAGCCAGATGATCCGCTAGCATTTGCTCGAATTCTTCCTTTGTAATCTCATAAATCTCGGAATGGAGTCGATTCACCGTGTATCCCATACCGTCTGTCAGCAAAAAGTTAGTGTAGGTCAACGGCTCCTCACGAAACTCCTGCTTTTCGTAATCGAAGGCAATGACTGCTTTTTCAATGCCCGCTACGCAACCGCCGAACCAAATATTTACCTCGTCCTCTCCACCTTCGACTGTAGGCGTTGTATGCATATTGGTCGGAACGTGTACGTATTTTCCAATGACCTGATGGGAGAGCTCCTCGGTCAATTCCTCATTCATCTTTTTCAACAAAACTGCCATGCTGGATCATTCCTTTTCATCGATTATTTGTGTATGTTCACAGCTCACCGTACTGCTTTAAAATCGCCTTGATGATTTGACACACTCTTTCCTTGCTGATATTGAATCTTTGGCCAATTTCCTCATGGTAATAGCCTTCGCTTCTCATCTGGAGAATCAGCTTGTCTCGCGTGGACAGCTTCATATACTCCATGATGTCGATCATCATCTCAACTTCCTCATATCGAAACTCCTCAATCGGAGCAGCAATACGGCTGATCATCGTTTCCTCTTCATTCTCATCTCCATCCGAAACAAGAACTGCATTACTGTTTGTCAGGTTTTTTTGCGTGCCGGCTTTTCGCAAGCAGTCGCGAATTTTATTCGTAATCACGTGATCGACAAAGGTAGTCACTCTGGCTTTTTCCTGGTCGTAATCCTTCATCGTGCGATACACCTTTAAGAGAACCTCCTGAACGACATCATCGTGGGTCATTCCAGCAAACGTCATTCCGGTCAGTTTGGCTTCACAGTTTTCCTTTGCCTTCTGTAAAAAATCATCGACTTTCCCTGCAAAAAATAACTCGTCCATCTGGTGAAGTTGATCTGTCATGTACTTCCCTCCTCATGCTCCTATTCACAGTTGCTCTATCACACTAGGTAATGGGAGGAAGGTTTTAGCAACCCGTTTTTAAAACTTTTTTCGGACAAGTTTGCAAGGTACCAGCCGTGAATACTTTTCCATTCAAAATCTTCCATGAAGCACACTGGCGCTTGATGTACCATTGGCAATCGCGGCAAATGTCATGAACCACACAACGACAAGTCATGGGCACGACATCCTGTTCCTTTGCTGACAACACGATGTCATTGACTGTCATTTTCTTTTGGCAGGCTTTTTCATAATCACATCCCTGGCAGGCCATACTACCCACCGATCCTGACGATCCCAATTCCTTTTAAGGACTCAGGATTCATTTGAACATGCTCGCGAAAGAACTCTTCCAAAACGGCTATAGGTGTGTCTTGGGTCGACATATATTTCATGACCTGCACCTGCTCTCCATCTGCCGAAAAACTAATCTGATAGTACATGGTTTCTCCCCTCCTTTTGCCTGTTGTCGAATCTATACGAAGCGATTAGCGATGTATTAAGCGGATTTTGAAATAAAAAAACCAGCCGTTTATTCCAGCTGGTCCTCTACGTATAATTCCTCTATCATTTCCTCTGTGATATTCATCTTCCCAAATTCCTGACAAACTTTTTGAAGTCCAAGCAGCAAGGAATCATTTTCTGAGAAAACCTCATTCAGATCCATTCCCAACATGCCAAGTGCGTCACTGAGCTCCTCCCAGCCTTCGCGATCGATATCCTCTCCTAGTAGAAACTCAGCTAATGCAGCAATAATTACGACATACAATACGGCTTTTTTGGAATCTCTCATTCTTATCCCTCGATTCTTATTTGTTTGAAATAGAATAGACAGTTTCGAATGAGTTATCTCCCTATAAAAAGAAAAAGCCCGCTGTGGACGGGCTTACTTTACATCTGAGATGATTTTTTGTATCAAACTTTCATCTATCAAATGGCTGGCTACTGTCAATGCCTTTGCCATCCGTTCCTTATCTCCATCAAAAACCTCGTGAATAATGTGACGCACACTTTCTTCATTTATCATGAAGTTTTTGGCCATCGCCATAATCCCGACAACGGCTTCATGATCTTCCAGTGCCTTCGCAGAAAGTTTTTCCTTCGTTTGTTGAATGACGATTTGTATCCTATCACTTCTCAATGTTATGACCTCCTGGCTATTTACGACCGAATATGTATTCCAAGGGAGACATCTTCCCCATCTGTCTAACCTATGAACGTAGAAGGAGCACATTTTGTTCCAAAAAATTCCCATCAAAAGGGGGTGAATCATTCATGGTTGTCGACCTCTATCATCATCTCTATGAATTACTTTCTACGGATAGCCAGTTGCTCGCATTACTCGGAATTGCTTCCGAAGACAAGGACTCCCTGTCCAAGCAGATTATCAAGCGAAGAAAACTCGCTCCGCTATCTGATGTTGCGAAGCCTCTCCTTTCCTTCTACGCAACCTCTGGAAAGCGCGACACCGATAATCCCCTCCTTCTCACCAGCTTTTTCCGATTAGATGTGATCACGGCTGGCGATATCGAGCTGGCGCATCAAATCGCGAACCATCTTTTCCATCTCTTAGACGGCAAAAGCTTATCGATGAATGGAATAGAAGGTTTGGACACCTATGTTGTCTCCCAGCAGGAATCCGATACGGATCATTCCTCTGCGTACTGTTTCACACTGATCACGAAGTTTACTTTGCAAGTTTGTTAGACATTTCAAAACCCCGTCTATCCTATGACAAGCTGATCGCGGTTCCCTTTTCACACGATACAGCAACAGCAACCAAATCCCCTATTTAGAAGGAGTGACTTTCATTGTCTAAAAAAATGATTATCAAAGGTGTCGGTCAATTTCTTGCCAAACGCGCTTCCAAGGATGGAAATGGCGTCGAAGTCATTACACTTGGTAATATGCAGGACCTGAAAATTGACATGAATGTTGAAATGGAGGATATCTTTGGCGGCGATGGGCTATTCGCCATTGACACTCTCGTCAAATCCAAAAGCATTGAGATTACCGCAACGGATGCCAAATTTGATCTGGCGGCTCTCGAACTGATGATGGGCTCCAAGCTGCAAGAGCAAAAGAGCGACTATGTGTATGTACTGGGTGAGCAAAAAGCAGTTACTGCTGGCAGCCTGGATCGTACAACTTCCGCTGGTAGTGACGCTGGTGTTTGTGAAGTCGAGTTTGGCGGCAAGCTCTTCAACGGTGGCGGATTTGCTGTTCGTCTGAAAAATAGCAATCGCCTGTTGAAGCAAGTAAACTTGAGCACGTCTGCTGCTCCAAAAGCTGACGAATTCATGGTGGATACATTCCAGGATGGCAGTGAAAATAAAACGCGTCTTATCTTCTCCCCAGCCCTGCTCAATGAAGATGTGGTATTCAACTATCAGCGAACCGAAACCGTAGACGTCGTCGACATTTTGATGGATGAAGTGCCATTCCCGGTTCATGTCGTCCATCACGGCTCCTTCCTGCAAAAGGATGGAACCTATGCAGGCATTGAGACAGAGCTGTTCTCCTGCATGGCAAAAGGCAGCTTCTCGATCGATGCGGCCCGCTCCACAGCCAGTACTTCCGCTATTTCCTTGTCCGTTATTGATCCAGAGCGAGCAGATGGCAAGCTAGGCAGTGTGAAACGCTTCGTATCGACCAAAAAAGTGTAACTCTTTCGAGGGTAATCAGGCTGAGTGGAGAGCTCCGGGCTCTTCGCTCTTGCCTTCCTTTTTTTAAAGGGAATAACTTACAACGAATCATAGCGAACGACAACGCATTTTAGCAAGTAGATATATTTAACAAATACAATCTACTATTGTTCAAGGAGGGATTCTTCCGTGCTAAACCACCAAGAAGATCTGGAAAAAAAACACGCAGAGATGATGAACCAGGAAGCTGTAGAGCGGATCAAAAAACAGCAGGAGGCTGATCTGGTAGAGGCTATTTTCTTTGAAGATGATAGTGAAATCATGCTGCGTGACGGCAAAACCTACCGGATTCCGCCTGTGACCTTAAAAGACGCCCGCCTCCTGATGAAAAAGCTAGGAACCATTCATATCGACGCGATTATCCTTAATTTTCTCCCGTATGAAAACAAGGAAGAAGACTTATTCGATATCCTGCTTCTGGGCTTTCGCAACTACCCTACGGTTACTCGTGAGTACTTGGATGAACATTGTGATTTGGAGACGGCCAAAAAGCTTATTAACATTCTCATTGGTCTAAACGGCTTAAAAAAGTAGAGAGTGGCGAGGGTGACAGTTCCACCATTCGCGATACGGAATCTGGTGAGCCACTTGATTGGGGCGACCTATTTTTTCATCTCCATAAGGACTGTGGTTTGAAGAAATGGGATATTTGGGAGTACACCCTTCCCCAAGTAGCAGAATTAATGAAGAGAGTGAACAAATACATTCAATTTGAGGTAGAAACACGCATGGGTTTTCCTTTCTTGCGAAGAAAGGGTACGAATTCTACTTCCAGTTCTCCCCATGCATCTAGTTCGCAAGACTATCAGGAAATTTCCGAAGACGATATTGCCGTACTTGGCAAAGTGTTAGGTGGTCTATAACCCGTTTCTGTCTATTCTAAGACCAGAACGGGATTTTTCTTTTGAGGAAGGTGATATTCATGGAAACCCAACGATTGACCGATGCCCTCCGCTCCATAACGAGTGCTGCACGGAGTTCTGTAGGGCCGTCGGCATCCGCATTTCGAGCGGAGCAAGCAACCCCCTTTTTTCAAGCAATCAATCAGCAACTGTATGAATTACGCCAGATGATACGCGACATTGAGTCGAAGCCGCTCAGCTTTTCCCGTAAGTACGAGTCTCAGCCAGTTTTCCATGCTGCTTCTGCTTCCCGGCTGTCCGTAAGCACAGGAGCCATTTCCCCGTTCCGCTTTGCTACTGTTCCTGATGCTCCCGTTAAAAGAACGGAAAAAGCATACGGCACGAGAAGCACCCTCCATCCACAAGCATGGGAAGAGGCTGCCGTAGATGTGTTGCAAAACATGATGAGCAGCGGCCTTCACACGCTTATCACCTCTATGGATATCGAAAATTGGGAGTCAGCGAAATCTTTGAACCGCCTGTTAAAAAAGGCAGAGCGCAATTTTTTATTCAAAGATACAAATATGATGGATTTGGCGCATGCACGCGTTTCAGGACGAACGACGGATCAAAAACAAGTGGAAGAAGTAGCACTTGCTTTGCGCGAATACTTGCGATCAGGAGTCAAACAAGACCTGCGGGATATTGCACTAACACATGCCGTCAGCCTTGAAGAAGTAACCAGAGCCTACTATACGTCCTCTCGCCAATCAAATGATCCGCATGCAACGGTAGCCGATATTCGGGAGAAAGCAGCTCTGTTACCAGATGACCCTCTTGCTCCCCAAACCCGGATGCAAACCATCTGGCAGGCAACCTCCCTTGAAGCATTCGATATGTTTAAAAATCAGCCCGGTAGCTTTCCCACTCTTTTGGTCCACCTCCTTCAGCGCATGAGAGAAAGCCAGAGCCAATTATCGCTCGCTGTACGACTGTTGAAAAATGCTGCGGATGCGGATCAATACGGCGGAAAAGCCGCCTACGTCAAAGCCCGGCGCAATCTTCATGAAGGAAGTGAGCAGCGAAGACAAGAACGCGTTACCGCACTGTTTGGTCAATCCTCTTCTCCCTTTACACAAGAAGCAATGGAAATCCAGTCTTGGCAATTGCAAAATCTGTCTTCTTATCAGGCAGCCCGCACTCGATTGATTCGCAACAGGTTGGAACAGAAAAAGGTACAAGATTTGTATCCGTACAATGACAGATTGTTAAAAGCACTGATTGCAGAAGAGAAAAAGCTGCTGAAACAGTTGCATCTGCTCTGGCTGAAGATGCGCGATGTAGAACGTCAGGCACATTTGCTCACAAGTCGAATCCTTTTGGTCCAGCGCGCACTTGGTGGTTTGCAGAACACGATTACCACCTTGATTCCTGCCGTCTCTTCGCTGGATGAGAGACTGCGTGCCCTCTCTGATACGTCCGTTGCTACTGATGAGCAAATCAAGAAAATGACCAGTGACTTAAAACAGCAGGAAAAACAGCTCCAGAAAACACGAGAAGCCTTGAAGGATTTGACAGAAGCACTGTCGACGGCTGTACCCAAACCTCCGACTGCCGCAGCAGGTCCTCAGGCTGCTTCCTCAGCTCCAGCCGCAAGCAGTTCATCCTCTACTGCTAGCAGACTCGCTCCTGTTGCTGCTCTCGCTTTTGAGGAGTTCTCGGGGGATTTCAAGACGAAGATACGAGAAAAGTTCTTGAAAGGAAAAAAGAATGCCGACAAGAAAGAATCAGACGAAACGGCGGAAGGTACGGATGAGTCGGGCTCCACACGGGAAATCCAAACGCGAGAGAGAGCAAACCGAGATTCAACGCCTCCCGATAATACACCCGAGAGAGTACCACTATGGCGAAAAGGATTAAAAAACGCCGGAAAATTGTTAAAAGGTGCAGGTCTCGTAGGCGTTGGGATCACGGCGCTAAATTTTGTGGATAGTCTTAACAAAGATTGGTTGCAACCTATGTTTATGTCCGATTCCCAGAGACAAAGCAGAGTGTTGGAAAATCAAAAAGGCCTCGTGGATGACTTCGTGAGTATTGACAAAATGCCTCCTGGTTTAAAACATGCTTTTTTTGCAACGACATTTCTTACAGGTCTTGGAGATGGTTTGATCAACTTACTGGGTGGCACTACTCCTTCATTTAGCGATTACTATAACGCTTTCGAAGCTGCTTACAAATATGATGGCAAAGACCTCAAAAATGAGTTAGGTAATACCCTCCAGCTGGACGAGAAGGAAGCTCAACTCGAATTCGATAAATACAGCGCTGCGTACAAAAACAAAGAAGAAAAAAACAAGAACTCATTGCTTATCGATATCGATGACAGCGGCTCCAAGCTCGACAATACCCCAATTACTTCATGGGAAGAGGTCAAAACACTCGACCTTGGCAAAGAAGTGGTTGGTCATCATCTGGAAAGCCTCTCTCTAGAGGAAGGCAAATTAAGATCCGAATTAGAGAGAACGCAGGCTACTCTAAGAAATCAAGGTAAATCCGAAGATTCTCCAGAAATGCTGAAAGCTTATGATGATTACTACAGTGGTATTAATACGAAACGGAATGAACACTTAGCCTTTTTCGAAGAGGTATTCGCTAAAATTCCTAAGGGTTCAGATGCCTCTGACGTAGTAGACTCAGTAATCGCTGATATAAAGGCTTCTATCGCCCAAAATAACCTCGATAAAAACAACCATACCTCCGGCACAAAAATTAATTCCGTGAAGGACAAGCTGAGCTCTGAGCTGGAAAGTAAAGAACTTCAATACTCGATCGACAGAAACAAAGCAATCTTGGCAGGTCACAGCGCAAATTCTGAAGTAGTAAAGAAGCTTGATGAAGAATATTTACGCAGTATCAATGAGACTTTCGATGCGACGAGTTCTGAATTGGATCGCCTTTTGTCTGGGAACCAAATGAATGAGACATTCAAGAAAGACATCGAGAACTTAAAAAAAGGCCTCGAAAAAGCCAAATACGACAATCTCGTATCTCTGCACATGTCCAAGCGGCCCACCAAAGGAACCTTCAACATGCCCGACGGCTTGCAGCCGCTGACCTACTGGGGCATGCAAACCGCAAATGCAACACATAGCACCTACGACCTTACCTATGGCGGCGACAGCAATGTGAACATTACCATCGCCAATATGAGCGGGACGGAAGCTGACCTTCAACGCCTCGGCTCAACCGTCAGCGAAGCCGTTCGCAATACACAAGCAAGCCTTTCTACCGAATTAAGCCAACAAGTCCGCTCTGGCATCGCCTCGAGCTACACAAGATTGTAAGGAGGTACAATGATGACCCAACAATACGCCTTTGGCACCGCCAATCAGCGCTACAAAAAAAAGCTGTTCGTCGATACAGGGTTCGAGTTCATAGAAGTAAACGCCCGACTTATCGAGCCGTATTCTCCGCCAAGTCCCCAGCCTTCCTTGCGCGAAATCAAAATCATCAACGCTCCCTCTCACATCCACCACTCCGGTTTTAGCAGCTACCAGTGTTCATTGACCTTGCTTTTTCCAGACAAGGAATCGTATAACGATTACTTGAGCTACGCAGGCTGGACCCACAAGTTTTACGATGAAAAGGGAAGTATTTTCCTTGGAAGCGCGGAATCCATCACCCCCCATGTACTTGAGGCGGGACGCCGCTACAGCGCCACCGTCGATCTGATCCTCATCAAAAAAGACTCCATCGAACGCGAATCACGTTTTCAATTTCAAGATATTGAAGGACATTGGGCGCAAAAAAACATCGAGGAAATGGCCGATCTCGGGCTAATCACGGTCATTACCCGAGATGGGAAGCCCGTCATTTATTTCCGCCCCAATGATTTCGTGACGCGTGCCGAGTTTATTGCTTTTTTGAATCGGACAAGGCGGCTGGTAGAGCGGATGATTCGGGAATAGCTGAGGCTGTTCCGGGTTTCTGTCTACTCTATATAGGAGGTGATGAAAATGATCAGCTGGGCTGATGTGAATGAAAAAGACTGGTTTTTTAATGAAGTAATGGAGGCCAGCAATTACTTGATGGCTGACGGAGAACCGTTCATTCAAGGAATTGCTTATGGCTCCTTTGAAAGCAATGCTCCTTACCTGTATGAGGAGCAAAAGGGCTCCACCGGACAAAAAGTTTTTACGCTCGCAGCCAAATTGACACCGGGTGCAGATAACCCCCTCTTTGTCTATATTGACGGCACGCAAACCCTTTTCAAAGAAATTCGGCCAAATCAAACTGACCCGAACAAAACGGACGTCGAGCTGTATTACGCACCATCTGCCAACTCGGTTGTCGCCTTTTCCAGCTTCGGCAAGCCTGCCTTGGACCGTTTTGGCAAACCGATCCCCCCCAACTCCTCTTCCTTTGCTTACCCGAACAAACGCCTCGATAACGGAGACACGTATTTCTACAATCCGTTCAGTCGTCAATTCAACGAGTATTTGTACGCATATGGTCGCTCCTTGAAGCGAATGGATGTGCCAGAAGAGGAATGGAAATCGACGCCTGCCCAAGAACTCGCCAAAAAATATATCGGACTCAAGCAAGATGTCTACATGGTCAGTCCCGCTCCGGGTGCAACGATTTATCTTCCTTACAATTTAAACGGCGTACAGGTGCGCTTCATCTACAACAGCTACGAAAACGGCGCTCTGTTTATGCGAGGCGGATATTTTTCGGTGAAAAGTCCTGGCGTATGGAGAAACGACCGCTTCTTTCCCAATGCCTACATCAATCGGGCAGAGGCTTTTCTGCTCATTGACCGGCTTCGGCGTTCTTTTTACCAACGCTTTACGGATTCACAGCCTCCCACACAGCGGTTGGATGAATCCTATACGGCATACGAGGGGCAACGTGTTTTTCGCCTGAACGGTACTTATCCTGCAGGTAAGAAGCAACTTGCCATCAAAGTGGATGGAAAAGTGGTGAGCAGTTCCGATTATCAAGAATTTGATGATCATACGGTACTGTTCAACATGCCGCTTGAGGCAGGTAAAAACGTTCATTTCTTTTACGTCAAAGAGACGAGTACCCGCTTTGAAGATGTCGGGCGCGAAAAGTATATGTACAACAGCAACACCGGGGAAAAAATTGCGCTAAACGGTGGGATGACTGGCAGCAAGCCTTCTTGGTGGGCACCATCCGTCCTTTCTATGGAAGACGAGCGGTTTGGCAACGGAGATTACTTGATCGAAGGCATTGCGATCAACAATTTCGTCGATGGAGCGGCTGTCGTCAACCATATGTACGAGGTATCGTCATCGAACGCGGAAGACAAAGAAAAATGGTTTATGCCTTACTCGCTACTTACCCGGGCACAGGCCGTCTCTTTTTTGAATCGCTTTCGAAAATGGTCCCTGGAACGGTTTAAATAGGAGGTGCTTTCATGCAAACGATGTCCAATGAGCTGCGTAGAATTCTCTCCGAGAGACTCAAACTCGGAGAATTATCGAAGCCCTCGTGCCGCGTCGAGGTAGATCGACTCGTCTTCGTGCCAGGCCGTACCGAAGAACTCGATTTCATTATGAGTGATCCGCGGGAAGAGAAAACATTGACCCGCACCATCATTCAAGATGGTTCAGGAGACGGGGGAACTGCTCTCTCCAAGATCCCCTTTGTCTTTCCTGTTGAGGGCAAAAGCATCCGAGATATTACAGCCTATATGGGCGACAACCGCAACCACAAAGGGATTGATATCGCTTGTCCAGTCGGTACACCTATCAAAGCTGCCTGGGCTGGCAAAGTAACAAAAGTGACTGTGTCTGAAAAATATACGAGCTTTGGCTTTCGCGTAGAAATTCAGCATGCGGATGGCATATGGACCCGTTACGCCCATATGAGCGAAATCCACGTCAAAACAGGGGATTATGTCACGCAAGGCACTATTATCGGGAAAAGCGGCAATACAGGAGACGTCCGCTCTGCCGGCGTTACGGACATGGGCACCTATGACGATCCCAATTCCCCCCGCTCCAAAGGAAGAGGAGCTCATCTGCACTTTGAGGTCTGGAATGGAAAAGCCGTTATCGATCCGTTTCCTTATATGAATGGTTCGAAGTATCTGTTTGCTGCCTCTTCCAATAACGGTGCAGGAGTCACAACCGATGCCACCTATGTTGGAACGCCAGGAGCAACTCTTTTTGAGGAACGGTTTACCAATAATACGTGGCACTCAAAATCTGTCTACAAAGTAGACGAGCTAACCAAAAAGCTATCCATGATCGAGAGAAGCTCGACGGAGCATAGCAATCTCACCTTTACCTTTGATCCCAAAGGGTACAAGACCGTCTTCCCCTCCCCAACCGTAACGACTGGCATGAATCTCAAGCTGACCTCTGTTCACCCCGGCATTTTTAGCATGGGGTTCTCCACCAACTTCGGTGAAGGTGCCGGCGAGCTGCGCGTTTTTTTCAATGGAAAAATGCAAATCAAGGTCAACAAATTCTCCGGGACAGAAAACGTAGAGATTCGTGATATCCCCTTTCCCAATGGCGAAATGGAAATTCGTATCGAGCTGTTTTGGAATGGAAAACAAGTCAATCGTTTTTCCCTCCAGTACATTCAGATCAAGGAATTGCAAGGGCGCCCCGACCTGTACGGGAACAAAGACAAAGTCGATCCGACGGTGCAGCAGGAGTTTTTTGAGGAACGGGAAATTACGAGCACCTTCATGCCTGGACAGCCGCGAAAAGTATCGCTCCAGGTCGGAAAGTTCGTCTATATTGACACCCTAACTCTGGACAATATTACCCACATCGAAATGGACGACCAGTTTGAAATGGATTCCTGTGAGGCACGAATCACGATTTCAAACCCGAACGGCTACTACAGCCCGGACTATAATCCGTTTTACTTTCCCGAAACCTACAAGGAAACCCCCTGGTCTTATTTTGTGAATGGATTCCATGTCGGTGTCCTCTCCGAAAATACTCCTGTTCGGATCTACATGGGCTATGGCCTGAATTTAATGCGCGTGTTTACTGGGCTGATCGACAAGCTCGATTTAAATGGCGAGGAATCGACCATGACCATTTACTGCCGCGATATGTACAAGAAGATTTTGAACAAGGTAATTACTGAGGACAAGCAATATCCCCCAGACATCGGACATTCTGCCGCACATGATACCAATGTTTTTTCCTCGATGTCTCGTCGGGACAAAATTATCTCGATGGCCAAAAAGCAGGCCAAGCAGCAGGGTCCAGAGCTCGATTATAAATTTCTGTTAGCCATTGCGGAGCACGAAACCAAAATGGGGACGCTGGGGAAAGGTCTGCCTCCAGGAGACTTCATTCTCGGGTATGGATGCTATACCGGTGAAAAATGCGATCCGCAATACCAAGGGATCGAGCGACAGCTCTACCGCGGAGCCGTTCGCTATCGGGAGGCCATGGCAAGCAAAGGCTGGCGCTTCCAATCAGTCGACGACGTCAAATATTTTTGGCAAGGAGGAGACAAGGGGGCTTACCAATGGGCGAGTGATACGAATTGGTATAACAGCGTGTGGCAAATCTATCAAAAGTTCCGTTCCAGCACGGAGTTTGATTCGATCCCTGAATGGGAGGGTACCGCACCTGTCCCAACTGAACCAACTGCCAAAGCCGCCTACCTCAAATCCGCCATTGTACAAGACTTGATTGCCCATGCAGGAATGTACGGCTGGCGTAGCAATCCGCAAGACATTTACTACCCCTATGCCATTGTACAAGAGACAAGCTATACCCACGTGACGCAGGCAACAGGCAAGGTTTTCAAGGCTGTGCCCGATAAAGAGGGCGAATTTGTGGAAGTCGATGCCGAATCCATTTTGACCCCAAAGGGTTGGAAAAATCCTTTTATTGAGCCACCCGGACGCAAATTCGAATCGTATCAATACAAAGTCGGAGAAGCCATCGCGGAAATCATGAAAGATACAGAATTCCGTTCCTATTGTGACCGTTATGGCACGTATCGCTTGGAAGAGATTGATATGAATCGGCCGATTGTGGCTACTTTTACGGAGCACGATAATTTGATCACGATTCATAAGACGATCGATTTTTCCCGTGGCAGGAGCCATCTTGTCATTTTGGACGAAGAAAATAAGGCTGGTCATTTCGTAGATACCGAGATTTTGATGGAGTTAAAAGGCGAGGTCCGCACAGGCGTGAGGCACGTTCCCTCTGCCAAGACAGACGAATTGAAGCGACAGGCCGCGCGACGAACATTTTTTGATATAAAACGCTTGTGCCGTACGCTGCAAATTTCCATCCCTGGCAACCCTGCCTTGGATGTCCTCGATCGTATTTACATTATCGACTCTAATACAACCACCCGAGAAGCGTATACCATCAAAGGAATCCGATCGATGTTCGATGCGCAGAACGGCTATATGCAAATCCTCGATTTATTTTGGAGCAACAACGAGGGGGCGATTGTGTAATGGCTGGGATTGCGAATGATTATTTGATTTATCCGATCCTCGATCTGATCCGTGATGAAGTCCACCGTACCACGACAGTCACAGCAGACCCGTTCGTCGAGGAACCCTCTGTACGTCTAATCCGAGAGCATCCCCTCGATCCGGAAAAGGTCACGGGTGCAAAGCTATTCTATGAGTCTGGCTACATGCTGGATATTTCCCTCACGTTTGGCTCTACAGACACGACCACCTTCCCGCTTGAAGTCGATCAGCTCCATCCAGACTGGGAGTACTATTCTCTTTGGCGCTTGACCTCGGTTACCGCTGCGGGCTTCGCACCTGACGGAAAAACGGTAGGATCTTATCTGATCCGTCTACTCTATGATACGAGGGGCCTCTTAACTGGCACCGATGTCCTTCGTATAGAGAAAGAGAGGTGAGTACAAGTGGGCTTCTCCGTTGTTTATTCGGGCGGGGGCGTGATCGACAAAGTACGTGAGCTCCCCTACCCGCACTTTTCCAAATTTACCGAGCCCTTCATTCGTGGACGCATGATTGATGTGACTGCGTCCAAGCAAGTCTTTTCCGATACCTATGCCCTTCCCTACCCGACAGAATTTTTATCCGTGGCGTTTGCTACCAATAATTACTGCGTCGGCGATTACTGGGAGCTGAGTTTGGACGGCGTGAAGGTCTGTGAAACGATTTATACCAAAGAGCTCCCGGAGTCCGTCTCGATGGGAAACAGCTTTGGGATCGTCTATCCGTTGAAGCCAAATGCGCAAGTCCGCTTTGACTTCCACAACATTTCAGGTACGGAAAAGAAAGTTTGGTACAATGTGAAATTTTTACGCAAGAAACTGTAAAGGAGGCGTATGGATGCCTAGTAAACAAGTAGCTTGGATCGAGGGCGAGGTCACAGCCGATTTGCTCATCAACAAGCTGGCTGATGAAATCGTCAATGCCAAAATCCCGGATACTAAGAACCGCTGGGAAAAGGTGTTTGAGGTTAATGAAGATAAGTGGGTTACGTATCAGAAGACGACTGTTGCGAATACGCAAGGGACGTACAAGCATACGGATGGGAAGACTTATCCGGTTTATGTTTTGCCGGATTTGAGGGAGTTACGAGGTAATGGAGGGACTGTTCTCGTTGATGCAGATGGCTATATCTTCGAAACGATCAATACAGAAAATATTAAATCAAACAAAAAAATCCAAGTGAAAGAGTTTGTCTATAAAAATGTTGAAGGAAACGACATCACCCTTCCTGTTCCTGGTCTACTGGTGGTGAATGTCGATGATACCGACCCTGCCAACACTGTCAAGAAGAAATGCTATGTGGTACAACAGGGCAAGTATGAGTTGGATGGGGTAACATTTACCCCTGGAAAAGAGTGGGATGAGTATAAACTCATTACACAAATGCCCTCTGATTGGAACGATCTTCTTTCAAAAGGTCAATGGTCGGTATTTTACTACTCTTGGGAATGGACTTATGTTCGTCCTACCCTCTACAAATTCGGAATGGTCAAATACATTGCCAACCCCGTCCATCACTACGACCACACTGTCGTCCTAAAATCCGTTCCTGACGTACCTTCAGGCCAAACGCCTAACGACTACTTCGTCATGTTGAAGCATCCCATCCAGCAGTACAACTACCTGGATGTGTCCTACGGCAAAGGCTTCACAGGCAAAAATCCCGTTGGAAACTCTGCCGATACGTACCAGCTTGCCTGCGATACTAGCACAGTTATTCCCGGCAAAGTCCCGCTCGTCCTCGATCAAAAACAAGCTGAACTTCAATACAACAAATGGAACAATCCTGATGATACCGACAAATACATCCCACCTCACGAAGCATGGGCACTCGATTACGACGACAAGGTCGAAATTAAAAGCCCTTCCTCCCACTTTTTCTACGGCGCCGACTCTGTCGTCTCTTGGGTACCAAACAAGAAGCGTCGCCCAGACTATTGGGTGGAATACAACCTCTCTGTAAGTAATGATCGTGTAGCAATCGTAATTGAAGGCGACCCTTCGCCTGATATGGATGCTTACTACAGCAGCTTTGCTTATATCGGAAAAACGATTCCTTTTGCTGACTATGATCACAAAGGCAATTTTGGCATCACAGTCGGCATGGGTGATTTAACCAAGGAAAAATCAGGATTCCTTCCAGCCGACATCAAGCAGGACACCAATCCTAACTATTCGGGCTGGGGACGCTATACCTCCAACGGCATGTACTCCTTCTCCATGCTGCAAACCCGTAGCTCCGTTTACTTCCAAGCGTACTACCCTGCCTTTATTACCCAGCTCCCCAAATACGATGGAGTGGGCACAATCCCTCCTGAGCTGTCCAAAATGGTACTCGAAGCAAACGGCTTCCAAAGCTCGAAATGGACGAAGAAATATCATGCATCGCCGATCTATCTGGTACACCAGTTCGAAGGCTATCGTGGCTACCTCGACAGTGTCGTAGCAATTGAGGACCATAATCTGATCAACAAGGACGAGCTCGTCGTAGATACAGAGGAACCAAAAGATCCGAAGGACCCTGCTGCCGGAACTTGGACAGAGGTATACAAGTTCTTCCGAATCAATACCCCTGTAAACTTCTTCAAGTACTCCCCCAACCCTACCGATTGCACCATCGCCATTTTAAAAGAAGTATATTAAAGGAGGATTTTCACATGGCCAATTTTAAATACATTGAAAAAATCACCACTTCTAAAGAGCTCCTAGATACGATTAAATCTCAAATCGAACAACTTACTAACTATCCCCATAACGCAACCGCTGGAGAGACGCAGGAGAAATCGACCTGGACGGTCATGACCGATCTCACCAAAAAAGATTCCGCTTCTGGCAAAACCTCCGAGCTTGTCCTAAAGGGCATCTCCAAAATTAACACCGAGACCAAAGAGTTTTATGTGAAATTCGTCAATCCAGGCTTCACCAACCCGAAAGAACACAGCTCTTTGACGGTTCAAGTATTGACAGACTACAATGCCACAGCCAAAACCTTCGCAACAGAAGGTCATCCAGTCAATTTCGAATGGGCCGACGAGAAATTCGTCGTGAATGGCAAACCGACAGATCGTACGATTGATAAACCAGTCTACCTGTACATGAATGTGATGAACAATCGCCTTTCTCTGGTTGCCGTTGGCGATCCTGCTGTTCACTTTGAAGATTATCGCAAGAGCTTCCTCTATGTCGGCGCACTCAAGCCGTTCAAATACAACATGGATGATGTGGTTGGAAACATCATGCTGACGGCTGGAGCTGTCGCTACTGAGCCTGCTGCTCCGATCGCCCCACACGATTATGGTCAATACACCTCTTTTGGCAACAACACCTTGCAAATGCTTGCGACAAAATCGGGCATTCGCTTCCAAAAGCACTATCCTGCCTTCATTACCCAAGCTCCACAGCCGGGCAAGGCGTATTCCGATAGCAAGCTCGGGGACACGGGTCTTCTTCTGGAACCACAAGGCTTTAACGCATCTGCTTGGACACGCCGTTACCATTTGAGCCCGATTTATGTCGTACATGGCTACGATGGATACCGCGGTAGCTTGGATGCCTGCATTGCCGTTTCGAAAAACAACATTCTCCACTTGGATGAATTGATCATTGATGTCGATCCGAGCGACACGACCAAGAAACACAAGCAGGAAGTGTACCGCTATTTCGACCATAATACCGAACAGAATTTCATGAACTACTCCGCCAACGTAAAAATGGGGGTCGCTTTCCTGAAGGAAGTTCGCTACTAAAAGAAGTCCCTCTAAAACCGTATAGCTAGCAAAAGGGGGAAAACTAGAACGCATCTCTGGTGTTCCCCCTTCTTTTTGGGAGGTGAACCATTTGACCGGGATTTCTTCTCTAGCAGCCTATCAATTCAGACTTGCAGACCACTACGCTTCTATGCGCAACTATATCGGAAAAGTAACTTTCACGACCTCGCCCTCCCGCAAGTATTCCTTCGTCTATATTCCCTACGGACAAAGTGCCAGTATGGTCATGCTGGATTATTTGCTCGCGAACCGGAAATCATTTGCTGCTGATCTACAAGACTCTTTGCAGGATATGATTCGGAATGATACCAGCATGGCCAATCCCATGGAACTGGTCGTGGTATCCGATCGCTCGCCGCTTAAAGAGAGCTTGCTTCAGGACGATGCCCTGGATGCTGACCGAATTATCAAGCAGCCATTACAAGTTATTCGTCGTGTACATTTATCAGATCGGATTAAAGCAGCAGGAATGGCAAAGCTCAACCCTGCCCAAATGTCCGTACGCGTGAATAAGGATGAGCTGCATATAGATTTGCCACCAGGATCGGCGAGTCGTTCCATTTTTGCCGAAGCTATCATTGGGAAAGAACAACCTGTCGCAACAAGGACTAAGCGTTTCGCTGGAAAAAAGATGAATGAATGGTTCACGGGCGAGCGTTTCTCTACCTTCGATTTATTCGTAAATACCGATAGAAGCTTGGCTGGGCGAAAGTTTTGGGCTTCTCTTTTTGTGCAGATGGAAAGAGAATACGCAACCAGATCAATCACTCACAATCTATCTATTGAGAACAACCTGCCTCTTTCCAGCCGGGATAACAGACATGCCATGTATACGGATTGGTCCCGTTTCATTGGCGAGCGTCATTTTGTCTTTGAAATGACCCGTCACTTCGTGCAAACCTTCCACCGGATGAAAACAAAACCGACGAAGGTGCTTCGCGACATGGACTGGGCTTACCTCAAAGCCCGTCAGTATGACGCCTTGCTGCACTTCCTTCACCATGCAAGCAGGATCGCTACGCAAGATTTAACGATCCATCGGGCTTCTACAGGTTTTCGAACCATGCTCCAAGGTGGTTCCCTTTTGCAGAATCGCTACTGGGGCTATCGAGATTTCACGCGTCTTCTCTCCCTCGATTCCTTTTCACCAACAGCTTTCCGACCATACCGAAATGACTTGTTCATCAATCGCTCTCGACTCCATGCTGCTCGTCCCTATCAATCACTAGGTACACTCATCACGGAATATGCTATTGGTAATCGAGACGTAGTTTCGGAGCTCGCTATTTTCCTATCACAGATTACGGGAACCCGAACAATTCAAACAGATGCTTCGCTCATAACCTATCTGGAACAAAGCTCCCGACACAACAGTCACCTCTTGTTTGTTCCCAACCCCATCAATGATTCTCTTCGAGAGAAAACCAATCCGCTCTGGATTCCCCAGCACTTCGAACTCGGAAAGAAAGATCTTTCTCGTCCCACTTCGATTATCAAAGATGACCTTCGCGCAGATCGCCAGCTCGTACATGCTGCTCATCTTTGGGAAAAGGAACGCGCCATCGATCTTAGTGGGGGCAAAGCACCTAAGCCATCCTTTTACCAGGATGAGGATGACATTTTCGCCAATCTGGAAAATGTACGCCCAAGTCTCCTGGCAGAAGATATGATCTTCGCAACCATCTTGCGCTTACTGCCCGCTCATCTTTTGGAAGACATCCTTGCTTCCAAAGAATTCCCTTCCCACCTGATGGACGACATGATTTTTGCCTCGCGCCTTACAGACGGTCAGAGTATTTTAGAAGCACTCATGGAATGGGCGCTGACCAACAAAACTTTCGATGCTTACGTAGATGAAGAATTTTTAGAGGGTGTGCGGACACGGGTTCAGGCATTGATCGAATCTGAAGTCATTTTCAGTAAAGCGTTGCAAGACAGAGCCGGCATTCTTTCCTTTGAGACATGGGAGTCCACCCGCCAGAATGAGATTCTCTCGTATCTGGAGGAGGACGGGGTTACAGGAAAACGGGAAGTATTGCTCTCTTCCACGGTTGAGGAGGTGGAAATCACCAGTCAAATGGAGGCAGCCCCTTCAACCATTACAGAAGCACTGGTCGGCGAAGATGTATTCCGTCCAGCCGAGCTGCAAATTGAGAATCCATTTGGTTACATGGAACCCGATCGGTCCTTTTTGTTCGACGAGCATACAGCCCGCAAATCCGCTCACGCCAGCGACCTTGACGAGTTGCCGGTCACCGCAATACTACGCAGCAGAATCACGGAATTGTGCAGCGGCTATCTCTTCGCTACCTCCCCGCATGAACGAGCCAGTTACCTCGTCGATTTATACGATGTGGCAGAAAAAGGCGCGCGTGATGGAGAACTGCAAGACGACGAATGGCGAAAGTATGCCAAGCTCGCACTGGAACAAACGGTATTGCATGAGCAACTGATTGCCTATCAGCCGGAAGCAGCAGCTCATCTGATCGAATCCATCCTCAGTTACAAACAACCAGATCAAGCTGTTATCAACGCAGATTGGGTCGCCTCCAACCAAGAGCGTGCTACCTCGCTCCTCACCCAAATCATGGGTAAAAAAGAACTCGCAGACGCCGTCATCCTGGAATACTTGGCTGGCCAATTGGATCATAGAAAAGGTCATATCGAGAAACCATTACTTTCTGTTCGCGACTACAAGAAAGCATGGGCAGATCGTATAGAAGAAATAGGACAAGGTTTGGTCTACGACTACTCCAACGATGTTCTCGAAGCTGAACATGATCCCGAGCATTGGTCAGGTGGTTTTTCTGTTCCAGAAGCATACGATCCCCACGATCCATTCAATGCGTACTATCCATGGACGACGGATATGAATGCACTCGCGATGGGGCAAGACAACTGGACCCGTTTTGGCTCGGGCACTTGGGAGCATAATCGCGACCAAGGCACTTTTACCCATCCAAAAGGCTCCAGTAGCATGAGCGGCTACATTCGAAATGACTTTACTTATTCAGACTATCAGTTTGAGGTCGATTTCAAAGTAGATGAGCCCGCAGATGGAGACAGCGCTGGCATCGTGTTCAAATATCACAACGACCAGAACTACTGGATGTTCGTCGTCAGTGGCGGAAGCGCCAGTGGTATGCCGCGGCCCATGCAGCTTTTTAAGGTAGAGAATGGCAGATCAACCATGTACTCTACCCCGATGAACCCGTTTGCCTGGGAAAAAGAGAAATGGTACACGCTGCGTGTTTGGGTTACGGGAAACCGCATCCGCGTCTGGGTAGATCATAACCTGCAATACGATTTTACCGATTAGAGGTGATCATTTTGGGTCATACGTTTGGCATTTTTTCTAAATCAGTGGGCAACGTCACATTCGGAAAAATGCGCTCCTCGCTGGTAGAGGGCGCATTCCACCCGAATCATCCGGACAATCCGGACAGCCCCAATCGCCCTCGCGCAGAGGATCGTTACGCTGGGTATCAGAATCCACTTTTGGGCGATCCCGGCAAGGGTCAGATTGGTCGTTGGCAGACGGTTAATCTCGACTCTCTCGAAAGCATGATCGATCAGATGATTGAACAATTTGTCCGGGACAAAAATTGGTATGCCAAGGTTCGTTGCCGCGAAGCGCTTTGGAACATGTACCGTCGCCTGGAATGGTGGGTCAACCAGCAAATCGATCCGCAAAAAAACGACTACCAGCGAGCCTTGCTCATGGTACGCGATTGCATTTACAAAATCCTGAAAAACGCCGAGCAGCCGGATGGAACCCATCAAAATGTTTCGCTGCCAGTTTGTCCGGCTCCTTACTATCATCACTTTAGCGGTTACTATCTCAATCATTACGATGCCATCGATAAAGAAGTCCCGACCTTTGATATGCGGACTCTCCCGTTGTCGGATAAATTTCACGGCTTGTTCCGCTACGTCTCCTCGACGGAAGATCAGGAATGGAAAATGGTTCACTCCGTCGGCTCCAATGAGATGGCGGGAAGTGAAAACATCATGAAGCTGGATGTGACCACTCTCAAGCACGGTAATTCCAGCAAAGTGACTTTTCAGTGGCGCTTTAAAAAGCAAGGCTTTATTCGTTTTAAGTACATGGTTAGCACTGCTCCTGGCGATGGGTTGCTGTTTTTTATTAACAACAATCAGGTTGGCGGGGAATGGAATCAAAACAACAGCTGGCAGGAAGCGAAGTTTCACGTCAAGCCAGGGCAGACGTACAAGTTTGATTGGTTTGTGCGTCGGATGAGTGATCGGCGGTTTGGGAAAAATGCGGTTTATGTTAAAGATGTGGAGTGCGTTGAGGTGGTGCAGAGCTTGGATGAGCAGACACCGCCGGATGTGGATACGTTGGGGGATGCGGCTTATAACATTCCTGGGTGGGAATGGATTACGTTTTCAGATAAGAGTATTATGACCACCTATTTTTCAGGAATTAACGATACGCTTTCAAGGAAAGTTCAAAGAGTCATCGATGCAGAGTGCGCTGGAGATTTTAGTTTTCAATACGAAATGGGGGTGGATAACCCTCCCTATACGAATGAATCTGTTCTATTTTTCGATGAAGAATTTGCTTCCCGTACCCAAATCGGCGAAGGAGTACGAGGAAGTACCGCGGTCTCACAACATGGGTGGCAGTGGTCATTAGATGGACGTTCCTCCTCCACTCAAGAAGATTCAGCTATCATTTCTTATGATATTGAAATTGGTGACAACTGTACCGTTGATTTAACAGGAGATGTCCAACTGATTTGTCCACCACTAGAGATTGATCACTACGAGGAACGAACCACCAATGTTTCTGACCCTTTAAACTTCTCCTTCACCGGGGTGAGTCACTGGGAATGGAAGTCGATTCCTGGACTTGGTAGCGGAATTTATATGCAGGACCCCATTGTTTCCGGAAATGGAGATGCCACCTATACTCTTGAGCTTGAGGCCGATGGGTGGATTGAGTTCAGTTTTACTACTGGTTTACGTGATACAGAAAGACTCCTTGTCATTATCAATGACGTACAACAACTAGAAGCGACGGGAGATGAATGGGAGAAAAATGTACAGCTCCCATTAGTAAAAGGCCGTAATACCGTTATTTTTCGGATTCAAGATGACCTGACAGAAGAGCCCCTTGAGGAAACTTATCCTGGTGAATTCTCTTATCGGTCTTCAAGTGGCAAACATAAAACACCGATGGGCAGCTATATTGATGTAGACCGGGAATGGAGAACAGACAAAAACTCCAGTTACACAGAAAAGGATCGTGCAGAAAATGTTTACAACATCTTCCTGAATCCTGGTTCCTCCTTTGACTTTTCGGAAGAACTGGAGTTGAAAAGTCTCGTTGATGATTCAGAGGAAGATGACTATGAAGTAATTTTCTCTGAGGACTTCAATGATCGGGATAACTATGCACGTGAAATTCGTGTCGATGACAACTGGGAATGGGAAGATATCGTTACTCGTTATCATGGGGAAGGTCACGGAGGAGACGGTGTACTTAAGGTCGAGAATAAAGACGGTACCCTGAACCGCCTGTATGTCGAGAATATAGATTTGAATGAACCGGGGTTCGTAAAGTTTGAATACGGTGGTTCCTTTTCAGACTACGAGTATCTCAGTTTATATAGTAACAATCGGTTAATATGGTCTGAAAACAAAAGCACAAGTGATCCGCTTGGCCGTACCGTATTGGTTCCACTGGGGCGTGGTAAGCAAACGTTAAAATGGGTATTTGAAGATTGTGATGAAATTGAGGTTGAGGACCCCGATCCCGATTATAAGCCGCCGACGAAACCCGATCCTTCTACAGGTGGTGAGAAGTGCTATCCGGCGGGATCAGAGACTCATTTGGGTGATTATAGCCCTTTTATTGATCACCAACAAGTATATGAATCTAAAAGGAAATTTAGAGTGCGATGGATGCAATATACCCAAGGTCCTGTAAAGATTTACTACGATGGGAACGTACCTATTGCGCAAGGAACTGAAAGAGATGGTTACACACTCAGGCGATTTATTAATAACTCTTCTGTCACATCAGCCAAATATTCCGAGCGATTAAAAATCTATGCTGGTAAAGGCTATGATGTTCCAAATGCATTCGATGTCCCTGTCAAATGGGTTTTCCGCCCTCATCCTGACGCTGCTAAAAAGACACCGATACACTATGACAACACCTATGTGATTACGTCTGAACAGGTTGCAAATAAAAATAATTCTTCCACCTTTTGGTACGTTATCTTTGACAGTGTGGGGAATGAACATTTAGAAGTTGAGTTTGACTATCAGTACTATTGTTACGAACTAGATAGTCAACAAGGTAATAAAAATGGGCGACAAGTCTCTACGAAAAGATTATATAGCTACGCAATAGCGACGGAATACGATCCTAAAACGAATTCTCATCTTCTTGTAACACGTAAAAGTATTGGCTGGAACACCCCAACAATCACAACCACAGGTAATAAGAGGATGAATGTAGGAAACAAGCAGAATCCCTATAAAATAAGAGATTGGAGCGCCGCTAAACACCACGCCGCCCCAAAATTTTATTGTAATAAGCCAGGTCCCTATTGCATTGTCTTTGACGTCAAACGAACTTTTTTTAAAGACTCAACGCTTGGAAAAGATGAAGTCCCCTATTACATCGCGATCCGTAATCTTAAATTAACATCCAATAAACACCGTGAATTCAGCAATAACTATGACGACACAAAAGTAGAAGTTACCGTAACGGATATAACCAATCGAACAATTATCGATTCTTACCCCTTATCAGCAGGTCCTACAGGCCAGGCTGAACATTTCATAAAGTATGATGTCCCTCAAGGTAGACATTATCGTATTGATTACAAACTGCTAAAGGGAATAAGTCATAGGGGGGGATTAGATGACAATGGAGGAGTCTTTACTCTCAGCCAGGGAAAAGCTGAAGAAAAATGGGGAAGATATTGCATTGATAAACTAGGCTCTATTTATCCAAAAGACAACTCGCCATATGAACCCAATCTCCCCCCTCCCACTCAAGTAATCATACCCGATGACTCCTGGTGTTGGATCGATACAATCGAAATCAGACAAAGTAAAAAATCAAAACCATGCCGCGATGCCTATGTCCGCGTAAGAGTTTACGACGAAGACAACGGGACCATCATATCAGAAGAGAAATACTCGGATTTTGATGATGTACAAACAATCAAAGCTGCTATTACCAATGATTCTGATGAAGGTAAAAATTATTCTATCCGAATCAAGTTCTATACAGATTGTGATGCCGAAGCGAGATTAAGTAATGGAGAGTATACATTCCATGACAAGCTCCCGCTCCCTAAATCATCAGCGTTTGTATACAACTTCAAAACGACTGCCAACGTCCCCATATGGATGGGCGGTTGTAACGGTAGCAATATTCAGGTAAACATCTATGATCAAACAGGCAACAAGCTTCAAAACACTACCGTTAATCTCTCCGGAAACTACGACTTTACCCTCGAAAACCTATCCAAACCTTCCGTATCTAAAGTACGTGTCGAAATTACTACAGAACAAAAAGGCGAAATAAGCGAGTGGACTGGCAAAAGCTATTTGACTACGTTCAAGCTCCGAAATTTCAAAGCAACGGAAAACTGGACAATTGTCCCCTCTCCTTTTAATAGCCAATTGGACTTTTTCATTGATGGCGTTCTTCGAGGTAGCTATACAAATGCTGGTGGTGCCCCTGTGTTTCAAGTAGATAGAGGAAGGCATACTTTCACCTGGGTATTTACAGCAAAAGGTACAACAGAGGTCTGGGATTACTGCAATATCGACTACATCAAACTAACCAACTGGATCTGCGACAAGGTCCTCGTCACCCCCTACTGCGATCCCGGCAGCGGAGACAAATGCGTCGAAGCACTGATCAAATGCTTGCTCGCCATCTGGAAACAACGCCCTGAGGCATGTGTGATTGGCAAACGAATATGGCTATTTACGTAAGGAGGTACTTCTATGAGTGTAGTTTCTCGGCGTAAATCGGGGTTTCTCTTCGAGGATTCTTTCGATTCTCTTACCCTCGATTCCAAGTGGAACATGACACCAAATGACTCTTCAAGGTGGTCGCTATCAGACGCACCAGGCTCGCTCCGTTTAAAAGGCGGAGCCGAGCCGCTTCAACTCTTTTTAGACACACTTACCCCCGTGAAACAATTCGTCCTCGATATGAAAAATTCATACAATCCGAAAGCTTCCGGAAGCACAGGCGGATTGACTGTCTTCATTAACCACAATGACTTTTTCCACGTCGAAGAATATTACGATGCATCGCAAGGCACTGTGAAAACCTTCCCCTGGCTTCGATTAATACGCGACTACAATACCTACACCGCTTATTGGTCCGAGGACGGAGCCATCTGGCACATCATCGGTTCGGAGGAATTCAACCGCCTTGCTCCCAAAATCGGTATCTTTCTCAACAGCAGCGCTACAGACGACTATCTGGACATGGAACACGTCCGCGTTTTCTCCCTCCCCACTCTCACTGTCTCAAACCTCTCCCCCGGCACCCGTGTAGAGCTGCTCGATTCCACAGGAGCCGTTGTCGACTCCAAAACGTGTCGGACAAGCCAAACATCTATTCAATTTGATATGACTCAGCATCCTATTCCATTCATTGGCTCCCTCCGTTTTGCGGAAGCAGACGGAAAAACAACGATTAGCTCCAGCGACCAGATGGAAATGTGGGGCGGAGACGAATACGACTTTTCCCCCTCTCTCACCCTCTTTTTTATCGATGGCGAAGGAAATGAGGTCCACCTGCAAGACAACACGGAGGAGTTTCTCGGTCATATGCTCCAAGACCAGTATAGGGAAGTGAAAATGATAGCCCGAAATACGATGCATCATGGGACTTTTACGGGTATCGAAGGGGTCCTCACCTCCTATGCAGGTACCGATCAGTACAAGCGGCTAGTAGATGTCGCTACAGACAAAAACGGCGTGCCTGGTACGTGGGGCGATTCTTTCACCCTGCCGGATACTGCGGCAGGAAATGAACAAGTTTTCTGGACGCGGATTTCCCGTGAGACCGATCCAGCACTCGTTGATAAAACGACGCATGTCCATTTTGGGCTCAATTTGTCCGCCGTTTATACCAAATAAATCGAAAAGGAGCTGAACGTATGTCGGTCAGAATCACCCGAACAGGCACCGAAGTCGTCCTCGATCATAATCAGTTGGCCAACAAGGGAAAACGTACCCACGCCGAAATCGACTCCTACCTCCAGGAGCTGGATGATGCCAGAGAGAATAAACCGAGCTTACAGGATAAATTCCGTGAGCTAAAAGATAAAGACGATGAACAGGATCGTCAGCTTGATGCCGTGAAAGGTGCTGTTTCTACCTTTCAAACGGGGCTGAATACGTTATCGTCAACGGTCGGTGCGGTAGAAGCGAAAAATCAGACGCAAGATCTCCGTCTTTCGCAAGTCGAGCAAAAAAACGCACAGCAAGACCAAGCCATTTTGAAGCTGCAAAGCGATGTCTCCTCTAACCCGAATGCCGAGGTGGTCGCTGCACGCCGGGATCGGGATGGGCGAACTTTTCCTAGTCTGAAAGCTCGGTTGGATGATATGCAGGGGAGGATTGGTTCTGGCGGTGGGGGGGGAAATAATGGGGGAGCATCAAGCAGTTCCTTTGATTTACAGACCCCAATCAATATTTTGCTGAATACCTTCCGTGATGCGGAAACACATAACAGACCCGCCTATCGTCAAAACAACATGTATGTAGATGTATTTAGCGATTCCTCAGGAATTGATACCGAAAAGTCATCTTCTTTTGCCATTATAAATGGTACTGTCTCACCCGGGCTTTACGATACAAACATCATCATGTCCAGTCCAACTGAACCCACCCCTTATCACGTAACCTCGTCTAGTGAAACATCTGTTTACCCTGGATGGATGGGAATCAACGGAAATGTAACTGATTACTATTATTCAAATGGAGCGACTCCTCCGGCAGAAGGTCATTGGTGGCAAATTGACTTTTTCGTCCCCAAAATTATTACTAAGCTCGCAATTAAACCTCTTCGAATTTCCAGTGGACAGTACAGTATTGCCTCGTTTACGCTTCAAGGTTCAAACGATGATACGAATTGGACAGATATATACGCAGGATCTCCTGTAAACACTGATTCAGAAACAGAACACAACTTCACCAATACTTCTGCATACCGCTATTACCGCCTGGCCAAGCTTCGCAGTTATCTCAGGGCATACCCAGTGATTTATACCGGTTGGCACGAGATTAAATTCTATGAAGCTATTGACGCTGTTACGCTCGTGACTAAGGCAGTTAATGTTGGCCGCTCTCCAAAGAAGATTATTACAACTGCGGAGTATACTGACGCGGTCACCTTCGACCTGACCCTTGATGGAACAACTTGGGTAAACAACATCGATTTAAACAAGCTAATCGATACCTCTTCACTAAAAGGTACAAACCTCCAATTACGAGCTAACATTCCGTCTACAGGCAGTTTAAAATCGTTAGGATTTACTTGGTATGACGATAGTATGCTTGTTGAGATGCCAAGCAAAGAAGGGGGAGGCGGGGATCGTAGCAGTACCAAACCGTTAGTAGACGTTGTTGCTGCTACTAATATTTTGCGTAATGCTTATCGTACTTTGGAAAAGGAAAATCAAGGGGCATCTATTCGGCACAATCTGTATGCAGATTGTTTTAAGGATACGTCGGGAATTGATGAATCTAAGTCAGAATCCTTTCAAATAACCAATGGAACTGTCATCAAATCTGCAGGCGCTATTTATAGCTGGCAAACACTTGGTGTACAGACCGCTTCTTCCGTTGGAGATTATAATAACAACAATTCTTCCTATCGACCATTCAAAGCAAATAGCACGACAGTTAACTATTCTGTTGAAAAAATTGCAGATGATAATGCCATTGCAACATCAGGTGGATATACTGATTGCTGGCTTCAGAGTGGTACAAGTGCTGACTTATTCATGAAATGGGTGACACCCGTAGAAATATATAAAATCATACTTTGGATGAATGGTAGTTCAGGACAGAGCGGACACGATTATTGCGATCATCAAATTTTTGTCAAAAATCCATCAACAGGTCAATGGGAAGCAGTTACCCCAAGAATTAATCTCGCTTCAAATAACGATACAGGAGTACATGGTGACGGTTCATGGCACTACCCTGTCAACCTGGGCTATCTAATTAATGAAGTTAAAGTAACCGTATGGAATAAAAGCACATACATGACCGTTACTGAAATACAAATACTGCAAACATCTGATAAAAATCCTGTCATGGTTTCCAAACCGATTCCATTGGCAAAGGCGCCAACCCATCTTGTGCTGGATGCAGAGTACGAGGGCAATATCCGCATTGATTTGTCACTCGATGGAGGAACCACGTTCACAGCAGGTGTTCCATTGAATCAGCTAGTTGATTTAAACACTTTCTTGCCAGGTAATTCTCTTGTCATTCGAGCCAACCTTAGTGATAAAGCAGTCCTTAACAGCATCGGCTGCATTTGGTATGACAAAGACACTCTCCCCACCTATACAGATACGGTAGGCGGTAGTTCAGGGGGTAACGTACCTGGCAACGGTGTTTCAATGATTCAAGTAGAAAAGTATGGAGTTACCGCCTCACCTATTTCTCCCTCAGAAGTAAATATCACCATCCCCTACACTACTGATTATAAAATACCCCCTATTGAGGTTTTGAAATTTGCCCCCGGTGAACACAATTATTCTCTCGGGATTGCATCCTTTTCTAGTAACGAAGCCCCTAACTTTGATCATGACAACTATATGGAGCTAGATGGTACATTACGGCTTAAAACTGAGTACTCGATTGAATTGACAGAAGACGTTGTGCTTCCGTCTGGTAACAGTGTGTACTCATTGACTCTTGATATGAATCAATATTCGAGTATTGAGAAAATCAAGGTGAATTGAATATGAATACGATGAGAGCTCAGTTTAGTATTACGAAAAGTTCAATGAATTGTTGAGGTGAAAAAAATGCCCATTCCAGCAACAACCGGACAGTTACGATCAAAAGTTTCAGATATGCAGATCGGTGACTATGTAAAGTGTTGGTACTCCTTCCATGGAAGTAGCGGGAGCCTGTCTGATAGTCCAGCAGGGATATTAGTTGGGTTAGGGACAGATACATTCTCTACGGCTGAAGAAAAGCCAGTAACAGGAGAGTCCACTACTAACAACTCCAAATTATTTTATTTTGTGAAAGTTGCCAAAGGATTGCTGATCGCTGATAGGGTGTGTCAACACTCCATCTCTTGGGATGCCCTGAATGCAGGGAAGGTGATACAAGGGAATCCCTATTCGTTTAGTACAAGCTCGAATATCTCACAAGGCTATGCTTCGAGTGAGAATATTTCAGGTACACTCCGATCTCTCACAGGTGGAGTAGCTTATGCAGATGCAAATGAAAATAAAACCTTAGATGCCAGATTGAGCAATGGAACATGCTTTCCTGTGAACAACGAATATGATAAGTACTTAATGGGATTTCCTCAAAGCATGATAAAAGATGGATATACAGTAGATGATGTATTTCATTACAAAGTACGTTTTACAATTACGCAAGATACCACTATGACAGGTTCTCGTATATCAAGTACAGGAACTATTGAAGTTCAAGACAATACTTGGCGAGTTGGAAGGGGAAGTGAGGATAATTTTCCGATATGGAAAGGCTTAGGGATGAGTAAAACATCAATAGCTTATGAGAGTACAGGTTTTCGACCAGTGTTTGAATATAGGGAGGTGTAATACATGGCTACAATTGGAGATCAATTAGCTGCACCAGAGGCAGGATGGAAGCGATATGATAACACTTATCCGTCTATTGCATATAACGGAACATGGGCGAAAAGAACAGGATATGCAGGTAGTTATGAATTAACAGATACCTACACCTCAACAGCAGGAGACACAGCAACGTTTGACTTTGTAGGAACAAAAATCCGTATCATATCTTTTTTCTGGAACAACTTCACGGCAGATGCGAAAATCACGATTGATGGGGTCGCCCATACATTTAGTGAAAGAAGTACTTCAAGTACTTCAAATACTCCACAAGTCATCGTATTTGAAAAAATGGGATTGTCTGAAGGCAAGCACCGTGTTGAGCTGAAATTGAATTCTGGGACAGATTATCTTGGAATTGATGCCATTGATATAGATGATACAGGATCTATTGAATTTCCTATCGGGGGGCAATTAACTGCACCAGCTCAAGGGTGGAAAAGGTATGACGACGGTAATCCAGCTATAAAGTACTTTGGAACTTTCGTAAGAGAATCAAATCAAAGCTTTTATGGAGGAGCCTCCAACTATGCAACAAGTGCAGATTTTAAGATTAAATTTAATTTTATTGGCACTAAAATCAGAATAATAGGTAACATGTACCAAAATAAATTCCCTAATGTTCCAATAACGATTGATGGTACCACTGAAACATTCAGTCAGTATGGGGATTTAAAGTTTCAAGCATTACAGTACGAAAAGATAGGGTTAGAGAATAAAATGCATACTGTAGAGATTACAGTTCCTTCATATGCAGGAAGTATTGGTTTTGACCCAAATAACGTGAACGTGAAGAACATACAGATTGATGCCATTGATATTGATGCCGATGGTAGGATTCTCCACCCTGATGAAGTAGTAGATGTAAAAGATTTAACTGTAGGAAAACGTATTCGTTTTAACTACTTGGCACCTGCTGGTACGTTTGGAACCATATCTATCGGAAAAGAAATGGCAGGACTTCTTCCCAATGCTCCTGCAACAAGTGCAAATGGTGATGGGTATTTCATCATGTACGGTACAAATCACAAGGGTGATAAGTTGCTGATGGCTGACCGCAATATCCAAACCATTCCATGGGATGCCTTAAATACAGCAGGGATTGCAAGTGGAAGCGGACTGCCAATTAAAAACCTTCACACCATTCCAGGATTGTCTGGGTATTCTTCTGCAGCGTGTAAAGTATCTGCTTCAACAGAGTATGACACAGCAAATTATCATGCATGGAAGGCTTTTGACGGATCAGAGTCAACGTACTGGACAAGTACTGCTGCTACTGAAACAACAGAAGAGATTTTAAAGATCGAGTATTCAACACCAACAAAAATTACTTCGTATTATCTATATGCCATATATAGTCCGAAAAAATGGTTCTTCGAAGCTTCTAACGACGGAACTTCTTGGGATATCTTGCATAATGGAAATGAAGTATCAAGCTGGCACGGTCTTAAAAAGACCTTCTCATTCAAAAATGATAAAACTTATACACAATATCGCATCAGAATATCAGAACGTTACGTATGGAACGGACTTTATTATGTGGGCTTTTATACTGTCCAATTGTTCACATCCTCTGATAGAGAAATAGCATTGCGACTACCGACAGGCGGAGTAAACTCATCGGATAAAGACAACGAATGGGATAAGTACATTACCGATGACCAGATCTGGAATAATGTAAATCACGGTTCATGGACCAGTACGACCGATCAATCCAATTCAAAGGCCCGTGTGATTCGAGGTTATAACGGTCTCAAAAACTGGACATCTGGTTCAACAGATCTAACAACTCCAGGCCGAGGCTTCCGTCCGGCTCTGCTGATTGAGTCATTCAACAATAATCGATTTCTCATACTAGACGGTACAGACGTGAAAACATACACTCCTTCCGGCTGGGAAACCGTCGGTGCTGCTCCCCCTACAGACGATATGTTTCAAAATAAAGGCATGCTCGACCTCTCTACATGCGCCCCATACTTGAAAGATTTAACAGAAAAATCCAACCTCAAAATTCTTGTTTCGAAACCTAAAAGAGAGCCCACGGTTGCTCACCTTACTGGAGTTCCTGTACCAAAGATCATAAAAATGAAAAATGATGTAAGCTTTCTCAACACATCAAAAATCAACTCTTTAACCTTATCAGGTACAGAGAAAGGCGTCCTAAGAGTTGCAATAAGTACAGACAGTGGAACAACATGGGAAGCAAAACAAAAGAATGGCTCGTGGACAACTGTTGATATTACTAACACCATTGATTTCAAAGCAAAAGCAATGACAATAGACGATTTCAACAACATTTCTGAATGGGACGAAAAGATCGGCCAAGCTAAAAACTTAAGATGCGCATTCTACTTCGAACAGTCATCATCCACTGATGAAACAAGCCTAGACTCCCTTACCATGGATGTAGACTTACTAGATTCGTGGGACATGGCGATGCCCGGAGTCGATTACAAATACGGGTATAACCGAAATACCAATCTGCGAGTCCTCTTATTCTCAGATGGAGATTACAAAATAAACGTAGGCTCTGGCGGTAGCAGTGGCTCCCCGATCACCGAAGTAGATGGAGGTACATTCTAATGACACTACCAATTAAACTAAAACGCGGTTTAAAAGCCAATCTCCCCTTCGCTGCATCAGCGGGGGAGCCTCTTTTTACAACCGATACCCATGAACTTTTTGTCGGAACAGGTGAAAGTGTAGTCCCAATCACAGCATCTGATCCCGCTCTTGCAAATCGAGTAGAAGAACTTGAAATGCACAGAAGTACTGTCTCCAGCACCTTCTCTGAAGAATTTGATACATTAACTTATGTCGACTCTGAAAAGACAACAGCTGGAGTTGTACAGGGAAGAGTAACTCCTACGGTTACCCCTGACTTTACCGAAGACTTCAGCACCACGAACTACTTTGACGACGTAAATTCTATGGGAGTCACGGTAGATACAACTAACCGTCTAATCAGAAATTCATCTGGGATTAAAAACGGTATTTTTTATTCAAAACCGATTACTATCCCAAGTACAAACAAAGTAACCATTAACGCTGTAGTTAACGAACCCAGCACATACGCTTTCTCAGAAGCTACTCGCTTTTCCTATTCTGGAAGTATCTTTTCACAGCCAATGGGATTTACAGACCGCACGAATCGTACTTGGAAGGTCGCACTTGTAAACGGTACAGGGATTCATGCAAGAGTAACAAATCCTGATGGCAGTCTGTCTTTCGAGAGAACGATCCTGCCCTTTACTGGAACTACCCATACTCTTCCTTTCCAATCGATAGATTACGTCGTAGACTATAACAATCGTGTCTGGTTCTCTATTTCACATTCATCACTAGACGGTGCAGTCGGTGTTGTAAATAGCGACGGCTCCACCTTCAGGGATTGGTATTCCATTTATTTGGGCGCTGGAACAGTTATTGCAACATCACTGACTCTAGATAATCAGAATAGGGTATGGGTCTTTCATTCAGTTTCTTCTTATACGAGATTCCATGTTTTTAATAGTGATGGTCTTTTAGTTACTGATTTGATTAATATTCTTTCAACAGGTCCAACGGATTACTTGTGCTCAACCTATGACCCAGTAAGAAACCAAGTTGCTCTAGGTATGGTAAACGGAAATTATTTCAAAGTATTTCTTTTCGACAGTTCATTTCGGAACGTTCGAAATATACAACTAGCACACGGAGGAAAAGACATCTCGATTGACATGATGTATGACCCCGCCTTAGATAAGTACATCGCCATACAAACTATTTATACGGGCAGTACTAATTCCTATACAGTTAAACTGTATTCCCTTCACCCAGAAACGCTTGTTCAGTCCACTTCAGCGATAAACATCAACGCCAATTGGGTTTCCAGACTTATCGCTGACGGCCCCAATTACCACTTTGTTTACTCCTCATATGCAGAGCTAAACAAATACTATCTCGCTACCTTCAAAGCTTCCGACTTATCCATCATCGATACTTCAGTAACCGTTTCGGCCTTTGCAGGCAAGCATTTCCCCTTCAAAGACAGCAACGGAGTCCTACGAACACTGTCGTTAACCTCCAGGTACGACACTAACCAAGCCATCGATGAGTACACCTTCGGAGCGTCCAAATCCACTGTGACTTTAGAGGTAACCAACAACAACGGACTAGAGTGGCTCAATGCTATACCAGGAGAAGAAATTACATTCCCAACCCTCTCTAGCTCCCTGCTTTTACGAGCCAGACTAGACTCGCCAACTATAAATCTAACTCCTGAATTGTATGGTTATCGTATAGTTACAGGAACTCTTTCAGGGGAAGTCATCCAAGAGTTTGTAAGCACCAAGCTCCCTTCCGTATCTCCCATTGCCCATGCCTCGCTTACCGCTGACCAAACCCTTCAAGAAGGCTCGATAGACTGGTATCTGTCCAACGACGGCGGCGCTACTTGGGAATCAGCAGTCCTCGGACGCAAACATTCCTTTAAGAACCCTCTTTATGCTGATTTACGGGTAAAAGCAGTCATTACCTCGCCTTCTGGCTCCGTGAAATCCCCTGCCATCTCTGGTTATACCCTGACCAGCTCCAACCTGTTACTTAATCCAGCTAAAACAGGCACAAGCCTAACCGCCACCATGTCCGCCGACCAGATCTTAAACGCAGCTGACACCTTCACTAAAATCAATTTCAATACAACCACCCACGACGCCCTCCAAGAGTTCGATAAAAACCAAAGCCGCTTTGTTGCAAAAGCACTTGGCGACTACTTAATCGTTGGCTCAGCACGAATCAAAAGCCCAACCACCTCACCAAATGGTCTACAACTAGAAGTACGAATCAATGGTGAACTCCATAAAGTACTCAGCAGCATCGTCTCCTATTCCAACCATTCCTGGTGTTTAAACGGTTCAAGCATCGTTCAGCTAAAGCCCGGCGACTACGTAGAGCTTTTCGGCTACTCTTTTTTTGCCAACAGCGTCATAGAAGCCCTCCCCGCTTATACTTACTTCCAAATTAAGCAGTTATGGTAAAAGACAAGCTCTCAAACCACCGTGAGAAATTCCCCAAACTGTCTACTCTATATATAGACCTCACAAGAGAAAGCAGGTGAATAAACGGATGATCCAAACACTACTCAACTCTTCCACTCTCCCCTTGGTAGTATCCAGTGTACTGACCGCAATCGTTACGTATCTGGTTGCTCGCCACAACAACAAGAAAGAGTTGATGATAACAGACAGGCAACAAATCTCGCAGGAGAACCAGCAAATTCGCCAGGAGCTTCGTCAGGAAATGGACAAGCTTCGGGAAGAACTCCATGTTTGGCGCAACCGTTGCATGGAGCTTGAAACCATCGTACAGGAGTGGCGAGATAAATACACGACACTGGTAGTAGAGAGGCAACAGCTGGAGTTTCGTGTAAAAGAACTGGAAACCGAACTCAAAACCTACATGCAAGCAAGGATTTCCTAGATGTTGCCGATCCAGCCGTACCTCCTCCACAAGTCATCATCCACGAAAGTGACACCTACCTGCCTTTGGGCGAAATCTCGCCTCGCGAATTAACTCCCTCACAAATGAATGACGGCTGGATGTTTTCCCCGAAGTACGCCCCGCTCTACTAGCAAAAGGAGGATCAACCTTTGATTGACATTGACCAATTCATTCACAGCCTGAGTCTGCTTACTTTTATGGCGATCTTGATTGAAGCCGTAACCGAAATTTTAAAGAATGCCTTCCCCGTACTAAAAGACCGCTTCACTTATATCCTCTCTATCCTCATTGGCATTTCGCTCTCCCTCGCTTTACAAGTCAACCCCTTTGGTCTTGAGGGCAGCGGCTACTACGTTTCTGCCGTGCTGGCTGGTATCCTCACCAGCCGCGGGGCGAACTACCTCAACAGCTTTGTGAAAAAGCTGAATACATCCTCGAAACAATAATCTCCTCTTTGTCCGCACAAAAAGGCACCTGGCCTGATGCAACCATCTTACGCATCAGGCAGGTGCCTCTTCTCTTTTTCTCTTGCTTCTCTCTATACTTCCTCTATCAACCGCGCCAACAGCGTAGCGCGCGTCGATATTTCTCCCAGTTCGATCCATTCATCCGGCGAGTGGGCGTAGCCACCCTTTACACCAAGTCCATCCAGCGTCGGGACTCCGCAAGCAGCAGCGAAATTGCCATCGCTGACTCCACCTGTCCCCGACTCTTCCAAAGCCATCCCTAGTTCATTGATGCTAATCGATTGTGCAAGGGAAAATAATTTGCCTGTCTCTTCGGTTCGTTCCATCGGTGGTCGGCGAATGCCTCCCTTTACACTGATGTTTGTACCGACGAGCACTGGCGTGAGCTCGCTCATTACCTTCTCAATGCGTAATGCCTCTTCCATCGAGATAAATCTCACGTCTACTTCTGCTTCTGCTGAGTCGGCTACGACATTGGAGCCAATACCGCCCTTGATGACGCCCACATTGACGGTCGTTCCTTTTTCATAATCGGTCAAGGCATGCAGAAATTGCACTTGTCTCGCCAGCTCTTCAATAGCAGAGACACCTTTTTGATGATCGACGCCCGCGTGTGAGGAAATTCCGCTGACTGCCAAGGTAAAATGGGCGCTTCCCTTCCGCCATGTTTTGAGTGCGCCGCTCGGTTCGGTCGGCGGCTCCAACACAAAGCTCGCCACCGAACGCGCGGCTTCTTCTTCTACCAGTCGGCGAGAAGTCGGGCTGCCGATCTCCTCATCACTGTTTAATAAGAGCACGATTTTTTTATCTGCTGGCAGGCGATCCAGCTTTACCAATGCCCGCATGGCAAACATTGCTTGCAAAACGCCCGCTTTCATATCGTATACGCCCGGCCCGTACGCTTTCTCATCCCGGATCGCAAACGGTCGGCGAGCCGCCTCTCCTTCTAGCCATACGGTATCGTAATGGCCGATGATGAGGATTTGTTTTTCCCCGTTGCCTAGCGTACAACGCACCTGATCGCCATACGTCTTATTCGGGATTAGCTCTGCTACTCCCCCTGTCAGCCGTTGAAACTGCAGAGCGAACCAGCCCGCCATCCGGTCGCCCAGCTGTTTGTCACGAGAAGGCGAGTCCATGTTGACTGCCTCCTCGAGTAGCTGTAGATAGTGGGGCATATTCTCTTGTACATAAGTGTGGATTGACATAGTGCCTCTTCCTTAGTGAGATTGTGAATTGAGTCCGAACAGGCGCTCTAGTCCGTACACTTTTTCCAACAAGACGATGAACACCAGACTCAGCAGGATGACCACCGAGGAAATCGAAGCCACCAACGGGTCAAGTGTTTCCTGCATATAGGTGAAAATCGCGAGTGGCAGCGTCGTCGTATCCGGTGCCACCAAGAACAAAGAAACCGTCACATTGTCAAACGACGTCAAGAACGAAAAGATCATCCCCGACACGATAGCCGGACGCAACAGTGGCAACGTAATATCCCAGAACACCCGAAACGGATGGGCACCCAGCATGTATCCCGCTTTTTCCAACGTATAATCGAACGAGCTAAGCCCTGTGAGCACCAGCCTAACGACATACGGAATCGAGATCAGCATGTGCGCCAGCAAAAGTCCTGTAAACGTCCCCGCGATACCAATTCGCGTGAAAAACAGCAGCGCGGAAATCCCGATAATCAGCGAAGGAACGGTAAGTGGTGAAAGCATCAGTGCGTTGATGATGCCGCTCCCACGAAACTTGTATTTGGACAGCGCGAATGCAGCCAATGTCCCTAAAAAAGTCGCCAAAATCGCCGTTATCGTAGCTAGCTTCAGACTGATCCACAACGAATCGATGAACTCCGGCCGATCCAAAATCATTTCATACCACTGCCACGAAAATCCTTCGGGCGGAAAAGCGAGGTATCCGGCTGCCGTAAAGGAGCTCGGGATGATGACCAGAAATGGCAGATTGACCAAAACAAGCACAAAGAACGTGATGAGTCCAAGTACGTTTATTTTTTTCATGACGCAAACACCTCTTTATACCGCTTGGTTTCAATCAGCTTTGTATACAAAGTCACCAATAGGATGGTGCTGCCCAAGAGCAGGAAGGCAAGTGCCGCACCCAAAGGCCAGTTCAGTGTAGCCATGATTTGCTCATAGGCAATGACAGGCAAGACTTTCACGGACGTTCCCCCCATCAGGGCAGGTGTCACAAAGGCACTCATCGACAAGCTGAACACCAGTGTCGTCCCGGCAATAATCCCCGGCAAGCACAAGGGCAATGTCACACTGAAAAACGTACGTACGCGGGAAGCCCCCAAAATCGATGCTGCCTTATTCAAGGACGGATCAATGGCATACAAGCTGGTTGCAATCGCCAGAACCATGTAGGCAATGAAGGAATCCGTCAGACCGATCACAATACCCAGCTCGTTATACAAAAGCCGCAACGGTTGATCGATCAGACCCAGACTGATCAACGTCTCATTGATCCACCCTTTCTCCCCCAAAACCACTACCCAACCGAAGTTGCGAATAACCACACTGATAAGGTGAGGGGCCAGGATTAGCATCGTGACGATTCCACGCATTTTCCCTGTAGCCTGCGCCATGTACATCGCTACAGGAAATCCGAGCAAGAGGCTTACCAGAACCGTCCAGAGACTCACGCGAATCGTCCGCCAAAGAATCTCCAAGTAGTACGGATCTTGTATAAATAATGAATAATTGTGCAAAGAGAACGCCTGATTCTCATCCTGAAAGCTGAGCAAAAGCATCATCAGCATGGGGAGGATGAATACGCCAAGCAGCAAAATCATCGCAGGTGCTGTCAACAATGTAACCGAGAGACGCTTGCTCATCCGTCATCCCCTTCCCGCGGGCATGACCAGTACGTCGTCCGCGTTCCATTGACAGTAAACCGTTTGACCTTCTTGGCGGTCCACCGAACTATCGGTCATTTGGACTTTTGCCGAAAGCGTATGCTCCCCGACCTTGACCTCACATTCTGTGTACGAGCCCAGGAAGGAGGCAAGCTGCAAATGTCCTTTTACCCGATTCGCTTCCTCACTGACTATTGTATCGGTCAGCTTGATTTTCTCTGGTCGGATAAAAATGATCACTTTTTCATGGAGTGCCACGGTTCGCTGTTGCTTTGCCGCCTTTACGAGCATCCCACCAGTCGTCCGCAGCGTGAGTACATCCCCGTCCATTCCGATGACTTCCCCTTCCAAACGGTTCGTCTTACCGATGAAAGTATGCACGAATTCAGATGCGGGCTGATTGTAAATCTCCAGCGGTGTACCGATTTGCTCCACAAATCCGTGATTCATGACCACGATGCGATCAGAGAGTGCTAGCGCCTCTTCTTGGTCATGGGTAACGAAAATGGTTGTAACCCCAATTTCGTGATGTAAGCGCTTTAACTCATCGCGCAGCTCTTCACGAAGTTTGGCATCCAGGTTACTGAGCGGCTCATCCAAAAGCAGGAGAGACGGTTCAATAACAAGCGCCCGTGCAATCGCAATCCGCTGGCGTTGTCCGCCGGAGAGTTGTTTCGGATAGCGGTCTGCTACATTTGGCAGCTTGACCAGCCCAAGTACACGATTCACACGCTCTTGCATTTCTTGCTTGTTCACTTTGCGCAATTTCAAGCCGTAGGCGATGTTTTCCGCTACGGTCATATGAGGGAACAATGAGTACGTCTGAAACACCATGCCCAGCTCCCGTTTGTACGGAGGCACGCCATTCATTCGCTGCCCTTTGATCAACAGGTCCCCGCCATCCGGGTCCAAAAAACCGGCAATCATATTCAAGGTCGTGGTCTTACCGCAACCAGATGGGCCGAGGAATGAAATGAATTCGCCTTGCTCCACCTGCAGGTTGAAGTTTTGAACCACGACATTGCTTTGAAATTTTTTCATGATGCCGCGCAGTTCAACATCAATCACCTTGGTCACGTAAATACCTACTTTCCTGTTTTAGGTGCGATTTCTTTGTTAAAGCGATCCAGCCAAGCAGATGTTTCCTTGCTCACTACGCTATAGTCGAAGTTGACAACCTTTGTACGATCGAATTCCAATGTTTTCGCTACATCGTCCGGCAGCTTCACAGATGTTGCCGGATTGTAGTACAGCTTCGTTGCGTACATCGTTTGAATTTCATCCGTCAAAAGGAAATCAACGAATGCTTTTGCCGCTTTTGGACTCTTCGAACCTTTTACCAGCGTAGCTACGTTCGGTACGATGTTTCCGCCCTCTTCAGGGAAAACGAACTCCAATGGTACGCCTGCCTCTTTTTGTGTCAAGCTACGCGCCATTGTCCAAGTAGTGTAGGCTGCGCTCTTGTTTTGCAGATTTTGCTGAAGCTGTGCTGCACTCTTCGCAAAGGTCGGCATGTATCCTGCAATCGTTTCCATTTTTTTAAAACCTTGTTCGATGTCTTTCTCAGACCCGCCATTTGCGTACGCCAACATGATCATTGCAGAGCGTCCGAAGTTGCTCGCTACGTCTGTCATCGTGATGTAGCCTTTCACTTCAGGCTTGGCCAGGTCATTCCAGGACTTCGGTACAGGCAAGCCTTTTTCTTTTACCAGGTCCGCATTGTAGGAAATCCCCATCGGTGTGAAGTTTACAACTACACCGCTATCCTCCGTCACTCGCAAATCTTGCGGTACGTTTTTCATGTTCGGGATATCTGTTGCGGATACCGTTTCCCACAAGCCTTCTTGACGTCCCTTCTCTTGTTCGCCGCCTTCAACGATTGTCAGGTCGATTTGCGGAGCATTTTTCTGTGCCTTAACCTTCGCTACGATCTCCGTAGAAACACCAGAAACATAGGTCAGCTTTACATTCGGATACTTCTCGTTAAACTTCTTGAACACTTCATCCTTCATCATCTTTTCAACGGTCGCGCCGTTCCCTGCTACTACCAGTGTGTCTTCCAGCTGAGCTTGTGCCTCGGTGCCGCTATTGTTGCCAGCAGCCGGTGAAGGAGCAGATGTTTGCGGCGTGGAGGAGCCACATCCAGCCAGCAAGGAACCAGTCAAAGCGAAAATGGACAAGACGGATAATGCCTTTTTCTTCATGTAAGTTCGACCCCCGATTGTCTGTATTGTTCACAAATAGAGAACGGCGTTTCCTATTTGGGAACGATAATGTTATACTAGCACAAAGATACTGACTATTCAAGGTAGTCGTACTAGAAGCATCATTGCCCCAATTACAGGCTTGCCAGCATTCTTTCTAATGGTAAAATTACTTCAATCGAGACTCTTCTTTTAGAGGGGCTACTGTACGTTAAAGGAGACGTTTGTATGGACCAAGTATTGTCTTCTGTTCGAAATGGCTGTCGGCTGTTAAAAATATTTCTCGATTCGCCAAAGGAACTCGGGGTAACCGAGCTCAGCAAAAAACTCCAGCTGTCCAAGGGAGCCGTTCACAAGCTCCTGTCCACGCTGGAGTCTGAAGGCTTTATCCGCCAAAATGAAAAAACCAAGCAGTATACGCTTGGCTACACGCTTTTGGAGCTGGGCACTAAGGTGCTCACGAATCACGATATCGTTGATTTTTCCAAGCCGTTCTTAGAACAGCTTGTCTCACGGACAAACGAATTGGCGGTCTTATGTGTACAAGATTCCAAGGACGCGATTTATGTAGCCAAAGAGGATTCGCTTCATCCCATTCGCTTTACCGTAGAATCCTTCCGGCGTTTTCCTCTTTACTCTACTTCCGCTGCTAGGGTTTTGCTTGCCTATCAGCCAGAGGAGTTTCAGGATGAGATTTTGCAGGAACATCCACTGAAAAGTTACACACCTCATTCGTACACGTCGGTTGAGGAAATCAAAGAGGACTTGGTGACAATCCGCAAGCGAGGCTATGAAATCAGCTCGAATCGACGCAATACAGGTGTGACCGGAATCGCTGCCCCGATTTTTGATTCAACTGGACACGTCACTGCATCCGTCAGTGTCATCGGTCCCTCCGACCGCGTAATGCCAAAACAAGAAGAGATTTTACAAGAAACGCTAGCGACGGTACGTGCGATGTCGGCTCAGTTAGGGTATCGAATGTCTTGAAGCTAGATTGAGTTGCCATGAAAAAACCTCCTGTTTATCAGTCTGCTCTGATGACAGGAGGTTTCTGTTTATGCTATCTCACCCAGCTTCTGCTGTATATGAAAGTCCTCAACGGACAGTGGACTCCTGCGCATCCTCTGCTGTTCAATACCAGGCCGTAGCGGCGAGACGAGATAGACCAGCTCATGATTCCTTGGGAATTCAAGCTGATTGCTGCAAATCTCAATTCATTGGGAGAGTAGCGAATAAAGCTACTGGCAATATATGAAGTTCCGAAGTTACCCTTACGTCACGAATTATTAGCTTTGTCCTCTTCATGAAAGTGCTCCATGAGCATCTTTTGCAAGACATTCACCTCCCTACCGCATCTTTACTAAAAACACAGAAGACATTATCGATACACTCGACATGTCTTCTGTGTTTTTAGTGTTATGCAATTAATTTTAATCGTTACACTAAACGTCAGATAAAATAAATACTAATTATTAATCGCGAATCCGCTCTGAAGTGTGTCCTGTAATTTTTTGTACATCATCTTCGTATTCAAATGCAATACTTCCACCTAAAGGAATTGAGACAGAACCTGACCAATGTATTTTGTACTGTGTATGCAGATAATGGCTAAATACATCATATCTCTCTCCGCACCAAGAAGAGCCCTCAGGTTCTACATCGACTTTCATGTAGCCTCTAATATTTTTTATATACTGTCTTTTATTATTATTTAAACTAGGGAAGTTCACGTTAAATGCGTAACCACCTGCGTCCCGCAAATCTGCTTTACTATCGGTCTTACTATCAGAGTACCACTCATTAATAGGCTCTCCATACTTATCATATTCACCGTTGAATCCATATAAACGATATTTCAGAGAAAAATCCTCAGTCCCAGGCATTAGTCGAGCATTTTCGCTAACACCAATGGCAAGGATATCATCATAAAGATCTGCTTCTGTAAAGCCATATGTAGAACTATTATCTGCAAATTCGAAACGTGCTGAAGCTTGTGCGTCCCAGTCCACTTCGTCATATATAAACCATGTCTCTAAAGTTATATAATCATGACGATCTTCAATATCGTGCCCTAGTGTCGAAATTAGACCTGATTCTGCATCTTTTTCTTTCTCTTCGTTGGTCTCTTGGTTTTCAGTTACCTTTATATCAAACTCTTTTTTTGTAAGTTGCTCGACTGCGACTTTACCATTTGGCTCTTTTGTTAGCTCATAGTATTCTTCTTTTTTACTAACTACTGGTTTTTCCATAGATAAATAATCTTGAACAAATCCATCCTCTATCAAATCCTCTATATGTTGATCAGAGAATTTAAAGATTTCCTTTAGTTTTTTCATTTCAGCTTGACTCAAATTGTCGTTGGATTTTGCCAAAATCGTAGTAGTATCCATATAAAATATGGATGCAAGCAACATTGCCGATATGGACACTTTTGCTTTTTTTAACATTTCTTACACTCCTTGTTATATAATTAAAAGAAAACGAAAAGGTGAGGTTACATTGAAATTTGGTAAAAAATACTTTTTCTCTACATTAATTGCTGCATTAGTAGTAACTAATGTCTTAACTATTTGGGGATTGGTAAAAAGCAGAAGTCATTTAGAACTTTACCAAGAGCGCATTGATGTTGATTTTCAAAGAAGTTTAAAGTCTATCGCTACATCATTAAGTCAAAGCACTGATTGGGATACAAAATTTAAATTAGCGCTTTCCCATGCGAGTAAAGTTCAAATCCTTGTTGATAGTACATCATTTACTGTAGGTACAACTGAAGAAGCCAAGAACGTACTTAGTTACGGATACATGCTTGAAAACTACTTTCAAAATTCTCAACATGCAACGATCGATAACAATCCCCAAGAATTGGAGGAGTTTATAAAATGTGTCGAAGCTTTATCAGCTAACCCCTCAGATAGTGAATCTGCAAAAAGACTAATTTCACTTATGAAATAGATAGAATTGCACCTCCAATACAAAATTTGATAATCCCCTCAGCAACACCCCTTATATTTGTAATTTTCCACGGGATGACCTTGAACCGACCGATCAGCTGAAATACTTTGCTATTCCAACCTGTTACCAAGGTCCGTCTAATGAGTAGTCATTTTCTTTCAATGGCACCAGTAGTATCCTCTGGATACTAGATACCGGTAATTACCTGCTGTCCAAACTCCACATACTCTGAAATGTCAGCAAAGCCAATTTTCATGTACTCGGCCACAATTCGCTGCTCACTCATTCCCAGCTCACTGTCGTTGCTTATTTCTATCGCTTGATCTCTGCCTGAATCTGAGGTTTCCTCAAATTCTCCCACCCGATGGCATAAGCTGTTATCTTACTGTAGCCGACAGCCATTGTAGCTCTAGTAGTATTAAAGTCTCGAAGGTACTCCATAACAAAAAAGCCTCTGCTTTTCAGTCAGAGACCCGTCTTCGTTCTCAACTACTGCTGGAGGATCGATGCTTTCCATTACCTGAAACATTCCGTTTGTTTTGATAAGTCATGGTGGCTTTTGTTTTCGAGCCTGTTACTGAGAACCATCTTAAGACACTTGTTTGATGCAGATGTCCATCACAACTAGATATACAGCATCAGTTCCAATTACTTGACTCTGACCACTCAAAGTCATCTTCCGTTAGACTTTCATTTTCCGGGACACTGTTGAGAAAGGATTTAATTGCATCTTCTAAAGCTTCATCAGCAGTATTTCCAAAACCAACAATCCAATCTGATGATCCGTCAGTACGCGATTTAAAAGCAACATCTACCTGACCCGTGAATCCGCCTTTGCTGCTTTCTTTGATCTTTACCTTCAGCTTGGGAAAATGGAAGGAACACATGTACCCAAACGTCATACTCTCCCACAACTTTATTAATCTGTGTTAATCTCGAATCACTTACACTGATTTGCCAAGTGTAATGACCTAGATCATCAGCAATGATAAGCACTTTATGGGTGAATATCAGGTAAGATTCTTTTAATCAAGTTCTTGATTTGAGGCACCATCTTGTGTAGTGGATTTTCAACTTTCATCCAAAAATCAAGATGTATGTCTGATATAAGGTCAAATTCTTTGCTCAATCCGTTCACCTATTTTACACTCAATATAGTTATGTTAAATTTTTCATCTTGAGGAGTAACGGTCTCGTTTGTTTTTCGTCCTACTAATTGTGAATCGTATTACGTGTAAACAGAAAGGAAATGACACCCTATGAGAAAAACATATTTGCTGCTTTCTTCTTTGTTATTCTGTGCTTTGCTTGTTCCTGACGCGCATGCAGCTTCACAGCAAGGAACAGTTGCGCCTGTTCCTCCCCAAGTAATTGTTCCAACAAGCATCAAGGATAAACAAGGAAATACCCTTGAAAAATCAATGGCCTATGTGAAAACGTTACAAGTGAAAAACGGAAAGTTAATCGTTTCGCTTGACTATGTTCAATGGTTTTTCGGTGAGGCAGCAGTAAAAGCTTATCGCCAAGATCATCCATTGGAAAAAGAGGACTATCCAATGCCATATTACATTCGTAATAGCAATCTTAAAATTAGAACGTTTGAAGTTTCTCCGAAGGCTTCGTTTACTCTTCAAACCAACTCTACACAAAAAGATGGGAATTTCCATTGGAATGAAGCAGTAAACGCCGATACTTTTAAAAAGTTTGTGCTTTCCAAGGGGATTCCTTATCAGATACCGTTCCACGTTGAAGTAAAGAATGGAGTCATCACAAAAGTTACAGAACAGTACGTCCCTTAATTATTTGCAGCACTCCCTTTTTGGGATGCTGCTTTTCATTTTTTGCTTTTATCACAAAGCTGCACTCCGTTTCTTCCGTGAATAGCCTCTTATTACCACTCGTTCCATTCAACTCAACGTGTGGTTTGTTAAATCAACTGTTCATCCTTTTGCAGGATTCCCCAACAAACTGTAGTATTCGCTTGTTTAAAGGAGTTGATCTAATGACTGAGGTAAAGAAGATCGCTTATAAGAAATTAATTCATCAAGCTTTCCTAGACCTAAAAAACAGTGGTACTTTTGACGAGGCTACCTTTTATAGAAATTTCCGTATAGCCCATGCTTTCCCTAATCTCTCAGAGTTTATCGTTATAGATTTTGTTGGCTTCAATGAAGATGAATTTTGGGCTAGAGTCGACGCATTAGCCTCTCAATTTGATTTGCACCATTACAGAAAAATCTTCGATGAAGCCGTTATGGAAAAGTAAATTCCCAAGATTTCTTGTCTTTTCATTGGAATGATCATTTTGCTTATCACACCGATTAATTAAAAAAATTCATTTATGACAGAGCATCCCGCCAGCCAAACATTAAAGGACTATATAAAACGGCACTCAAATCATGCTGAGTGCCGTGGTGATTTTAAAATTACTAGCCCATATCCTTGTGCAAATAAGGCTCCCATGCACGTTTTAACAGACGAATGCCCTCCTCAATCTCCTCGATGGTCTGCCCCCCGAACCCAAACTGAAAGGCCGGCAGTCCATTTTCTTGCGGATGGACCCATTTATGTGCGGTTGGATAGACACGAACGCCTGATGCAGCCGCGATTTGCGTCAACTGTTGCGAACTGCTCTCACTTTTCACTTCTACCGTCACAGACAGCCCGGCATCCTGACCCTTAATCCGGATGTACGCCCCAAAGTGTTCCTGTAAGCACTGAAGCAGTGCCCCATGCTTTTTGCGGTAAAGCGTCCGCATCCTGCGAATATGCCGCTCCCAATCGCCATTTTTCATGAACAGGGCCAGCGTCTCCTGATGAATACGCGATGCCGACTGGTCAAAGTCAGCCATTTTCTCCTGATACACCGCCAATAACGCATGCGGCAAAACCATATAGCTAATGCGAATCGACGGCAGCAACGCCTTGGAAAACGTCCCCAGATAAATAACGCGTCCCTGTGTATCCAGCCCTTGAAGCGAAGGAATCGGCTTGCCATGATAGCGAAACTCACCATCGTAGTCATCCTCCATGATGTAGCTCCCCGTCTGATTCGCCCAGTGTAGCAGCTTTAGCCGTTTGGCATACGGCATGACAATTCCAGACGGGTCCTGATGAGACGGGGTTATATAAACCAGTTGCGCTCCACTCTCACTGAGCGCTTCCAAATCGATTCCATCCTCCGCCAGCTTGATCGGGCGCACATCATAGCCCAAATGGGAAAACACGACACGAACACCGTGATAGCCCGGCTCTTCCATCGCAACAGCCTGTCCCCGCGTCCCGAATAAGAACCCCAATAAGCTGATCATCACCTGCGTCCCCGCACCGATCACAATTTGTTCTGGCGTAGCTTGCACACCCCGAGCACGTCCGAGATAGCGTGCGAGCTCCTCCCGCAGCTGCGGCTCGCCTTGTCCGTCGCCGTAGTAGAGCACTTGCTTATTTTCTTCCTGCATGCACTGGTTGGTGTACTTGCGCCAACGGTCAAAAGGAAAATGCTCGGCATCAACGCGCGCTTGGTGAAAATTATATTGGATCGGAACTGCTGAGGACGTAGGCAGAGAGGGTTGGACGTAAGCTGTTTTAGCTGCTTGCTGCCCTTTCCCTATAGGTGCAGGTATAGGCCCATCCCAGTCCACATCGACTACATAAAATCCGCTGCGCTCCCGACTCTCGATGTAGCCTTCTGCCATGAGCTGGTGATAGGCACTCTCGACAGTCGTTTTACTCACCTGCAAAAATCCGCTCAATGCCCGAACAGAAGGCAGACGCGTCCCGGAGATTAAGCGCCTCCCTTGGATTTCTGTACAAAAATAGCGATAAAGCTGTAAATAGAGAGGCTCGCTCCCTTCTACAAAGCGGGGACTAATATCTAGCAAGCCACATCCTCCTCGCTGAATAAATGAAAAACCGACGGGAGCAAAAATCCCCATCGGTACTCACGTTTCTATTACACCAATATTACGCCAAATACGCCTCTCTTATCTGCGGATTCATCAATAATGTCTGGGCATCGTCTTGCAAAATAATTTCGCCCGTCTGAATCACATAACCGCGATGGGCGACAGACAGCGCTTGATTCGCATTTTGTTCAACCAAGAGAATCGTCATGCCTTCCTTGTTCAGCTCCGTAACGATGTCAAAAATCTGCTCCACCAAAATCGGCGCCAATCCCATCGATGGTTCATCGAGCATGAGAATTTTTGGCTTCATCATCAGTCCACGAGCAATCGCCAGCATTTGCTGCTCGCCCCCGGACATCGTGCCACCTTTTTGATTGACCCGTTCCTTCAGACGTGGAAAGTAAGCAAAGGCACGCTCGATTCCTTCTTCAATCACCTTTTTATCGGATACACTAAAGGCACCCATCTCCAAATTCTCGCGTACGGTCAGCTTTGGAAAAATGCGGCGGCCTTCCGGAACGTGGGCGATTCCTGCTAAGGCAATATCATGTGTACGCAGCTGCGTAATGTCTTTGCCATTAAAGATGACTTTTCCTTCTTTGGCCCGAGTCTGCCCACAAATCGTTTTCAACGTGGTCGATTTACCTGCCCCGTTGGAACCGATCAGCGTCACCACTTCACCTTCATTTACCGTTATACTCAATCCTTTTAATGCGTGGATGCCGCCGTAATACGTATGAACGTTAGTCAGCTCTAGCAATGCCATCGATTTTCCTCCTTCTACGACACGTCCGACGCACTTTTTCCGAGATAGGCCTCAATGACGTTAGGGTTGTTGCGGATTTGTTCGGGTGTTCCTTCTGCAATTTTTCTCCCGTAATCCAGCACGTGAATGTATTCGCTTAGTCCCATGACCAGCTTCATATCATGCTCGATCAAGATAATCGTCAAATCGAGCTCTTTTTTCAGCCGACGAATAAAATCCGTCATCTCAACCGTTTCGCGAGGGTTCATCCCTGCCGCTGGTTCATCGAGCAAAATGATTTGTGGATTTGTCGCCATCGCCCGGGCAATTTCCAAGCGTCGTTGCAGTCCGTAAGGCAGACTCCCAGCCGCTTCATTGGCAATATGCGCGATCCCGACATACTCCATGAGCTGATAAGCCTCAACGCGCGTCCGCTCTTCCTCCTGGCGTACACGTTTGGAGTTGAACAAGATTCCGAGAATTCCAGCGGATAAACGGCTATGCACACCCACCATGACATTTTCCAATGCCGTCATTTCCTTGAACAGACGAATGTTTTGAAAGGTGCGGGTGATACCGCGACTCGCGATCTGATCAGGACGAAGCTTCTTGATGCTTTTGCCATTCAGAAGAATTTCTCCCTCGTCTGGCTCGTAAAATCCGGTAATCATATTGAAAAAAGTCGTTTTTCCAGCCCCATTCGGACCGATGACCGCCGTAATGCTTCCTTTTTCGATGTCAATCGAGACGTCTTGATTGGCTACCAAGCCACCAAAGCGCTTCGTTAAATTTTTTGCCTCTAACAATGCCATGCTCATTTCCCTCCTCGTCCGCTACGACTGTTTTCCAGAAGTCAATTGGGACAGTCTGCCGAGAATCCCCAGCTTTTCTTTGCCAAACTCACTCTTTTTGATCGCATCGAGATCGTTTTTCTTCCGTTTGGCCGGAATCAATCCGTTAGGGCGATACAAGGCAACGAGAATGAGCATAATTCCGAAAATGAGTCGCTGGAACTTGGATGGGTCCAGCTGGTTCGGCAAACTGATGATTCCCGAATTTTGCAGACCGTGCAGGAAGTTGGAGAATTCTTTTAACAGCTGTACCTGCAAGATCGTGACAAAAGCGGCACCGAGCACAACCCCTGGAATGCTGCCACTACCACCCAGAATAACCATGACCAATATCCCGATCGATTCCATCAGCGTAAAGGAAGTCGGATCGATAAACGTCTGCTTGGCTGCAAAGATAACACCCACGACACCAGCGAAGGAGGCACCCAATGCGAATGCAGCCAGCTTGGTATTCAACAGGGAAATCCCCATAGACTGGGCAGCCAGCTCATCCTCGCGCACCGCAATCCATGCACGTCCCAAACGGGAATGTTCAAAGCGTATATTCGCCAAAACGATAAAGGCAATCACAAACAACACAATGAAGTAAAAGTAAAATGGCGTCCCCATTTTGATCCCAAACAGCTCAGGAGACGGAATCGGCGTGATTCCCTGCGGACCGTTGGTGATGTTGATGGGCTTGTCCAGGTTATTGAAAACAATGCGAATGATTTCACCAAAGCCCAAAGTCACGATTGCGAGGTAATCGCCTTTTACTCTGAGAACTGGCAATCCTAGCAATATTCCGAAAACAGCAGCCACAATCAAGCCAACTATAAGAAATGGCCAAAACCACTCACCGGAGAGCGGGAACAGATTCCCTGCAATAAACTCATTCGCTTGCGAGGTCGAGAAAATCGCATACGCATAAGCCCCAGCAGCAAAAAACGCAACGTAACCCAAGTCAAGCAGACCAGCAAAGCCTACTACGATATTCAAGCCCAGAGCCATCGCTACGTAGATGCCTACCTGTGAAGCTACTTCCATGTAGTATCGGTTTTCACCTGCTACCAATGGAATGATCAGGAGGAGAACAATAGCCCCAATCGTCATTTTGATCGATTTGGAGGTATTGGTGTAATAGACAAGCACAATGGAAGAAAGAATGCCGAGAAACGCAATGACTGATTTATCCATCAAGTACAATGCAGCCGAAAAGGCTACAATCCAAATCAACGTGAATACGAGCGGAATGCCTTTGAACGATTTCCAAGCGAAATTTGCCATTTATTTCACCTACACTTTCTCTTTTACAGCTTCGCCAAACAGTCCTTCTGGCTTGAAGAGAAGCACGAGAATTAAAATACTGAACGCAAACACGTCTTTGTACTCTGCACCAAAGGCACCGTTGGTCAACGGCCCCATAAAGGCACCGGACAAGGATTCAAGAAGACCGAGGAGTACGCCACCGATCATCGCACCACGCAGATTCCCAATCCCGCCGAGTACGGCAGCTGTAAATGCTTTTAGACCGAGGATAAAACCGATATACGGATCGATCGTCCCATAGTTTTGGGCAAACAGAACGCCTGTCGCGCCACCCAGGCTGGAGCCAATCAAAAACGTAAGCATGATTACTTTGTTTACATTTATGGTCATCAGCGAAGCCGTACTCTGGTCCTGTGCGACGGCGCGCATGGCGATTCCCCACTTTGTTTTATTCACAAACAACGTCAATGCAATCATCATGACGATCGCAATTACAATCACGATCAAGCCTTTTGTTGGAATCGTAGCAATACTTCCTAATGGAATCGATCCTGTAAAAAGAGCGGGACTGTTCAGATAAAACTCATTGCGAGCCAGTGCTTCTGTAAAACGTACGAGGTCTTGCAGCAAAAATGATACGCCAATCGCCGAAATCAACGGCACAAGACGAGGTGCTCCGCGCAATGGTCGATAGGCAATCCTCTCAATCCCTACCCCCAAAGCACCAGTTAATACCATGGCAATTATGAGTGTTATGAAAAGTGCGACAAATGGATTCATACCTTCAAGTGCCCCTAGTGCATCAGAGATCAATAATACCTCTGTACCGATAAAGGCTCCGACCATGAAAATGTCTCCATGGGCAAAGTTGATAATTTCTAAAATCCCGTAAACCATTGTGTAGCCCAAAGCCACGACTGCGTACATAAATCCAAGTGTCAATCCGTCAACCAACACCTGAGGCAAAATATTGATCATGCTTTCCCATCCCTCATTTCCCTTGTAGACTTGTACAAATTTTCTGCATTCGTTTCGTTGACTGGACTTATTTTCTCGTGGAAAAGGGGCCAACACCGGCGTGCAGCCCCCTATCCTGGTATGAGGCATGGGAGTGTGTGCGCGTTGTGTGGTGTGATTACTCGGCCTTGCCTACGAAAATGGATTTGTCCTTGTCAAACTTGTAAATGAATACATCTGCATTTGTGTTGTCACCTTTTTCATCAAAGGTAACCTTGGTGAATTGACCCTGAAAATCTTTGGTTTTGTGGACTGCATCGAGGACTTGCTCGCGGGTTGGTTTTTTGCCTCCGTTCGCTTTGGCAGCTTCCAAGACACCATTGAGGATGACGTTCATGGAGTCGAAACCATAGACGGAATAGGTTTCCAGAGGCTTGTTTGTGGCTTTCTTGTACTCTTCAGCCCATTTCTTGCCCTCTTCGGTTTGCGTTACGTCTCCAGCTACTGACGTAAAGACTACTCCTTCGACGGCATTACCGGCTATTTTTATCATATCAGAAGAATCCAAGCCGTCGCCACCCATAAAATAACCCTTAAATCCTTTTTCACGAGCTTGCTTGATCAAAATTCCACCTTCTGGATAAAGACCGCCAAAAAAGATGATGTCCGGGTTTTTCACCGTTACCTGGTTAAGTACCGCGCTATAGTCCTTTTCGCCCTGGGTAATGCCCTCAAAGCCAAGGATTTGAACCCCGTCCTTTTCGAATTGCATCTTCACTTGATCACTCAGACCTTGGCCGTATGCTGTCTTATCATGGATAATATAGGCCGTTTTTACACCAAGTGTATTTTTTGCATATAGAGCAGCCTTTGGTCCTTGTGCATCATCGCGAGCACAGATTCGATGAACGGTTTTCTTGCCTTCCTCCGTGAGCTTTACGCCTGTGTTTGCCGGGGATACCATGACCAGCTTGCCTTCCTCGTACTTTACAGACGATGGAATCGCAACCCCTGTGTTATAATGCCCAACTACACCGTACACATCGGGATCAGAGATGAGCATCTCCGCATTGGATACCCCGATTTTCGGGTCGCCTTGATCATCCTGAGGGAAAAGCTGGAGATCAAAGCCAAGTGCTTTAAACTCTTCCTTGCGCTGTTCGAGAGCGTAACCCGCTCCTGTCTTAATCGCATCACCGATAGCAGAATTGCTCCCGGACAGAGGGGATTGTGTGGCAATTTTGATGAGGCCACCCTCGGTCGTTCCTCCACCACTGTTTCCTGGAGCTGGCTGACTTTGCCCCCCGCTTGCGTTACTTCCGCCGCTTGAATTACCGTTTCCTGCGCAACCTGTTAATGCCATACTCGCAGCCAATACCGCAGATAAAACCCCCACATAAGAACGCTTTTTCATTAAGAATGAATCCCCCTTTTATCATTCTTTTTTCTTGTTACCCAGTCCATCTACCTTGCTAGCCAGGTTGCGACTTTCAAAAACGATGACTCTTTGGGGATAAAGATAGATGAGGCTTGGTTGTTTTTATTTTAAAATAAATCTGATAATTTACAAGAAGTAAAATATATTTTATATTCATATATCATTTATTTACAAACAAAAAAATAAACACTCCCTCAAGGTAGAGGAAGTGCCGGAACGACGATTTGCCCACTCTTCACGTCGACAATGCCTGTTGCCGTTAGACGTGCATAGGGCAAGTGGGTAGCCGTAAAAAACAAAATCGAATAAATCGGATCGAGATGGACATGTCCTTTGGAACGAAGCTGATTTACCAAATTTTCACCCATGCTGATTACTTCTTCCATCGGTGCAGACGCGAATTTTCCAGCAAGAGGCAATGGGCATTCGCAAATAATTTTTCCTTTATCGATCAGGACGACTCCACCTTTTATTTCCCGAATACGTTCCAGTGCTTGTGCCATCGTTTGGGGATCGCGTCCGATTACGATCCAATCCCCAGAGGCTGAATAGGTGCTGGCCAGCCCTTCGAGATGCTCACCGAAGCCATGAAGCACTGCCATTGTTCGATTGCCTCCAGTCGCATCAATAATAGCGATCATTGCCAACTGCGGATCATGCTGCAAGGATACGTATCCATCCTGATCAACGGGCATGTTCTCCATCGACAGCCGGGTTATAACGGCATTCAGCATCTGTAGCACAGGTACCTTGCCGTCCTCATCTGGGCGCAAACGGAACCAATCGGGATGTGCCTGTTTTTTCAATGGATCTGTCAAACGTAACGAAGCTTCCTCCCATTGTGGCTGAACGGTTGGGACGAGCAGGTTTCCTTTTTCTGCTACTCGTTGTCCGTTCGCAATCACGATGGATGGAGTCGGTTGATCCATTGCCGTCAACAACAGCATATCCGCGATTCGACCCGGCGCAATTCCTCCGATCTCCGCGTCCAGCCCATAATAGACAGCCGGGTTCAGCGTCGCCATGACATACGCTTCCTCTGGCGGCATCCCCGCTTCCATGGCCACACGGATCGTACTATCCATGAACCCGTCACGATGCATCGGGGGCGTGCTTCCATCCGATGTCAGCATCATTCGTGAAGACCACGGCACCCCCAACTCCAGCCAGCCCTTCACCAGCTCCGGCAGATCAGGACGAATAGAGGAATGGCGCAGTGTCGCATACATGCCTAAACGGATACGCGACAGCAAATCGGCTGCGGTGATAGCCTCGTGACAAGCTGTTATGCCGGATGCTGCGGCAATGTTCAATGTCTCGTAAGAAGCTCCCGGATGATGCCCCTCCATCCTTTTGCCCAAGTCCCGCGTATGCTTCAAACCAAAAAGCAGCGTCTCATCCTCTTGCAAAACGCCGCCCCAATTTGTCAACTCCCCACCCTGGATCACGCGTGGATGTTCCAGCATTCGCGCCAAATTGTCCTTCGTGAACGACGGATGAGCTTTCCCTGTCTGCGGATCGAGTCTACCCCAGAAAAATTGCTTCACGGGATGTGCTGCCAAAGAATCCATGATCGCTGCCGTTTGCGAAAAGGGCAGATGCATGAGCATTAACGTGTCCGACACCATTCCAGTCGTCCCCGTTTGCAAAGCAAAGTCAGCCAACGTGTAAGGGTTATACCATTGAAACGGATGCGCGTGAGGCTCGATGTAACCCGGCACGAGATATTGCCCAGCCGCCTCCATGATTACGGTCTGGTCATCGACCAGCGGCTCTTTTTCTCCTACATAAGCTATACGTTCTCCTGCCACTACGACGTGATGCTCTTGCCATTCTTTTGTGTACACATTTAGAACGCTTGCGCCTTTTATCCAGAGGCTTGCCGGTGCTTGACGTCTGCTCACGCGAATCATGTTCAAGTAATCACGATCTGATAGGGCTCGTACACGCATCATTTCTTCTCTCCTCGCTGGTCTCCCGATGTTTTTCCAAAATGAACGGTCGTTCATCGCTCTCTACACCTTCTCCGCCCATCATTCATTCCCCTGCAAGCTTGATGATGGTAGTAACAATTCCCACGGGTGTCTTGTCGCCCTTTATTACACACTAGGGAATAGACGTAATAGCGACAGGAGGACAACTCTCATGCATAAAAACGTAGGTAGAACTGATGCCATGATTCGAATAACTGGCGGTCTGTTGGGCTTGGCGTACGGCATCGGAAGAATGAGCCGTCGCCCATCCAACACTCCATGGCTGCTCATGGCTTTTTCAGCAATGAAAGTAGCAGAAGGAGCTACTCGCTTTTGTCCGATGTACGCAGCGATGGGCATCAATACGAAAAAGGGAAATGGCATTCAAGGCATGATGGATCAGCTCAAGAAAAAAGGCGTACAGATGGCAGTCAACCAGTTTACCCGCTCCATGAATATTGCCCCCATCAAAGACTCGAACACCGGCCAAGACGACGAGAGCAACACTTCAGCCACAACGAATAAAGCAAACATACAGTATTCTGCAAGCCCACAATTATCGAGGAACCAGGAAAAACATTCAATCAACAATCAACAAAACATGAAGCTTACTCCCGAGGATCAACTTCTCGAAAAAGCGGCAAGAGAGATCATTTCATTTCGCTCCCAGGAAAATAACAACAGCAACACTCGCTACCCCACGTACACGTAAGGAGAGGAGGCACCGCATATGCTTGTCGGCTCCCAGATGTATGAATGGATGTCCCATAACTTCTTTGTTATTGCCACGATCATTGGCGTCATCGGCGTAATGGGTTATTACTTCTTTCGCACCTCGCGAAAAAGAGGAAGATATCGTCAATAAAGGAGCAGCAACTAACCGCCTGTCATTGGGCGGTTTTTTCCATTTACAAAAATAATTGTTATACATATAATTGTCATTGCAAGTATTTTTGAACGAAAGAGGGTCATTCCCCTGATCGATCATTGGCAAAAAGAACCGGTTGGATTTCTTATCGGAAATACATACCGGAGAATGATTCATTATGTTTCCCTTTTTTTAAAGGAGTTTGATTTGACCACGGAGCAGTTTGCCGTCCTGTATCGGCTACGAAAAGAAGAGGGCATCAATCAAAAAGAGCTGGCCCAGCGCTCTGCCAAGGATCAACCTTCCATGACACGCATTTTAGACACACTCGCCAAAAAAGGCTTTATCGAAAAGACTTTGAGCGAACAAGATCGCCGTGCGTACATCATTACGCTTTCCCCGAAAGGACGAGAATGGATTGAGCAAGCGATTCCTGTAGAGGCTCAGGCCGTTGCAGACATTTTGGAGGGGATTTCTCCTGAAAAGCTGGCCTTCTTGCGAGAAATCTTGCTGGAGATTAACGAGAACATCAATAGAAAAACGACTGACTAGGAGTGACAGCATTGGGAGAGAGTAGAGAGAGACTGTGGACGAGAGATTTTGTCCTGTTAACTGTATGCAATTTGTTGTTGTTTCTCACCGTTCAAATGCAGACCCCAACATTCCCTGCTTATGTGAAGGAAGCGTATCAGGCCAATGATTTTGTCGTCAGCCTGGTTATTAGCTTGTTTTCACTTGCAGCAGTGATCGCAAGGGTGTTTACCGGAGAAGCATTGAAAACGAAAAGCAGTAAGCTCTTGGCAATCGTAGCACTTGGATTCGTCGCGATTTTTAGCGCAGGCTATTACTGGGCGGGAAGCATTGTTTTCTTTCTTCTGCTGCGAATTTTAGTCGGCATTGGCTTTGGGATGGGCAGCACGACCTTTCCGACGATTGTCTCCAATGTGATTCCTGCCAGACGAATCGGTGAAGGCATGGGGTATTTCGGCTTATCGACCAGCTTGGCTATGGCACTCGGCCCGTTGATTGGACTTGGAGTGTTAAATGGGTTTGGGTTCGGCTCGATGCTCATGGTTCTCGTATTGTTAGTTGCTATTATTTTTCCGCTGATGCATTTTATCCGTGCCTACAATCAGCTTCCTGTGTCGTCCGGGAACGTACAAACTGTCACAGGCATTCGCCGATTTTATGATAAAAAGCTGCTGCTTCCAGCTGGACTGAATTTTTGTTTGTCCATTACGTATGGCGGGATTCTCAGCTTTTTGGCCTTGTACGGAAAAGAAGCCCACATTGAGAATGTCGGCTGGTTTTTCCTTACGAACGCACTGGCGATGGTGTTGATTCGTCCGTTTTCCGGCAAGCTGTATGATCGCAAAGGGCACATCGCCGTCCTGCCTCCCGGTGCGATTTTCGTCGGGGTCAGCCTCTTGCTCCTGTCCCTGACAACGACAGAGTCCTTGCTTCTCGTCTCTGCTGCCTTCTACGGCCTTGGCTATGGCATGATTCAGCCATCTATCCAGGCGTGGATGGTGAAGGTCGTCACGCCTGAGCAACGCGGCATGGCGAATGGACTGTTCTTTAATTCCATCGACCTGGGGATTGCGGTCGGCTCAATGCTCCTCGGCGTCATCGCGACACATTCGAGCTACTCTGTCATGTACCGCTGGTCGGCGGCTTGCTTGCTGCTGTTTCTGATTGTTTATTTCCTTTCGCAGGTGGCTGCGGCCAAAGCGGAAAAAGCGGCAATCGCTAGTGAAAACGTGGGTATGTAATAACCAAAAAAGCTGTTCCCTCTAAGTAGAATTTTCTACCGAAGGAACAGCTTGTTTTTTTATCCCTTTTGCTGATACTTCATCGCTCGTGCCGCAATATCCGTGCGATACTGCGCCCCATCAAACGAGATCCCTTGCACCTTCGCGTACGCTGTCTCACGTGCATGCGCCAAATCCGTTCCTGTTGCCACGACGCCAAGCACACGGCCACCGCTCGTAACGATGCCTTCCTCGGTTTCCTTCGTCCCTGCGTGAAACACCGTAGCTCCCTCGTTTGCCTGACCCAGTCCGTGTATCAACGTACCTTTTGGATATTCTCCAGGATAACCCGGCGCTGCCATGACGACACAGACAGCACTTCCTTTTTTCCATGTCACATCGACTGCATCGAGCTCGCCATTGATTGTTCCGACAAAAATGTCGAGCAAATCTGTTTCGAGCAACGGCAAGAGCACCTGTGTCTCCGGATCGCCAAAACGTGCATTGAACTCCACGACTTTCGGGCCTTGCTCCGTAATCATCAGACCTGTGTAGAGAATGCCTTTGAACGGAATGCCATCCTTGGCCATCCCTGACGCCATCGGTTGGACAATCGTTTTGACGATCTCGTCCACCAGCTCAGCAGACATTTGCGGTACCGGGGCGTATGTTCCCATGCCGCCTGTATTGGGACCGCGGTCATCATTGAAGATTCGCTTATGATCCTGAGAAGTAATCATCGGCTTAACTGTCTCTCCATCGACGAAAGACAACAGCGACAGCTCTTCGCCGAACATGCACTCCTCAATGACCACGCGAGCTCCCGCTTCACCAAAGACGCTTTCCTGCATAATCTGACGGAGTGCCTCTTCTGCTTCCTCCACCGTCTCTGCGACAACGACTCCTTTCCCCGCTGCCAAGCCATCCGCTTTGACAACGATAGGAGCGCCCTGCTCTCTCACGTATGCACTCGCCGATTCGTAATCCAGAAACGATTCATAGGCAGACGTCGGAATCTCGTAGCGTTTCATTAAACTTTTCGCAAAAGACTTGCTTCCCTCGATCATTGCCGCTTTTTGATTCGGGCCATAGATCGGCAGATTGCGCTCCTGGAAAAAGTCAACAATCCCCGCCAGCAAAGGATCTTCCGGGCCAACGACAGTCAAATCAATTCCTTCATCCTTGACGAATTGAACCAGTGCAGCAAAATCATGGACGCCGATCGGTACGTTTTGCGCGATTTGGGCGGTGCCCCCATTTCCTGGCGCACAGTATACCTTCGTCACTTTAGAACTCTGCAACAGCTTCCAGGCAATCGTGTGTTCTCGACCGCCGCCACCGATCACTAATATTTTCATCGTATTTCCTCCTGTGTGAGAGGTAATCCACTCTTTCATACGTGTTAAAAAAGCGAAAGTTACTCCCGAATAGCCTCTTTTAGTGCTTGAAATGACGCGTGCCGGTAAAGATCATCGCAATACCCGCTCGGTTGCAAGCATCAATCGATTCTTGGTCGCGAATGGAGCCGCCTGGCTGGATGATAGCAGTAATCCCTGCTTTAGCTGCCGCCTCCACGGTATCTCCCATTGGGAAAAACGCATCCGAGGCCATAACCGAGCCACTTGCCAATGCACCTGCTTGTTCGATGGCGATTTTCGCTGCCCCAACGCGGTTCATCTGGCCTGCACCCACGCCGATGGTCATATTGTCTTTTGCCAAGAGAATCGCATTTGATTTGACGTGCTTGACGACCTTCCACGCGAATTTCAGCTGTGCCAGTTCCTCTTCCGAAGGCTTGCGGTCTGTGACCACCTGAATCTCGCTTTCTTCGAGCTGCTTGTAGTCGAAGTCTTGAATGAGTGCCCCGCCTGCTACAGGAGCCACGCGGAACAGATTGTCCACTTTTTTGGCTGGTTCATTCAGCGCCGAGATACGCAACAGACGCAGGTTCTTTTTCTCAGCCAGAACAGCCAACGCCTCGTCGGTGAAGTCCGGTGCGATAATGATTTCCAAGAAAATCTCTTTCATCGCGAGTGCGGTGTCACGGTCAATCGGGCGATTTGCTGCCACGATCCCACCATAAATAGAGACAGGGTCTGCTTCGTACGCTTTTTGGTAAGCGGCGCGAATATCAGTGCCGATCCCTACTCCACACGGGTTGGAGTGCTTGATCGCAACGACAGCAGGTTCAGCGAATTCGCGTACAATCGCCAACGCTGCATCTGCGTCATTGATGTTGTTATAGGAAAGCTCTTTTCCTTGCAGTTGGCTTGCATTCCCGATGCTCAACTGATCGGACAACGGCTCACGGTAAAATGCCGCACGTTGATGTGGATTTTCCCCATAGCGTAAATCCTGTGCTTTCTCGTAAGTCACCGTGTAGCTCTCAGGCAGCAGTTCGCCCACCTGCTCACTCAAATAGCGAGAGATCAAGGCATCATAGGCTGCTGTATGGCGGAAAACTTTTGCAGCCAGCTTGCGACGGGTTTCTAGCGTAGTATCGCCATTTGCTTCAATTTCTTCTGCTACTTTTTCATAATCGGCTGCATCGACCACTACACTGACGAACGCGTGATTTTTCGCAGCAGAACGCAGCATCGTTGGTCCACCAATATCAATATTCTCAATGGCGTCTTCATATGTCACGTCTGGCTTCGCTATCGTTTCCTTGAAAGGATAAAGGTTCACGACAACCAGATCAATGGTTTCAATCCCCAGGTCTTTTAGTTGCTGCACATGTGCTTCACTGTCCCTTACAGCCAAGAGGCCGCTGTGGATATTGGGATGCAACGTTTTGACGCGACCGTCCAAAATTTCTGGAAATCCGGTCACTTCAGAAATGCCAATGACGGGAACTCCCTCTGCTTTTAAAAGAGAAGCCGTACCCCCGGTAGAAATGATCTGTACCCCGGCGGCTACCAATCGACGGGCAAACGGAATCAATCCTGTCTTGTCAGAAACGCTGATCAACGCTTTTTTCACACTCACGGATAGAACCTCCTGAATTTTAGTGAAAACATGAGTAACTAATGACCAAAACACGAACAATACTTATATATTATAAAATAATTGTACGCTATTATCAATAACTTCGTCAGGAAAACAAACACAGCCGCCCGTGCCTGTTCGGCACTTGCGACTGCATGCATCTGCATTTGCTTGGATGATATTATCGTTTTTTCTTGCCTTTGCCTGATAGCTTTTTGATGCGATCTGACAGTAAGACTGTTTTGCTTTTGGCAGTCGCCCTGATTGGCTTGATCGGCTTCTTCGACTTGCGGCTCTTCGCCTTTACTTCTTTGGGCATTAAGTTCCCTAACTCTTCCATGGAGATGGAGTTGCCGTCCTTTACACGATCCCTGACGCGCTCTTTCGTCTCCTCTGGCACTTCGAATCCCATATTTCCCAGCTCATCGAGCAGCGCATCTACATTGGCTCCGCCCTTCGGCATTTTTTCCGCGAGCTTCATAATATCGTTAAGCGTCCATTGCCGCCCTGTTTTTTGGCTTAGCTTATCGAGCAAGTTCGAAACAAAATCTCCGCTCAAGTCGGCCCCTCCCTTTGTGGGAATATCCCTCTCTTACTGTATGTCACACGGACCAATTTGGTTTGTCATGAATCGCGGAAGAATAGCAGCAAAATAGGGTAAGTTGGTCATAGTTAGAAGCCGACACCGTCTGATAGGACATGAATAACATGCATGTAGGACGAGAAAACGTGATTGGCAAAGTCAATCATTCATCCTCGTTAGGTGAGGCTCCTATACAAAAATAGGCCACTGCCCGGAAATATCGAAAGATGCCAATGGGTAGAACAGGAACTGCCGAACTAAGGCTTTTCTTAAGGTGGCTAAGGAATGTTTCCTTTACGTTGTATAGTGCCAAAGCTCTGGTAGGGGAGAAAAACGGTGTTATTTTGTGCACTTTTCTAACCCTCTGGATTCCCGCTAGAGGGTTTTCATTTTCGAAAGGGGGGAACGTTTTGATGGACAGTAGTCCAAGTTGCCGAATGAATACCTGCAATCAAGATTGTGTACGGAGAGTTTTACGGCCTTGTGGCGCTGCGGCATGTTCCCCATACCTTATTTGACATTCTCCCTTTTTATGGGACGAGTGTATGTAAGTAGTTATTATGTAGACATGCTTGCGCAACATGGTCGTATCCCTCCGATCCTTATATGCGAAAGGATGAGAAAACCATGTTGAACATTTACAAAACGAATGCCATGGGAAAAATAGAAGAACTGCAACAATTTGAAAAAGGCTGCTGGATCCATCTGACAGATCCTTCTGAGCAAGAAAAGCTACAAGTCGTCAGGGAGTTGGCGATTGACCTTCATTTTTTGCAGGATGCCCTTGATGACGAAGAAATCGGACGGATCGACAAGGAAGGAAACCGCGTGATGCTCTACGTGGACATCCCAGTCTCCACGAAGGAAGGGACGAAGAACAACTATACGACGGTTCCGTTGGGAATCATGGTGATGGAAGATTACATCTTAACCGTTTGCCTGGTAGAAACGGCTGTCATGAATGAGTTCGTCCAAGGGAAAGTGAAAAGTTTTCACACGCATATGCGCAACCGGTTCGTTCTGCAAATTTTATCGAATACGTCGCATGAATATTTGCATTACTTGAAAAAAATCAACAAGCAGACAGAAACACTGGAAAAATCATTGCGACAATCGACGAAAAACATTGAACTGCTTACCTTGCTTGAATTGCAGAAAAGTCTCGTATATTTTTCGACGTCCCTGGAAACGAACAGTCTGTTGATCTCCCTGCTTCGGAGCGGCAGTTATTTGAAAATGTACGAAGAAGATAAGGAACTGCTGGAAGAAGTAAAAATCGAAACCAAGCAGGCCATCAAAATGACGGAAATCTATACGGCGATTTTAGGGAACATCATGAATGGCTTTGGCTCCGTCATCTCCAACAATTTGAATCGCGTATTAAAGCTGTTGACCGCCATTACCATTGTCATCACCTTGCCTATGGTGATCGGCACCTTCTACGGGATGAACGTCGCGCTTCCTTTTCAGGGTCATCCGCACGCATTCACGATCATTATGATCATGTCCACCGCCATTACGTCTGTAACAGCTCTCTTGTTTTGGAGAAAGAAGTATTTCTAAAACGGATGACAAAAAAACCGACATCGTAAAAGGATGTCGGTTTCTACTTTATCTCTCGATTTACGTCAGCTGGACGAGCCTTCCTTCCAGCTTCACTCTCTCTTCTGCTAAAAAGCCAATGACCTTCACCAAAAGCTCATGCTCCACCGAATGGATGCGAGCCGCCAAAGTCTCAGCCGTATCTGCTTCTTGCACCGCTACGGGAATCTGGGCAATGATCGGCCCTGTGTCCAGACCGGCATCAACCAGATGTACCGTTACCCCTGTTATCTTTACCCCGTAAGCGAGTGCCTGACCAATCGCGTCTTTTCCCGGGAAAGCAGGCAAAAGCGACGGATGCAAATTGATGATTTTTCCTTCGTAGGATGACAAAAGCGTGTCGCCCACCAACCGCATGTAGCCTGCCAGCACAACCAGCGATATCTCACGTTTTTGGAGCTGCGCCACTATTTCCTGCTCAAAAGCTGCCTTGTCTGCGTATTCCTTCGGTTGAAAAACAAAGGTGTCGATCCCTAAACGCTCTGCACGTTCCAAAACCTTGGCGCCGGGCTTGTCGCACACGAGCAAGGCAACTTCTACACCTGTGAGCCTGCCGTCCTGTACAGCCTGCACGATCGCTTCAAAGTTGGAGCCGCTGCCTGAGGCGAAAATGGCCAGCTTTCTCACCATTCCACCCCGTTGTATACGACTTTGCGCTCTCCCGCTTGAATATGTCCGAGCAAATACGCCTGTTCACCCAGCTCTTGCAGCTTTTCCATAACACTCACTGCGTCTTCCGGCTTCACGACAAGCATCATGCCAATGCCCATGTTAAACGTTTTGTACATATCCGGGTAAGAGATGTTACCCGACTCTTGTACCAGCTCGAAGATCGGCAGCACCGGCCAGGAACCAACGTTGATCACAGCCTGCATTCCTTCTGGAAGCACGCGTGGAATGTTTTCAGTAAAGCCGCCGCCTGTGATGTGTGCCAGGGCCTTCACTTCATGCGACGCAAGAACGGATAGCACTTGCTTCACGTAAATGCGGGTCGGTGTCAACAGCTCTTCGCCGAGCTTTTTGCCCAATTTGTCAACATGATCATGCAGGGACATGCCTTTGTCTGCCAAAAGAACCTTGCGAACGAGCGAGAAACCGTTGCTGTGCACGCCGCTGGAAGCCAGCCCGATCAGCACATCGCCTGCCGCCACGTTTGCTCCCGTAATCATTTTGCTCTCGTCCACGACACCTACGGTAAAGCCCGCGATGTCGTATTCGCCTTCTGCGTACATGCCAGGCATCTCGGCAGTCTCCCCGCCAATCAGCGAGCAGCCAGACTGGGAGCAGCCTTCCGCGATCCCTTTGACAATCGCTTCGATTTTTTCCGGAATGACCTTATCTACTGCCAGATAATCGAGGAAAAAGAGCGGCTCTGCCCCTTGGACCACTACGTCATTGACGCACATAGCAACAGCATCGATACCGATTGTATCGTGTTTGTCCATGGCAAAAGCGATCTTCAGCTTGGTTCCTACCCCATCTGTGCCAGAAACGAGAATCGGTTTCTCGTATTTTTTGGTATCCAGGCGAAACAGCGCTCCGAACCCACCCAAATCAGTCATAACTTCGGGGCGGAATGTTCGTTTGACATGCTTTTTCATGCGTTCGACGGCTTCGTTGCCCGCATCGATGTCTACGCCAGCTTGTTTATATGCTTCACTCATCGTTTCTCCCCCTAGCAAGAGGTGCTTGTATTAGCGGTTGTTCATAAGTAGCACTGTTAGCATTTAAGCGCAGGTAGCGCTTCTTCGAACTCAATCTCTGTCGGATATTCTCCGTTAAAGCATGCGAGGCAGTGTCCTCTATTGGGAGCCGAATCGCTGCGGCCAATTGCATCGATCATTCCTTCAATAGACAAGAACGACAGCGAATCAGCCTCAATGATTTGACGAATTTCCTCTACCGATTTGGTCGACGCAATCAGTTCCTCACGCGACGAGGTGTCGATGCCGTAAAAACAAGAATTCATAACAGGCGGAGAGCTGATACGCACATGCACTTCTTTGGCGCCAGCCTCACGCAGCATGCGAACAATCCGATTACTCGTCGTACCGCGTACAATGGAGTCGTCAATCATCACGACGCGCTTGCCTTCCACTACTTTGCGAACCGCAGACAGCTTGAGATAGACAGCGCGCTCACGCAGCTCCTGACTCGGCTGAATGAAGGTACGTCCCACATAGCGGTTTTTGATCAAGCCAATTTCGTACGGAATTCCTGTCGCTTCCGCAAATCCGATAGCAGCAGAAATACTCGAATCCGGTACACCTGTGACGACATCAGCATCAATCGCGGATTCCAATGCCAACTGCTTGCCGAGACGTTTGCGCGCCATGTGGACGTTGATTCCGTCAATGTCGCTATCTGGTCGGGCAAAATAAATGTATTCAAACGTACAAATCGAACGCTGTGTCGTTTCTGTATGCTTGCTCTCGGTAATGCCATTCTTGTCGATGACGATCAGCTCACCCGGTTGCACATCACGCCAGTACTGCGCGCCAATGATATCGAACGCACAAGTCTCGGACGCGACAGTGATCGCATCTCCGAGTCGTCCCAATGACAGAGGACGCAAGCCATTCGGATCGAGAGCGATCACGAGCTGATTCTCGTTCATGACGAGAAGTGCATAGGCTCCCTTGATGTATTGCAGAGCGTCCTTCACCGCTCCCGGCAAATCCTTGCTCTCGGAACGAGCAATCAGATGTGCGATCACTTCTGTGTCACTGGTCGTCTGGAAAATGGAGCCTTTTGCTTCCAGCTCTTTTCTAAGCACAGCAGCGTTCACGAGATTCCCGTTGTGGGCAACTGCCATGCTGCCTTGTGCATAGCGGAAAAAGAGCGGTTGGGCGTTTTCAATCTTGCTCGAGCCAGCAGTCGTATAACGGGTATGACCAATCGCGATATGACCGCTAAACTTCTCCAAATCACCCTTGCCAAAAGCCTCTGACACGAGACCCATTCCGCGGTGCTTATACCATTTCTCGCCGTCGGAGGCGCAGATACCTGCGCTCTCCTGACCGCGATGCTGAAGGGCGTGCAGACCCAAATAGGTCAATTGGGATGCTTCTTTGTGGTTGTAGATGCCAAAGACGCCGCATTCTTCGTTCAATTTGTCCCAGATTAGCCGATCAAACATGGAATCGCATCCTTCCAGGCTGCTTTCACCTCTTGAGTCGAAGCGTTGATCGCTTCTGTACCGTTCACGTTCACTACCAGACGATCACCGCCAACCGTACCGATGTTTTTAGCAGGTACGCCATGTTCACCTGCCAATGCGAGAATCGCCGCCGCATGCTCTCCAGATGCACTGAGCAAGATGCGCGATTGAGATTCACTGAACAAGAGCACGTCAGCACGCAGCTCGGACGCAAGAGTCACCTGCGCACCGACGCCTTTGCCGAAGCAAGATTCAGCCAGTGCGACGCCGAGACCACCTTCGGACAGATCGTGTGCGGAGTTCACCAGACCTTGGCGAATCGCTGTGAGAACCAGCTTTTGTACTGCCGCTTCCTTGGTCAGATCGATTTGCGGAGGACGTCCGGAAATGCTGCCCGTAGCCATCTTTTGATACTCACTGCCGCCCAGCTCAGCGAAGGTCTCGCCCAACAGGATGATCGCGTCGCCTTCGTTTTTGAAATCCTGGGTCGTAATATGGTCAACATCAGTGATCAAACCGACCATTCCCACCGTTGGGGTTGGATAGATCGCGTCACCGCTGCGTTCATTGTAAAAAGATACGTTTCCGCCGATAACCGGAGCATCGAGTGCTACGCACGCTTCGCTCATGCCCTCGCACGATTTTTCAAATTGCCAGAACACCTCAGGCTTTTCCGGACTTCCGAAGTTCAAGCAGTCCGTAATCGCCAGCGGCTCTGCACCGGAGCAGACGACGTTGCGCGCAGATTCTGCAACCGCAATGGCACCGCCTACTTTTGGATCGAGGTACACATAGCGACCGTTGCAATCTGTACTCATGGCAAGTGCCTTGCGAGTACCGCGCACCATGACAACAGCAGCGTCAGAACCAGGCTTTACAGCTGTGTTTGCACGCACGATGTGATCGTATTGCTCGTATACCCACGCTTTATTCGCCACTGTTGGCTGAGCCAGCAAGCTTTTCAGCGTACCATTCAGATCTTTCGGTTCTTGGATGGCTGCCAACACATCTACATTCGCATTTGCTTCGTAGTAAGCAGGCACCGCAGATGGACGATGGTACACAGGTGCGTCGTCTGCCAAGCTGTCTACTGGCACCTCTGCTACTACCTCACCTTGGTGCAACAAGCGCAGCTTGCTGTCTTCGGTTACTTTGCCCACGACAGCGGACGCCAAACCCCATTTGTCAAAAATCGCTATCGCTTCTGCCTCTTTGCCTTTTTCCACGACGACGAGCATACGCTCCTGTGACTCAGACAGCATCATTTCGTATGCAGACATGCCAGCTTCGCGCTGTGGCACCAGGTCCAGATTCATTTCGATACCATTGCCCGCCTTGGAGGCCATTTCGGAGCTGGAGCTCGTCAAGCCTGCCGCTCCCATGTCCTGAATCCCGACGACGATACCTGTGTCGATCAGCTCCAGGCACGCTTCCAGCAGGAGCTTTTCCATGAATGGATCGCCAACTTGAACTGCCGGGCGTTTTTTCTCCGACTCTTCCGTGAGCTCCTCGGATGCGAAGGTCGCCCCGTGAATACCGTCGCGCCCTGTGCTGGAACCAACGTAGATAACAGGGTTGCCGATACCGGACGCTACCCCTTTTTGAATCTTCTCGTGGTCGATCAAGCCGACACACATGGCGTTAACAAGCGGATTGCCTTCATACGTAGGGTCGAAATTCACTTCGCCACCCACAGTCGGAATCCCGATGCAGTTCCCGTAGCCTGCGATACCAGCTACTACATTTTCAAACAAATATTTGACGCGAGGAGACTTGAGCTCCCCGAATCGAAGCGAATTGAGCAGCGCAATCGGACGCGCGCCCATCGAGAATACGTCACGGATGATACCGCCCACGCCAGTCGCAGCTCCTTGGTACGGCTCAATCGCAGATGGGTGGTTATGGCTTTCGATTTTGAAAACAACCGCCTGATTGTCACCGATGTCGACAATACCCGCACCTTCCCCTGGTCCTTGCAAAACGCGAGGTCCTTTTGTCGGGAAACGACGCAGGACAGGCTTGGAGTTTTTGTAAGAGCAGTGCTCCGACCACATGACGCTGTACAAACCTGTCTCCGTCCAGTTCGGCTTGCGGCCGAGAATTTCTACGACACGCTGGTATTCTTCGTCAGTCAGACCGATTTCTTTGTACAGTTTTTGATCGGCAATTTGTTCGGCTGTCGGTTCTTTATGCGTGAGTTGTGACACTGTTCTGCTCCCTCCAAGTCTTCAGGATCGAGGTAAACATGCGGCGTCCGTCATCGGAAGTCATCCAAGAATGGACGGCACGCTCCGGGTGAGGCATCATGCCAAGTACGTTTCCACGTTCGTTGCAAATGCCCGCGATGTCTTCCAGTGAACCATTCGGATTCTCGCCATGATAGCGGAAAACGATCTGTTTGTTCGCTTTAAGCTTCGCCAGCGTTTCTTCATCACAGTAGTAGTTTCCTTCGCCGTGCGCGATTGGAATTTGGATGACTTCCCCTGCCGCGAAATCTCGGGTAAAGGAGGTATCGTTGTTTTCCACACGCAATTCGGACAGCTTGCAACGGAATTTCAGTGAACGGTTACGCAAGAGTGCTCCTGGCAACAGCCCGACTTCGGTCAGGATTTGGAAGCCATTGCAGATTCCCATGATCAGCTTGCCTTCTTCTGCTGCTTTCACCACTTGCTCCATGACGGGTGAAAAACGAGCGACGGCGCCACAGCGCAGATAATCTCCATAAGAGAATCCACCTGGCAAAAGAATCGCATCATATTTAGAAAGATCCGTATCGGAATGCCATACGTAATCCACAGGCACTCCCATTACGTCTTCAACTGCGTTAAACAAATCAATGTCGGCGTTCGAGCCTGGAAAGACGATAACGGCTACTCGCATATCTTTAGCCCTCCACGATATCAAAGCGATAGTCTTCTACCACCGTATTGGCCAACAGCTTTTCGCACATTTCACGTACACGCTCTTCTGCTTGCGCACGGTCAGAAGTGTTCAATTCCAACTCCATGTACTTCCCGATACGCGCATTGTTTACTTCATCAAAACCCAAGGTGTGCAGAGCACCTTTTACAGCGTGTCCTTGCGGGTCCAAAACACTCTCGCGCAATGTTACATAAACAACAGCTTTAAACATGTACGTCTCCTCCTAGTCTCGTAAGCATTTCTTTGTAAGCTTCCTCCACATTACCCAAATCGCGGCGGAAGCGGTCTTTGTCGAGCTTTTCATTCGTTACCGAATCCCAGAAACGGCATGTATCCGGGGATATTTCATCGGCGAGGAGAATCTCCCCGTCCGCTGTTTTTCCGAATTCCAGTTTGAAATCGACCAAAGTAATGTTGCGCTCGCGTAGGTAAGGCACGAGGACCTCGTTTACAGCAAGACCCATGCGCTCCAATGTCGCTTGGTCACTCTCGCTTGCAATCCCCAACACTTTGATATGGGAGGCATTCACCAATGGATCTCCCAGTGCGTCATCCTTGTAGTAAAACTCGACAACGGGCTGCGGAAGCACAGTTCCTTCTTCCATGCCAAGACGCTTGGCCAATGAGCCTGCTGCGATATTGCGAACGACTACCTCCAAAGGGATAATCTCCACTTTGCGAACAACTTGCTCTGTGGCGGACAGCAGACGGACAAAATGGTTGTCGATGCCCCGCTCCTTCAGCATGGTGAAAAAGATTGCCGTAATGCGGTTGTTCAACTCGCCTTTTCCGGTGATTTGCGCCCGTTTCTCTCCATTGAATGCTGTTGCGTCGTCTTTGTACTCTACCCAGTACTGATCAGGCAAAGATGTCCGATAAATACGTTTTGCCTTACCTTCGTAGAGTTGTTCCTGTTTTTCCACTGTAGGAGTCACCTTCCCAGTCAAAAAGGTTGAGTTTAGGTTAATTCACGAACGTTTCAAATACATTAAAACACAAACATACGCATTTATCAACGAAAAATGCTGGAATAGACTTCGACAAACGTTCGGGAATTACTGTATGTTTTTCGAACGGTAGATGTTAACATTCGTTTACATGTTCTCCATACTGGCTTTACATCTCCTGATTACAATAGTCCTTAGTCTCGGGACTTTTCGACCATCCACTTATCAGGAGGCAACTGGAGATGCACGCTATCTTTCGCCATTTACTCACTCCCTTTTCTCGCTTACACAGGCAAGTGCGGCTCCGTACCAAGCTGACGATCCCACTACTGTTCATCCTGCTCGTTTCCTCTGGCATGATTGGCTGGATCTTTTACACCCAGGCAAAACAGGTGATGATTTCACAAATGGAGTCCCGCCTTGACTCAGAGACGGACAAGACCACCGAAAAAATTTCGCTTTTGAAGTTCACTTTCGCTAGCGACGATCAATCTTATCAAAAGCGTCTTCAATACGAATTGCAACAGCAAGAAAGTAATCTGTCTCAAGAAGGCTTGATACTCCAGCAATATTTGGTCAAAAATGGAGCTTTTTATCCTATTGAAAAAGTGACAAAGGGCGCTATTGAAATCCCGCAAGATATTGCGAAACGGATGGAAGCGGAGCGCTTCGGCGTGATTCACGTCCCTGTCGCTGACCACATACATACACTGGCCTTTACCCATTCTCCTGAGGAGAGCTACATATACGTCATAGACGTTTTGCAGGAGTCCTATCTAGGTCCTCTCTATGAGATAACCAAAATCATCGTGATGACCATTCTCGCTAGTCTGGTCCTTTCCTTGTTGCTGTGCTTGCTGGTTGTGAAGGGGATAACCGCGCCGTTTCAGACGTTGATTGCGGCCATGCAACAGGTCAGCTCGGGCGATCTCACCCATCGTGCCCTTTTGCAAAACGAGGGTCCAGAGATTCGCGGGATTTCTAACAGCTTCAACCATATGGTAGAACAAATGTGCGAGATTATTGCCGAGATCCAACTCATGATTGTGGAACTGAACAAAGGCGGCATCGCAATCAGGCAAACAGCCGATGAAGCAGGCGATCGTTCGTCGATGCTGTCTCTGCGTCTCGATACAGTCAATCAAGGCGTCGAACAAACGGCTGCCTCAACAGATGGCGCCAGCGCCTCCTTTCAGCACATCAAGCAATCGATGGATGGACTGTTTGCGCGTATTTTCTCTGTGATTGAAGCGGGTAAAAAGATGCAGACAGTCACCCATCATGGACAAAATCGTATCGATGATTTGAACACGATGATCAATCGCTTCTCCCACACGTACGCACAGGTCGACACCCGCATGACTGAACTGCGTCGACAATCAGAATCCATTGGAGATGTTGTTCATCTGATTCAAAACGTGGCGAAACAAACCAAGCTTCTCGCTTTAAATGCCAGTATTGAAGCAGCCCGTGCTGGAGAAAACGGACGCGGATTTGCTGTCGTGGCCAACGAGGTAGCCAAGCTAGCCAGCGAGTCGGAAACCGCTACATTAGAAATTACGCGCATGATGGACGCTGTTCAGGAACAAACCCATGAGATTTCCTCCGAAACCTCACAAGCATCCGAACAACTTCAGCAAAGCCTGCAAAAACTCTCAGACGCTGCATCTGCTTTTCTTGAGCTTCGACAAGCTGTCGATCAGACTACGGGAGAGCTGCATATAGCCAATGAGGGGTTATCAGACATAACGGAAGGCTTGCACACCGTAGACATGGCATTGGATGCGTTTGTTGCCATTTCACAAGAGACCAAATGCAGCACAGAAGAAATGCTGGTCGCCTCGCGCGAACAGCTCACCTCCATTGAAAAATCTCGTCAATTGGCAACGGAGCTTCTATCCTTATCTGAGCGGCTGCAAGAGATCAGTGATCGCTTTCGCGTTGCCTGAACAAGATGAGCCTTCCCCTCCGGGCAGGCTCTTTTCTTTTGTTTATGATAAACTTGTCAGTGGTACAACCAATACGTGAAAGAAGGAATTTCAGATGTTTCCATTTGAAGTGTCTTTTCCTACCAAAATTTACTTTGGGATAGGCGAACTGGAGCGTTTGGGCCAAGAAGCAAAATCGATGGGCCAAAAAGCATTGCTCGTCACAGGCGGCAATGCGGCCAAACGTACAGGACTTTTGGACCGCGCCAAGGCTCTGTTGCAGGAAGCTCAAGTGGCGTATCTTGTTTTTGACAAAATCGAACCGAATCCGCGTACGGCAACGGTTGATGCCGGAGCTGCTCTTGCTCGTGAGCATCAGTGTGACTTCATCCTCGCTATCGGTGGCGGCTCCGTGATGGATGCCTCCAAAGCGATTGCGGCAGCAGCCGTTTCCGGACGCCCGATTTACGATTACATGCGGGGAAATCCGAGCGGCTCTGGTCAATTGCTGGTACCTGTTCAGGAAGCACTGCCGATCATGACCGTTCCGACAGTAGCCGCTACAGGTTCGGAAGCAAACCATATCAGCGTCCTGACTCATTGGGATACGCATGAAAAATCTTCGATCAACGGTCCAGCACTTTACCCGAAGATTGCCATTCTTGACCCGTCTGTGACCTTTACCGTTCCAGCTCGCGTCACAGCGGAATCTTGCGCGGATATCTTTTCCCATCTGTTTGAAAACTATTTGATCAGCGCGGAAGGAACCCACGTTCAGGACGGTATTTCCGAAACGCTCATTCGTCTCGTTGTCGAGCACTCCATCACAGCGATCCAGCAACCAGACAACGCAGAAGCACGATCAACCCTTTTGTGGGCGAGTACGCTGGGCATCAGTCCATTCGCTGCTGGCGGTCGTGGTGCTGGCATGCCGTTGCACGGAGTTGAACATCCGCTGAGCGGAATCTACGATATGGCTCACGGTCGCGGACTGGCGATCCTGTCCCTTCCATATTTCGAACAAGTGATATTGCAAGATCGTCCCGAGAGACTAGCCCGTATGGGACGTCATTGCTTTGGCATTACCGTGGAGGACGAAGGCGAAGCAGCACGAGCAACGATTGAAGCCGTTCGCCATTGGTATGAGCGCATGGGAATCACAGAGCGTCTGTCTGACTTCGGTGTGACCAAACAATCGCTGGCCCAAATGGCCGAAGAAGCGGTTCGCATCGGCGGACGCGGAATCGGGTATCTGCCTAGCTCACGAAAATTGAATGAAGCCGATGTCATCGCGATCTACGAGGCTTGCCTGTAATTGAGCATCAAACACACTGGCGAGCCTACGTTCAGTTATGTAATAATACAAATTAATCATTAATCAAAATTATTTTACTACGGAGGTTACCACCATGGCAGATCCACGCATTAATGAACTGGCAAGCCGTCTCGTCCGTTACTCGCTCAATTTGCAAAAAGGCGAAAAAGTTCTGATCGAAAATACAGGCCTGCAGCCTGAACTCGTTCGTGCACTTGTGCGTGAATCATTTGCAGTTGGGGCTCTGCCTTTGGTCACCTTGAAAGACCAAGAAGTCATGCGTGCACTCTATCAAGGTACGAGCGAAGAACACATGGCTCTGATGGCAAAATACGAGTATGACCGGATGAAGGACATGGACGCTTACATCGCCATCCGCGCTTACGACAATATCAACGAGTATGCCGACGTACCAGAAGACAAAATGGGCATTTACGCTCGCATCCTGTATCAACCTGTACATACGAACGAGCGCGTTCCGAACAAACGCTGGGTTGTACTGCGCTACCCGAACAAGTCGATGGCGCAACTGTCCAAAATGAGTCTCGAGGGCTTTGAGGACTTCTACTTCTCCGTCTGCAATCTGGACTACGCGAAAATGTCCGCTGCTATGACTCCGTTGAAAGAGCTGATGGAGCGCACTGATCGCGTACGCATCGTCGGTCCAAAAACAGACCTGCGCTTCTCCATTAAAGGAATCAATGCCATCAAGTGCGACGGCAAACGCAATATCCCGGATGGCGAAGTATACACCGCTCCTGTGCGCGATTCCGTAGAAGGAACGATTTTCTACAACGCGGCATCAATCTACAACGGCATTACCTTCAATGATGTGCAATTCACTTTCAAAGAAGGCAAAATCGTGGAAGCGACCAGTTCCAATACCAAAGCATTGAACGACATCCTCGACACGGACGAGGGCGCACGCTATATCGGAGAATTCGCGATCGGCTTCAATCCGCACATCCTCCACCCGATGCTGGACATCCTGTTTGACGAAAAAATCGCGGGCAGCTTCCACTTCACGCCAGGAAATGCTTACACAGTTGCAGACAACGGCAACCGCTCCTCCGTTCACTGGGACTTGGTCCAAATCCAACGCCCTGAATACGGCGGCGGCGAAATCTGGTTTGACGATGTGCTGATCAGAAAAGATGGGCGCTTCGTGTTGCCAGAGCTGGAAGGCTTGAACCCGGAGAATTTGATTTAAGTGCAGTGAATGAAAAAATGGGTTAGGGAATGAGGTTCCCTAGCCCATTTCTATCTATCTCTGTGAAAAACAAACAAATCATTAACGTGACACGTGATAAATGGAATTACGGCTCTTACTTGGTCTACAGAAAGTCGTACTCACTGACTTTCTGGATAGCCCTTGCTTCCGTTTGGCAACCTGACCTCAAAACATGTACGAATCAAATCACTTTGAACAGAAATCGTTCCCCGATGCTTCTCGACGATATTTTTGGCAATATACAAGCCGAGCCCTGTGCCTCCCCCTTGATGCGTTCGGGCTTTGTCGCCCGTAAAAAACATTTCAAAAATATGCGGCAGCGCCTCCTCAGGTATTTGGTCACCGTAATTCAAGATTTGCACAACCACTTCATCGCCCTCACGATAAGCATTCAAATCGATAAAGTGACCATCGCCCCCATAGCGTATCGCGTTGGTCAGAATGTTCTCAAATACGCGCGCCAAAAGCTCCCCATCTCCCACGATCACTAATTGAGCCGCAATTGTACACCGCGAGACCAGCTCATTTTTCTCAAGAGAGGGATACATCTCTTCATTTAACTGAACAAGCAATTCACTCAAATCAATGACCTTTTGCTCGATATTGACCATGCCATAATTCATTCTCGTAATTTCGAATAGCTCATCAATCAGCTTTTCCAATCGTTGCGACTTGGTAAAAGCAATCGTCGCATAATGCCGCATCTGTTTTTGTGACATCTGCCCATCTCGCAAAACTAAATCTAAATAACCCAGTACGGATGTCAGTGGTGTACGCAAATCATGCGCGAGATTCAAAACAAGCTGATCCTTGCTGCTTTCGGCGAAATCTCCTCTTTCTACCGCCTTTTGCAGCATCTCGCTTGCTTGATTGATATCCTTGGCAATATCTGCGAACTCATCATTGGATGGAATATGGACATGCCTTGTAAAGTCTCCACTCGCGAGAAAATGAATGCCCGTAGAAATCTCCCGAAAGTAGCCAGCATATCGTTTGGTCAGGAGATAGAAAAACAAGATCGCGATGGGAGCAAAGACAATCAAAAAGAAATTGATATCCCCCATCTCCCTGATGAATTGGCGAACCTGGGCGAGCCGATCTTCGTACTTAACCCCCGCCTTATAGTAAAACTGGAGCACTTTATAGAGCAGATAGGTTACGATACCGGCCAGAAGCATGCCAAGCCCAAGAAGCCCAAGCATTTTGGCACGAAAACTATGTCTCCTCTTCACCATGGAAAAATGAACCACTCCCTATACTCGTTTTCGTCCAAGGCTCAATCATGATAGACTCTTTTGACACGTTCTCCCAAACGGCTGACCAGCTCGTTCGTAATGGTTTTGCACTGTTGGGCCATTTCCTCAGCAGTGATCTCCTCTTCTTGATCTCTGCCGATAAAGGTCACCATATCTCCTTTTTGCACTGCTTCCATATCTGTAATATCTACAATAAGCTGATCCATGCAGACAAAGCCAAGAATCGGTCGCCTTTTTCCTTTGATCAAGCAGGTAGCCCCCGCCTGTGACAGCATGCGTGGAACCCCATCTGCATATCCGATGGATACGATGGCAATCTTACTGTCTTTCTGCGCTGCATAGGCGCGTCCATAACCCACGGATGCTCCTTTTTCCACTTGTTTCACCTGCACAACTCTGGCTTTCAGTGATAGCACAGGTCGTAAGTCGATGCTCGTTTTCACCTTGTCTCCCTGCTTGCTCAACATTCCGTAGAGAGCGATCCCAATCCGAGCATAATCGTATTGCAGCTCCCCATAATTCAGCACGCCGTAACTGCTTTGAACGTGCAGCTTCTGTGGATCGATCCCTTTTTCTTTCAGCTGTTCGATCACTTTTTGGAAACGGGCGATTTGATTTTTCGTGTATGCGACATCCGAAGCTTCCAAACTGTCAGCCACACTCAGATGCGTAAAGGTACCGCATACCTGCAAATTTTTATATCGATACATGGCCGCTATTTTTTCCGTGTGTTCCCAAGATTCCCCGAGTCTTGCCATCCCCGTGTCGATCTTGACATGAACAGAGATTTTCACGTTGTAGCCGTTCAGTTTTTGGGCATATTCGTCATCTACTACGGTTTGCGTCAGTTTGAAACGGGCGATTTGGCGTATCCGACACTCATCGGTATAGCCAAGCACCAGAATCTCCCCTTTTACGCCTTTCTTCCGTAGTTCGATTCCTTCATCGATTGTGGCAACTGCGAAGTGATCAATCCCGAGCTTGTTCAAGAACCTCGCGATTTGCCAACCGCCGTGGCCATATGCCTGCGCCTTTACGACTGCCATCATCGAACAATCCTTGGGAAGAACCCGCTGGATTTCCCTGACATTATGCTGGAGATGAGGAAGATGGATATCAGCCCATGCTCGCCCGGTTTGATCCGGTTTCCCAACTCGAAAGCGCCGAATCACCTTCATCAGCTTAATCGCCATCACCGAGAGAACAAACGACAGCACTGTGACCAGTGTAAAATGCACCAAGCTGTTATCAACAAGCGGCCCTGTCAGTCCCGTTACTTTGGCTGCTGCGCGAATGAGCACAATACACAGCGGATGGATGACATAAACATACAGGCTCAGCTTTCGTAACGTTGGGCGATTTTTGCCTTTCCAGAACAATAAAAGTTGAAAGAGAAAATACATGCACGGTATCAAAAAAATATACATACTATCATGACGTTGCAGCTGATAAGCATGCAAAAGAAAGCCTTCCATTACCAGCATGCTTCCGAACAAAACAAACCCGATGGCATACGGTGCGACCTTTTTCTTTTTCCGTCTGCGGGTATTGGCAATCATGCCTCCCATGACAATAAACACTGGAGCAAAAAATATGCCGTTCCGCGTGTAATCAAACAAAGTAAACATTGATTGATAAATGCTATCCACATACGAACTCATCTGTGCCAAGCCAAAGTAGCTGTCTCCCAACAGCCCGATGCCATACAGTAGCAAGGTCACCCAAAACGTATTCCATGTCGACATTCTTGTATACAAAAAAGTACTGATACACACCCCCAGCATGATGCCAGGGAAATACCACAGATGATACAAGGTCCCGTTAAACAAGAGATCTTTCACTGCTGAAAATACGGTAAATCCATCTGTAAAATACCCCGCATACACATTCACAGGAAGATAGAGAAGGATCGAAAACAAATATAGCTTTCCTACTTTCCATAAAAACTGCTTTAGCATAGACGCATTTCTGTCGCGATCTGTGCCAAGCTTTTGCAGAAAGAAAAATCCTGTGCACATAAAGAAAAACGGAACCGCCACCCTGGCTATTGTTCGTGTCAGTGTAAAGTCAGCCCATTCGCTTATAGACAGTAGCGGAGAAGTATGGATTGCGATGACAAGAATCGCCGCAATGATTCGGAATTGATCCAGCCCACCATACTGCTTTTCATTACCCGCGTTCATTACGTGCCTCCTGATGAAACACCGTAATGATAAAGCCATCCACGTTATTGCCCGATATTTCGTAGCTCTCACCAGCCACAACTGGGATGTGCGTAACTGTATCGGTAGCTTTTACATAGTAGATTTCAATGCTCTCATCATCTACTAGCAAATGCTTCTGATGGAATTCGTAGTTTTTCACATACTCGATATACTCTTCCAGACAAAGCTGGAGCTTTTCCATCAAAACAGCATGCGGATAGCCCACATACCGAAAATGCCAAGGCTCATCCGAAATCCCTGTTAGCTGCTCTTTGTCTTTGTCGTAGCGTTTGATAAACCCATATTGACTGGCACGTTGGCGAAACATTCGGCATACGCCATGGTCGGGAAAAGAAGGGCAGATAAAATCGATTACTTCCTTTTTCTCCCCAACATCTATCGCAAGCCCTGTCTGATGCTCACTTTCATTCGGGCGCGCTACATATTGACTGGTAAACACCTGTCCATTTTCGAGCAGGGATTGATCATAAATATCCTTTTGTTCCATCTTGCTGCGAAAACCACTGACCGGCACAATCGTATGCTCTGCGTTGCAGGCTTTCAGCAGCTTGGCAAACATCTGGGCAGCCGTGTTTTCCATCATCATATTGCTGTGTGCTCCGTCAATCAGCCGCATGCAGTTCAGCAGGATACCGTCGTCTGTTTGCCAGCGGATCGGATACTGGCGATTCACCAATATCAGATGGCCGTGATGCAGATTGTCGCTGTTCAACGTAACCGTAAAGACATGAGATTGTGTCATCGGTTAGTCCTCCTCCAACGCTAGCATAATCAACGTATCAAGAAGCTCTCTATAAGAAATCCCCGCAGCACGCAGCATGCTTGGATACCTGCTCTTCGAGGTAAAGCCCGGGATCGTATTCACTTCGTTAAACACAATATCTCCGTCTGGTGTGACAAACATATCCACGCGAGCAAAGCCACGACAGCCAAAAACCTGATAGAGATGGGTGGCTGTTTGCTTGATTTTATGAGCGAGTTCGTCGTCGATTCTTGCTGGGACATGGATATGGGCAGTCTCCAATGAGTACTTTTCTGTGTAATTGAAGAAGCCTTGGAACAATTCGATTTCATCCACTTCCCCCACAATGACCTCACGATTTCCGAGTACCGCGCAGCCCACCTCGAATCCCGCGATGTTTTCCTCGATGACCACTTTTTCATCATGCAAAAGGGCGTTTTCTATCCCGAAGAACAATTCTGATGGGCTGTATGCTTTCGTAATCCCAATGGAGGACCCTGCCTTTGCCGGTTTGACATACAAAGGGAATCCCAGTGGTTCGGTGGCAGCTTGAACAGTTGCAAGGTCCGTATTTGGATAAACGGTAACGGATCTTGGCGTTTTGATACCGGAGCTTTCCGCCAGCGTGTGGGCGATATCCTTATCCATACAAATCGCGGAGGATAGCGTGTGACAACCGACAAAAGGAATTCCAGCGAGTTCCAATAGCCCTTGCACCGTTCCATCCTCTCCGTTTTTGCCATGTAAAATCGGGAATACCACATCAATCTTTGTGACCGTCATGGCGCCGTTCTCCTGTGCAACAATTCCCCGCACTTGTCTGCAAGGAGAGAGAAAGGCAGGCACACACTTCTCACTTTGATGCCAACTGTCATTCCGAATGCTTTCGATGTTGCCGGTATATCGAAGCCATTGCCCTTCCCTCGTAATTCCTAACAAAATCACCTCGTATTTTTCCAAACACAAGCTCTCCAGCACCGAACTCGTAGATTTAAGGGATACTTCATACTCCGAGGAGCATCCCCCAAACAAAATCGCGACAGTCAATTTCCTCATTAGATTCACTCCTTCTTTCTTTAGTTCACGTAGCTTGTCACAATCACGCCGCCCATGTTGTCACCCGAAATCTCATAGTTGCTCGAAATCGGTACTTTGATCGTCATCTCTTGATCGACAGGGTAGTAGTTAATTTCGTAGATCTTCCCATCGTTTGTCACGGAGATACTTCTTTTTTCTCGTAGGTAATCCAGGTATTCTTCCAGCGAAAAGTTATTCTGCTTCATGATCGCGCTATGCGGCAAACCGACATATCGGAAGTGCCAAGGCTCGAATACCGTTCCTGTAATGGCTACCTTGTCCTTTGGGTAGCGCAAAATAAAACCGTATTTCCAAGAATGATCTTCTAACCACTTGCCTTCAGGGGCGTGCTCCATTTTCATTTGCGTCGATCCAATATCCAGCGCGGAACCTACATTGTGTTCGCTATAACCGCTTGGCATCGCGATCGCTGGCCCCATTTCTTCATACAGCTTCTCTTGTTCTTCCTTACCTCGATAACCGCTGTTCAGGATAAAGTGACTCACGTTATCTTGTTGCGCAGCTTTGACCATCTCCAAAAATTCTTTGGCTACACGCTCCGACACTTCGAGTCTATGGTCGAGCAAAGTATAGCCTTGTAACAGTTCTTCATGCTCAGACAACCGAACCACATCGTTTTTTACCCCTGCCTCATGAACCGGATAGTCTTTATTAACCAAGAGAAGGTCTCCCTGATAAATTTGATCTTTTGTTATTTGTATCGATTGGTACTCCACACCGGTAGCCTCTCCCACTGTTTCGATATGTCCGCCAACATTAGGTGGTCCTTCTGTTATTTTTTGAAAAACGATATATCCAAACAGCGCTAAAATGACAAGCCAAAAAACCCTCTTTTTCATTGACAGCTTCCTCCTTCACTTACACATGTAGGATAGGGAAAACTGTTAAAATAAAAAGTAGGGTAAATCTAAAATAATTTTAAAGATGTCCAATCATTTTTATAAAGTTGCTTAGCTGGATAGAGAGGAGGTCAGCAGCCTAGCATGAATAAAACAGACCGTCTGTTGGCGATCGTTCTGGAACTGCAGCGAAAAGGTACGCTACGCGCAGAAGATTTGGCCGCGACTTTCGAGACGAGCGTCCGGACGATTTATCGTGATATGCAAGCATTGAGCGAAGCCGGCGTCCCCATCGTTGGGGCACCGGGTCAGGGATATTCGTTAATGGAAGGGTATTTTCTGCCGCCCGTCAGCTTTTCCGTAGAAGAAGCCGTTGCACTCTTAATCGGAGCAGACTTGGTCGAGCAAGCATTTGACCAAAACTTTGGAAATAGCGCAAGAGCCGTACAACGCAAAGTCGAAGCGATCCTGTCGGAGGATGTAGGCGAACAAACCAGACGTATCCGTTCAACCTTTCGCCTCGTAAGCCCCAGAGCAAACGATCTGCGCGAACAGGAAAAAGCGCATGCGCAGCTCCTCCACGATGCGATCATTAGTGAGCAGAAGGTGCGGTTCCGCTATCGGAGGGGCACGCCTGGGGAGGGTGATGATCGTGAAACAGTTCGTGATGTTGCTCCATATGGTCTCGTGCTGGTTCGTGGTTCTTGGATACTGCTCGCTCATTGTGATCTGCGACAGGATATTCGTCGATTCCGCCTGTCACGCATGAGCGGCCTGATCGTTTTGGAAGACCGCTTTATCCTCCCTGACCATTTCCATTTTGCTGATTACCAGCCTCTCGATGATCGGTCACTGGAGGTGCAGATCGTCATCAGCGCAGCTATCGCTGATCGGGTAAAAGAATCGGGCAATTTTTTTATAGAAGAGATTACGGAGCATCCGGACGGCATTCTCGTTAGATTGCGCGTCAGACAAATCGAAGAAATATTGTCTTGGGTACTTGGGTTGGGGGCAGATGCGGTTGTTCTTACGCCTGAATCCTTGCGCAGCCGAATACGCGAAGAAGCCAAAAAATTATTCGAACGCTACTGACATACTGCTGTCAGTAGCGTTTTTATATGATAAAAGCAAGAAAACCAAGAGGAGCTGATTCGCCCATGAATACAAAAGAAATCGTAACCAAATTCGAAGACGTGACAAACCACTATCTGCATGAACTAGAAGGCTTCACCATGGAACAACTCTTGCAAAAACCAAGTGAAGAGGAATGGTCGATCGGTCAAATGTACCTTCACCTGATCCAATCTGCCCGGTATTTTCATCTGGGAAATGTCGAGAAGTGCAGACAAGGAGGACCTGCTGTCACCGAAGCAGGTACCGAAAAATCTGAAATCGGGCAGACGATATTTGCTCAAGGCTCCTTGCTTCCCGTTCGCGTGAAAGTCCCTGCCTCCCCTGAGTACACACCTGCACAACCAGAGAGTAAGGAGCAATTGCGTGATGGACTCATCAGCGTGCTCGCACAAATGAAAGAGCTGGAACCGACTCTGGACGAAATTCCTGTGCATCACACGGTGGCTCACCCAGCCTTCGGTTCGCTGACCGCAAAGGAATGGTTTGCCGTGGTAGAAATGCACTATCGCCATCATCTGCTCCAGCTCAACCGACTGAAGGGTTAGTTTTTTTCTCCAAACATCCCAGCAAGCTTTTGATAGGTCGGCGGAAACTCAGCCTGATAGCGCAAGAAGGACGGGATCGGGTAACGGATTCCGCCTTTTTGCGTTCCCGCTAATCCCTCCACCAGCTCGGCGGCATCGCGGAAATGAAAGCTGAAGGCCATCTCATGATCCTGTGTCTGGGCAAACAATCTGTCGCCATAACACGGTACGATCACTTGCGGCTGTCCCGTCTGGATCGGCTTGATCGCAATGTCCGCACAGTCGGCCCGACTGGAAAAGGTGGACGGAATCGATCCACCGCGCTTGTACAGCATCCCCGCCACCAATCGCATGACCTGAGCCGCATTGCCGTAAATCACGACGACATCTGGCTCAATTTCTGCCCGATCCAGCGGAAACGATACGTAGTAGCCGCTTTCTTCTGCTGAAAATTTCGGGACATCCTGCTCACTTTTCGCCCCATTTTCCAATGAATCTGTATACATTCCACAGGCGAGATATCCCTCTGTATAAAATGCTGGCTGCTCTTCATAGCCAAAAGCCACCTGGGCGATTGGACAGGACAGATCGGCTCCATTCATTGCGATGCTCCAACCATAACGCCGTGAAAAACCGACAGCTTGGCAAATGGTTATCGGATAACCCAGATCACGGACAGGTCGCTTTGCCTTTGACGGCAGAGCGGCTTCTTCTTTTCGAATGCTAACTCCTACGGGAAAGGTCTCTGTCCTCACATACATTTGAAGCGCTTGATTCAGCTCGATGGTGTTCATTCCATTTGCCCCCTCGTTTTTCATATACAATGTTCATACTCCGAATTTTTCGTCTTTTTTACCCAAAGTCCTGTCACTCCCTACATTTTTCTCAAAGCTTACAACATCGTAAGGTAATGGAAAGGTTTATCGATAGGGAGTCGAAACAATCCCTGTTAGGATAAAAAAAGATTACACGTATTACTTGGGATGGCTGGAGGGTTCACAATGAAAAAGTTCGCATGGCTGGGCACGGCGCTTCTCGTCTTTCTGTTAATGGGATGCTCCTCCAGCTCACCAGATGCAGTGCTAGGTCTCGGAAAAGACGAAGCGGCGCAAATCGCTGCAGCCGCTGTTAGACAATATTATCAGGTGGATGTCGATACGACTGATCGGGAAATCACGCTGGAGGACCCAACCAATTCGGTATACAGAGGAGTCCCTGTTCACGCCATACTGAAACGCGAACCTGTGAACGGTGATGTCCATGGGTTTCACGCGATCATCGAACCGAGATCAAAACAAATTCTTTCCCTGTCGATTGACGTTATTGGAATAAACGGAGAAGTGGCGACAAAAACGATGACAGAAGCAGATTTGGAAAAGACGGCATCTGATTTTATCCGCTCGAAAAACCTGCTTGCTTCAAACGACTTCCAATTGGTGAAAGCTTCTGACGCTCATTCCAATGACGCCAAGCGTTACTTTTATTACACAGATGGCCTGAAAGACGTGGCAATCGGAGTGGACCCTGGCCTGAAACAGGTCGTTACGTTCACGTATGATTGACGCACCCTCACCCCTTCCATTTACAATGGGTTCTCCGTTGCGACAAGCAGTCGCTTTTGTAACGGAGAACCCATTGCTGTTAGTTTCCACTGTATTTATCCTCAATTTCCTCTCTCATTTCCTGATAGGTCTCGGTTGTGAGACTCACCAAGTAATTGGTCAGCTCTTCCTTGGACTGTGTCGCCAACGCTTCTCTTTCTTGCCTTTTCCCAGTAAGATACTCCCTCGCTTCATTGCCAATCTTGCCACTTGCAGACAAATACTCGATCGCCATTCCGATGTTCAGGCTCTCCCGCCAGTTTTTCTCGTACCAGTCCCGGTCGTAAGCATCCACCCATTTTTTTCGGTCGATCAAGACAGCGTCTGCTTCCGTCAAAGCATCCCGTTTCCACTGCTCCCACTTCTGGGCAATTTCTTTCGCACGTTCCAGCTCTTGCTTGAACTGCTCACGGTTCGTCACATTTGCATACAAACCTTCTGAAGCGTGGGCAATCTCTTTCAACTGCTTCTGCCCTTCTGCATTCACGTCAAAGCCGATGACGTTTAGCAACGGCATGATTTTGGACTGGGACAATTCCTTGGCTACTGCCACTGGATTGCCATCACATGTCTCGATACCGTCACTGACCAGATAGATGACATTCGTATTTTTATCCGCTTCGAATCCCGCCAAATCCTCCTGAGCGAGACGCAAGGAGTGCGCAATGGATGTCCAGCCTGTCGGCTCAAACATGTCAAGTGCTTGCTCAAGACCTTTTGCATCGTAGGCTTGCAATGGATAGACCATCTCACTGCTGCCGCAGGAAAGCTGCTTATGCTCATCTGCATTGCTGCCCTTATGTCCATACACGCGCAGCGAGATTTTCGCCTCTTCAGGCAGTGCTTCCGCGAATTCCTGGATCGCTTCCTTGGCGAGCTGCATTTTCGTTTTGTCCCCAATTTTCCCAGCCATGCTGCCACTTGCATCCAGGATGATTTCTACGTTGAAATTTTCCCGAAACTGAAAGCGGGCGTCCTCGATGTCCGGACTTCCATACGAAGCCATTCTCCAGCGGTCTACAACCATTTGGGGACTGAGGTAATCTTCGGAGAACAGGGTGAGCAATTGATTCCAGTACAAATCCAAGTAAGCATCATTCATCCCGTCGACCAGGGTAGGCATTTTATCCAAAATCTGTATGATCTGCGCTCGATGCGGATAAGCTGCGTGGAAAAATTGCGTGCCAGCAAGCGGTCCGGGCTGTGAAGCAATCAATTCCTGTGTCGTCTGCGGCCATTGATTTTTTCCGAGCCCTGCACCCGCTCCTACTGCCCCCAGAGAACAGCCGGTTAGCAGAAGCATGATCAAGATGCTGTTGATCAAGAGCGCCATCCGTATTTTGGTGTTACGCATTCGGTCATATCCTCCTTGCCTAGTTGCCATGTTGCCTTGTTAATCAGATCGCCGCGTTTTTCTTTCGGATGGGCAGTTGCATTTTTTGTAGCTTTCTTGTCATGCCATTTCCTCCAATGTTCGCCGTTCCTACATAGGAATATGCGGATTCACCCATCCGCTTACTTCATCAATAAAACCGATCCGTCTGCTTTCACCTGTCTGGTAGATTTGCTCGGAATAGGCAGGAATGAACTCAAAGCCCATCGATTCCGATTCGTACTTTACAGAAGTTTTTACTTCAATCCGATTGTCACTGTTGAACAATTTGACGGACGATCCGCTGAGCGTTGCCTTGTTATCCGAAAGCACTTTAGCAACCACTCCAGGAATTTTTGCTGTTGCCGTTTGCAAGCCAGCGTAGACATAAGTCTGCAACTCAACATCGCCTGGCAATGCGCTGCTTAATACCGAGTCAATCGCACCGTATTCAATCTCGCTATGAGACCAATCGGGGTGCGATGCTCTCAGCTGGCTCCTGGCAACTGCTAGTCTGGGATCGAGATAATTTTCGTCATAATACCGTTTGGGTGACAAATCATATATTTTAATAGCCGCATCCATCTCATCATAAATATCCTTCACCGCCGCAATGCTCGCCTGTTGCGCACTGTTCGACGCCTGCTCCTTGTCTACAAAAATGGTCGAAAAGTTGAAAAGCGCAACAAATACCAGCATGAACATAAACCAGTAAATCGTCAGGGTGAAGATCGTCATATTTCCACGTTCATTTTGCAAGTGACGCAGTATACGTACCATCTAGTTCATCACCCTGCTCTTCATTTCTCGATCGAAGGAGATATATCGGTCTTCCTTCTCGATATATAGCCAGTCAGGGAGAAACGCCAGTTCCATCTGTACGCCGACCTTGGCGGTAAAATATCCGCTACCATTCCCCGTGATATCACAATCATTGAAGGAAATGTAGCCTCCTGCCGCGTTCACCACGTTTTTGGCAGCTTGCATGGCTTCTCCCGAATTCCCCGTTATGGCGTACACCTTCGCCGCCTCATTTGCCGCCGACTGCGAGATAATTACGCCGTAGACGCCCACAAGAAACTGCCAGCAAATCAGCATGATCAGAAAGACGAACGGCAGTATGGCGATAAACTCTACGGTGACCGAGCCCTTTTCATTGGAAACGATCTTCTTCAGGCGCATTCTTCGCTCATCTCCTCTCGAACTTATTTGCAAGCTACCTTTCATCGAGCAGCATTCCCCCTGCTACAGCTGCTTCCGCTCTTGCCGCCTCATCCTTCCATTTATTCACGTACATCATGAACATGACCGCAAAAAACGGAAGAACAATCACATTGAGCAACAACTCAATAAACATAACCGCCCCGAAGGTTACCGTAATAGACGTGACGAGGAACAAGCCCGCCAAACTGATTAGCCATTCCACCACACTCACCATTAGCAACAGGCCAAAGATTTGGAAGAAATGCTTTTTGCCCATTTCCATGGCAGCCCGCCAAGAGCGCCAAGCCGATTGTTTTTTTAGCACCACAAAAAACGGTGTCAAATAGAACAAGACCATAAGAATCAACCCAGGTATCATGAACAGCATCATTCCTGAAGAGACAAGAAAGCTAAACACGATCCCAAATACGAATACGGAAAAGCTGTGTTCAAAAAAAGTCCGAAATGCCTTTCGAATCGGACGCTCATCGCCGTCCAGATCGCTTTGGACATACTGGGCGAAAGGAATCTGGAGGATCAGCAAAAACAGAAGAAGTAAAAACAGATTGAAAAAGCTTGCGACGAATTTGGCGCCCGTAATCGCCGCAATCAAATTCAGGTAGTTCAGCGTAAAGTTGTGGATGATAAAAAACGGAACCACGAGCACGGCGGACAAGAGCAACAAAGACTCGATATTCCGTGCATAAAAACGAATGCTTTCTTTGAAGGGATGCATATGGGTTTCTCTCACCTTTCCTGTTAAGGGTTTCTCAGTTTATCCATCAGCCCGTTTTCCAAGATGGTCATATTAAGCTTCTCGTGGGCCTCCCGCAACTGTTCAACCGAATGGAAAGACTCATGTTTCCCTGTCGTATGCGTCTCAAAGCTTTTCACGGATTCATCGGCAATATTTCGCAGTGTTTTGTCTTTGTATACAGAGAGCAAGTCGCTCAGCTTTTTTCGTTTCTGCTCCTGTACCCGGTCTAGTTCTACTCGATTGGATTGGAAAAACTGGTAAAGCCGATCCACCGAGTCTTTGATCAGCACTTGTCTGCGAATGCGATCATACAAAATGTAGTCGGATTCAAATAACACATCCCGCAATGCCGTTTCTTCTCCGGCGATGACGTAATTGCGCGCGAAAAATTGATTGAGCAGGTCCATCCCTCGAGCATAAATGGCACGCAACTGGTCCCGGCTTTCCATCATGGTTTTGCAAACGTCGATCAGCTTCTCTGCATCTTGCCGAAGCACCGTGTCCATCTTATCCTGACAGCTGGGCAAAAGCGCCCTCAGATACTCGTATTTTTGCTCGTACATCTCGATCGGCTTCTCTTTATCAATGGCCAGATTGTTCTTAATCTTGCGCCCTGCATGTGCATGCACCAAAAACAGTTTCACAACAGGCTCTGCTTCATTGCGGTGAACCACTTCACCATCCGGTCGCAGCACCAAGTACCCGACAGCGTCTTTTTTCCCCCATTTCCAGTACGCTACATGGTAGTAATATTGTCCGTTTACGTAGGCTGGGTAATTGTACAGCTCCGTCCTCTCTAAAAAACGCTTATGCCGCTCGATTTGAGCCTGTATCTGTGGTGTATTCACGACTTTCATAGCAAAGGACCTCCGTTACGCAAATAAGGATTTCACCCAGCCAACAGCTTTGCCGACCCCATCCCGGATTCCACGAGTAATCGCGCCGCCGGCTAGCTTGTCAGCGTACTTCACGAGTTTGCTCAATCCCCACAAAACCGCACCAGTGACAACAAGCACACCACCTACTGCCTGCCCGCCTGGTATGACGGAAGCAATGACCCCTGCGTCCATCAGCACACTGCCGAAATTACCGACTCCATCCACGAATTTTTCATTTTGTGTAGCTTCATTCTGGCTTGGATCAAACGCCATTCCAAAGCTTCCAAATGTATCAATAACATCAAACGGAAGGCTGATGGCTGCTATGCCAACATTCAAGCCTTTCACGATCCCCGGCATTCTGACGCCAGATGGATTTGCCGAATTCGTTAGCTGACCGCCTTGGAAAATATCCCGGAAGCTGTTATTCGGCAATTGCGCCAACACAAACTGATAGTTGGCCCAAGCGTTCATCCCGTCGAGTGTATCAACACCCATGCCTGTTACAGTACCTACATACGGCGTATTCTTGAAAGCAAGATCAAGGCCTTTTATGGCCAGGTCTCCCATTAACATGCCTTTGCCCCGAAGTCCCGCTGCCATATCTACTTCGCCGTTCATCAGCAAATCAGCGCTGTATGCCAGCGTACCGCCCATTACGTCTTTGAACGTCCATTTGACTGCACCGTATCCCAGCGTCTCCGTCATCGGCTTCGAACCGTCAGAGTTTGCGCCGGGTGCCTGCATTTCTATATTCGTTGTCGGGGCGGTTGCGTTTGGCGCTTGCGGGTTCGGTTGATTGACATTCGGCGCTTGCAGGTCCGGTTGATTGACGTTTGGAGCCTGCAGATTTGGCTGCTGCCAGTTCGGTGCTTGAATGTTCGGTGCCTGCAGATTCGGCTGCTCCCAGTTCGGAGCCTGCACATTCGGCTGTTCCCAATTGGGCGCCTGCATGTTCGGCTGTTCCCAATTTGGTGCCTGCATGTTCGGTTGCTGCCAATTTGGCGCATTGTAATTCGGCGCTTGCAGGTTAACAGATGATGCCAGAGCCGCAAGCGGAAGCAGATTCATCATAAGAATCAGAAAAGCAAAGGTAGCCGCTGCAATTGGGCCTCTAATCCATTTCCTCACTTCACAAACCTCCTTTTGGAGATTTCGACATTAGTTCGTTTTCGTATTCTGCGTAAACTTCTTGTTGATCGCATTCACGGTTTCCTTATAGGATTTATCGTTCAAGGAATCCAGAAAGTCCTCCAATTCGTCCGCCTTTTTCTTGGCTATATCCTTCTGTTCGTCCTTCATGGTTCGGAGACGATTGGCCAGTTCATCTGGAATCATGTCATCCGCACCCATGGTCGTAATGGCAGAATTCATATTGTAGCTTTCATCGCCAGCAATGATTCTCCAGTCTGCTGCGAACGAACTGATGTCTGTCTTACGTGATATGCGCGTGTCAAAAGCCTGATAGGACGCATCTGCTTTCCACTTTTTCCATTTGTCTGCAATCTCTTTCCCACGATTGAATTCTTCCTGCAGTTCTTTTTGATCCTGAATCAGGACGTAGCGACCTCCTGCTGCCTTGGCCACTTCTTTTAACTGTTGCTGCCCTGGGCCGTCCACGCCAAAACCAATTACGTTAATAATCGGAGTAATCGCTGATTGGGAAAGTTGTTTTGCTGCTTCGGCTGGGTTTCCGCCGCATGTTTCGATACCGTCGCTAACCAGGTAAATCATATTGGTGTTTTTGTCCCCTGAAAATTTGCTCAAATCCTTCATTGCTTCCTGCAAGGAGTAGGCAATCGGGGTATATCCCGCAGGCTGAAACTGATTCAAGGAACTCTGCAATTTTTCTTTGTTGTAAGGCTGCATTCCGTATACCAACTCACTGCTGCCGCAGGAGAGCGCTTTATCGGACTCTTTCCCGCTACCCTTATGTCCGTATACACGCAGAGCTACATTAGCCTGTGGCGGCAATGATTCAGCAAAGGCTCTGATGGCATCTTTGGCAGCCTCCATCCTTGTCTTGCCGTTCGCCATTGCACCCATGCTGCCACTTGCGTCAAGAATAATCTCCACATTGTAGTTTTCCTTGTACTGGTAGCGAGGATCTTCGATTTCCGGACTTCCGAAATAATCCAGCTTCATATCATCAATAATTTGTTGCGGATCGGGATAGCTCTCCGCGAACAACCCCAAGAGGGCAAGGTAATACAGATTCGCGATTTCTTCGTCTGGATTTTCAATATAAGGGAATTTCTTTAATTCCGTTTCTATCTCTTCCTTATTGTCGTCATACGACTTCCCCGCAAAAAGCCCAGGAGGAGTGTTCAAAAAATCCTCTGTTGTTTCCCGTTTTAGCAGGGGGCCAGCCTTTACCATTGCCTCCAGCGCTTTTATTTTTTCTTCTCTGCTCATCTCGGTGTTCGTTTCACCAGTCTTGTCTGGAGGCTGTTGTGTTTCTGTGCCTGATGGAATAGAGGGTGGCTGCCCATCCGTGGTCTGTGGAGTTTCCGGTTGATTTCCTGCCTCTTGAGAACACGCCGTTAGCAGGCTAAAAAGGAGGATGGCCGCAACAATTCCCTTCACAAATCTCATCGACTGCTACCTCCTGTTTCCTACAGATTTACTATGTATGTGTGGCGGTGAAGGAAAGCCCTTCACCGCCAACTTTTCCAATGTTTGTAACCAAACAGCATTCACTCAGATTACTTCCCATCCAAGTCTCCGATGATATTGCCAAGCGTTTCACCAATTGATTTTCCCACACCGTCAGGATTACCTTTGAAGTAAGTAATTACTGCTCCGAATACGGCGATCACCACACCTGCCAGCGCGATCCATTCAATGGCTTGAGCACCTTTCTGATTTTGCAGGGTTCCTTGGACTTTTACATACAGTTTTTGCATCATGGTTTTCATAAAAAATCTTCTCCCCTCATGGTTAAAATGAATTTGATAAGACAAATGATTCACATTACTACTCATCCCATCTTTGTGACGGGCATCACCTCCCATAAAGTCAAAACATACATTATGGCATGATGCCAGAGAACAAATCGAGGTTCTCTAAAATATTCAATACCATCAAACCGCCAATCAGGATAATCGCTGTAGGAGTCACGACAAACGTGGTGATCAGGGTTACTTTCGGTGACGCCTTGGCCGCCTTTTCCTTGATTAGCTCTTTACGGATTCTTCGCATGTTTTCGGCCTGTGCCTTGAACGTGACAGCAATCGGTACTCCCAGGCGCATCCCCTGAATGAGCGCTTTGATCAGCATTTGAAACTCCGGATTATCGTTGCGTCGAAGCAGTTGTTCATACGCCTTTTCCCTCTGTACACCCAGATCCAGCTCTTGATTGAAACGGGAAAACTCTTCCCGAATCGGTCCGTCAAAAAACTTGATGACTTCGCGCAATGCCTGATCGAGACTTACCCCCGCTTGCAGGGTGACGCTCACGGTGTCGAGAAATTCCGGCAGGTCATAACGAAGCTGATTTTGACGATCACGGGCTTTGTTCTTCAGCAGAAGGATGGGCAGAAAGTATCCAATCAACGGCCATCCGATCAGGCCCAGATGCGACAAGGGAAAGCCTAGAATGAAAAACAACGCGCCGGCAATGATGCCGAGCAAAGCCATGAATATTTTGACTCCTTGAAATTGGGCAACTGTCAAATCTAACGGGCGTCCAGCCTTCAGAAGCCAGTCCTCAACCTCATGTGACTCACTAAAAAAGTTGATGCGCTGACCCATGACTGCATAGTCGTCTCCATACCGAAGCAGGCGTTTGACCAGGCGTTCGGATGAGGTTTCCTTCTTGCGTACCCCGTAGTTTTTGTGTCCGGTCACCTCATGGACATGTGTGAGCAGTTTTTGCTTCTCGATGGAGTAGCGATACCACTCCTTCAGACAGATGGCGAACAGCAAGAGAAACAAGAACACGCATGTAATTATGAGAGCATCCATGTTTTCACACCTTTATGTTGGTCACTTTCTTTACGAGGATATAGGACAGAAGAGTTCCGATTACGAACAACCCCAGAAGAAAAAGACCAAATCCGGAAAACAACGGATCAATAAAGCCTTCGTTCATCATGTTCATCATCAGTACCAGGGCAATCGGCATAATCGGCACCAAGATGGAGACGTATCGCTGTTCTGCCGTCATCGTCTTAATCTCCTGATTCACAATGCGGCGATCCTCCAATGTCTCCGCCATTTCCTGCAGCACTTGGCTCAAATTCCCCCCTGCGCGCCGTTGAATCAACAGGGTAGCAGTAAAGATACGGAATTCTCGCGTCGGTATTCGTTTTTCCATGTCAGAGAGCGCCCGGTCAAAGCTGACGCCTAGCTGCAGCTCACGTGCCATGCGGCTAAACTCATCACCAGCGGGATAATTCATCTCCTTGGCTACCAGTGAGATCCCCTGTGAGAGCGTAAGGCCTGCACGCAGCGAGTTGGCCAAAAGTCGACACACTTCGGACAGCTGTTCATTCAATCGCTCCTGGTACTTGTTGCGTCGGACAAAGAACAGCACGTTCTGTATGAGGTACATCACCACTGCCCCGATCATGATGTTAAAAGGAAAAGAAATATTCACGATGTTGCTGAGCAAGAAGGCGAGCACCATGGTACCTACAATCAAAATTCCGTAAAACTCCGAGGGCGCAAGCGGGAAGTTCGCTTTGATCAGCTTTTTTTGGATTTCCTTGGCATAGGGCGTCTGGTCAAATTTGTCTCCCCAAACGATGACGACACTTTTTCGTTTCCCCTTTACCTCGAACCATTCTTCCGCTTTCTTTTTCCATTCGGTCTTCTTGGCCCTATAACCGAGATACTCGTAGATGCCCCAGATGCCGAACAACACCGCAAGACTAAACAGAATAGGCATGGTCACGCTGCTTCCCTCCTTCCGCCCTAAAAATGGATTCATCCAGATTGATTCCAAAAACTTGGAGCCTCTCCAAGCACCGCGGGATTACCCCGGTTGCCGTAAAGTAACCTAGCACTTCCCCTTTTTCGCCGATTCCCTTCCTCTGGAAACGAAAAATCTCGTTGACCTCCACACGTTTGTCTTCCGTTTTCGCTACTTCCGAAATCGAAACGATTTTACGTGTCCCGTCTGACAGGCGTGTGACCTGGACGATGATATCCAACGCACTGACGATATATTCACGGACGATTGTGGATGGCAAATCCATCCCTGCCATGACAACCATCCCTTCCAAACGGTTGAAGGCATCCTGCGGTGAATTGGCGTGTACCGTTGTTAGCGACCCTTCATGTCCCGTATTCATTGCCTGTAGCATGTCAAATGCTTCCGCACCCCGTACCTCCCCGACGATGATTCGGTCTGGCCTCATCCGCAGGGAATTTCGCACGAGCTGACGGATGGTGACTTCTCCTGTTCCCTCCATATTGGGCGGGCGTGCCTCCATCCCAATACAGTTGGGGTGAGTCAGCTTCAGCTCGGCCGAATCCTCAATCGTAATGACACGTTCATAGTGAGGAATGGCTTTTGCTGTCGCATTGAGCAACGTCGTCTTACCGCTCCCCGTACCGCCTGAGATCAGGACGTTCATTTTGGCTTCCACTACGGCTTGAATAAACTGGGACATCGGTTCACTGAAGGAACCAAACTGCATCAGGTCATCCATTAAATACGGCTCTTTGCGGAATTTACGAATTGAAACGAGCGTCCCATTCAGACTAATCGGAGGGATGACCGCATTCACGCGGCTTCCGTCCTTCAATCGGGCGTCGACCATCGGTGAGCTTTCGTCGATTCGGCGGCCGAGCGGTGCGACAATCCTGTCTACAATATGCCGCAAATGTTCCTCATCGCGAAATTTCAAATCGGTCAACTCGAGCCTTCCCCGCTTCTCGACGTAAACAAGGCTATGCCCATTAATCGAGATTTCCGTGATTTCCGGGTCTGCGAGCAGCGGTTCGAGCGGCCCAAGCCCCACTGATTCATTGATCAGACGAGTCAGCAGTATGTCCTTTTCATTTCGTGGAATGACTACTTTCTCTTCCGACATGTATTGTGATACGAGACGTTCGATCGCGAGACGCATCTCATCTGAACGTAGACTAGTCAGTCTCTCCAGGTTGGTTTCACGCAAGAGTCGGGTCTTGTAATGCTCAGCCAGTTCGTCAATATACGGATTGAAGGAAGGAGCTGCTAGTGTGGCAGCGAGTGTCGTCTGCTTTGCCTCATCCCCTGGCGCTGTCTGCTCTTGCTTGCGTCGGAATAAAGCCATCTAACTCCCACCTTTATGACAGTTTCTTGAGTACCCATTTTCTGATGTCTTTCGCAGCCGGAGAGAGCTTCTTCTCATTCGGTTCTTTTTGCAATGGTCGGCCTTGATTGACGGCCGCTTGCACCCCTTGATGATCTCTGCTGATTTCAGCAGTAATCGGAGCGTTGAATAATCCTTTCAAATCCGATACGTTCAGTTCGTTATCCCGTCCCACCTGGTTGACGATCACTTCGAGCCTGCCTGCCGTATCAATCCGAAGACGTCTGAACAAGTCTTCCACGAGTCGGTAAATTTGCACGGACGGTGTGTCCAGATTCATCACGTAGTAAATCATGTCCGACTCCGACAAAGCGGCAAAGGTTAGCTCATTCATATGCGTTGGCAAGTCGAGAATGACAAAATCATAACTGCGGCGACTGGCGCGGATCAGTCTGGTGACGAAGGCTTCGGACATATTCTCGGCTGTCTCGGCATCCCGCGGGCTGACCAGCACCTCCAGCTTGGAATAGTTCTCCCTCTGCGCCACGTTGCGAATATGAAATTCGTTGATTTCGTCCATAACCGGCATCAGATCGCCCAATGTACGGTTGTTTTCAAACGACAAGAAGGTTTCTACACCGCCGTATTGGAGATTGAGGTCGATGAGCAGCACACTTGCCGTAGATTCCAGCTTCAATGCTTGCGCAAAGCCTGTTGCCAGCTGTGTTCGCCCGCTTCCCCCTTTTCCGCTGTAAAAGGAGTACACCTTCCCCCGTCCTCGCACAAAAGCCTTGCCGGATACATCCGCGCCCTTTTTTCTCTGTTTGATTAGAGATAGATCGGATATTTTGTCGAGACGATCAGACAAAAGGTTTAGCTCATCAGGCATGACGATGTATTCAACCGCACCCGCACGGACGACATCTCGCAGCAAGACAAAATCCTGTCTTTCCGTGAGATAAATGACAATGCCCTCCGGCAGCTCGCCTTGTATATACTGCACCAGCTCTACTCCTGCTCCGTCTTCCGGTTGCACGAGCAAAACGACATCGGGCCCAATGCGGTCAATTTCTTTTTTTACTTCGCTGGAAGTCGTGTATCGTACTTGTTCGTAAACGGACAGAATTTCCCTCAGCATGTCTTTTACAGAGTCGTAATCCGCAACGACGAGAATTTTCATATCTTTGTTCATGACTTACCCTCCGGTTTTCGGTGGTTGATTAGTTGGCTGCGGTGGTACCGAAGTTGGTTTGCCTTGTGGCTGAACCGGAGCCGCTGGTGGTGTCTGGACGGCGGGCTGTCCGGCGGGCTGTCCGGCAGGCTGTGCCGCAGGTGGCGTTACGGCTGGTGTCCCAGGCTTGGCGTCGGCTGGTTTGCCAGGCGGTTTCGTCTGTTCCGGCGCAGGCTCCACAAACGGATCAGGAATGCCCAAGTCTCCTTTGCCCACATTCGCTTTCAAAATGCGAACCATCTGGGCGTAATGCTGCTGGTGAATGAATTTCGGCGCTTCCTCAAACGGCAGTTCCAAAGCCACGCCCTTAAAGCTGTTCTCCGATTTCGCTACCATGGCGACAGGCACGTCTTTCATGAACACTTCCGTTACGGGTTTTCCACTCACCTCATGCGAGATGATGATGTCGACCCGGTCTAGCGCTTCCAACTCCTGATCGAAGACGATATTATTCGATGAAAATACTGTCACGAGCCTGTTGTTCTCGTCTCGAACAACGTTCGCTGGCTTCATGATGTTTTTCGTAATGATATCCCCCTTCGACAAAGGGACAATCGTGACTTGATTTTTCAAACTGGCTTTATCGATGACGTACGAATCATCCGCGTACTTTTTGGGGATTTCCCTTACCGTCAATTGGTCGGGTTGAATCAGTGCCCGAGATGGAATATCTGCATTTGCTTCGTATATTTCCACCATTTCACCCAGTTGCGCATTCAAATCCTTGATTTTTTGCAGAAACAGAAAGCCCGCAAGTGCAGCAAGTAGGAATGATAATACAAGGAAAATGATTGCCCTACGTTTTGATTCCAACATCAGAAGATTCCCTCTCTTTTTTGAAAAATCCATTCATGTAAATTCTTTGTCGTTTTATTGCCAAGATTGCCAATCAACAAACTTATGAGAAAGGCACTAGGAATACATAACCATGACCAGCATGAGACTGGTCCCACCCGCAACAAAGGGGGCCAACGGGATCTCTCGCTCGAGCTTCGTCCTGCCTGTCATTTTGGCGATGGCCCACATAGGAAGCACGCTGACTCCTGCAAGCAAATATGTAAGCACGAGCACGACCAGCCCCGCTTGCCATCCAACCGCTGCACCGACCAAAGCGAGCAGCTTAATATCCCCTCCGCCCATCTGACCGTTGCTGATCACCGCCATGAGTAATGAAATTCCTCCCAGCACAATAACTCCCATCGCATAAGTCAGCCATTTCTCTGGATGAAGATACGCATGCAGAACGAGAAAATACACAATTCCCGGAAGCGTCAGCCAGTCGTAAATGAGACGGCGGCGTAGGTCGGTATACATAGCGACTGCCATTACGAAAAGAATGGGAATGATGACATACCAAGATAACACCATATGTCCTCCTTCCTGCTTTTTGAGGAAAATTTCACCATTACAGACTGTATATTAGAGAAATTTGTTGCAAAAACATCCATGTTTTTTGTATATTTTTTTGAAAAAACGCTTTCATTGCCTCTTTCTATGGATTTTTGCACAGGACATTTTTCCTTCTCTCGCCTAAACTTCTGAAATCCAAAACTACACGAGGTTTGTCGAACTTTGTACTGATTTTGTTCGAGAGTACATCCGTTGTCGTTCCGTGCGGCAAACATTTTTTGTGCTATTCTAGTAAAAAATCGGCGAGAAAAGGTGGGAATACCGAACCGTGCAGGAGTATCTCGAACTGACTGAACTACTTGCAGAGATTGAACGTCATCCGACTAGTCTGTTGTTTATTAAAACGGCAAACTGCGGCGTTTGCGATGTCACCTACGCAAGAACTGTAGAATTGCTAAAACAATATCCACAAGTGAAAAGTATAGTGGTATCCATGGAGATAACACCCAATATTTCCGGTGAGTTTCTCGTATTTACTGCTCCAGCGATCCTGCTGTTTATGGACGGAAAAGAAGTTTTTCGGCAAGCCCGGTTTGTATCATTTGATGAGTTAGAGCGTGTTTTGACCTCCATCACTTGCTAAAAATTCACATTTCCTATCACTGTAAAGGTTTGGATAACCTCTCTTTTGATGATAGAGTAGAGAGTATGAATTAATCAGATTCGTAAGACAATCTGTTGTATTTTATCGTTTTTTGAAGGAGAGACAGTGGATGAGAGCCTTATTGGTAGACGACGAGCAACTACCCTTGATGCATCTGCAACGATTGCTGGAAAAAGATGTTGGCGGCGTTAAGGTAGTCGGAGCCTACACCAATCCTCTCGAAGCGATCGATCAAGCAGTATCCCTTCAACCAGATGTCGTTTTTTTAGATATTAATATGCCGCGCATCAGTGGACTGGAGATCGGAGAACGTCTGCAAGGAATCGATAACTCCCCGGAGATTGTATTCGTCACAGGGTACGATAAGTACGCCGTTGATGCTTTTGAGCTGTGCGCGCTGGATTACATCATGAAACCCGTACAGCTTCAACGCTTGCAAAAGACAATGGACCGTCTTCGTGAGCGAATCAAGTCCGCGAAAGAAGCCGCGCCTGTCAAAGAAGAATCAGTCGTTTCCATCCAATGCTTCAATAGTATTTTGTTTCACCAGCCGAATCAGGAGCCGCAAGAGATCAAGTGGCGCACGAATAAAGCTCGTGAGCTATTCGCGTATTTATTGCATTACCGCAACAAGATGATTGACAAAGATTCGCTTATCGAGCTTTTGTGGCCGGACTATGATGGGAGCAAAGGCGTAACCCAGCTATATACGACGATTTACCTCATCCGGCAAACCTTGAAACGCTATGGTCTCCAAACGATATCGATTAACAAAGGCAATTTAGAAGGCGGCTATAAGCTGACGATTGATTCGGCTACGATCGATGTGGAGGAATGGGAGAATCGTCTCAAACAATTACTCCCCCTCTCTCTTGCCAATATACAGGAGTATGAGCAAGTGCTCGCGACGTATACAGGTGATTATTTCGGAGACTACGACTATCTGTGGGCAGAGTACGAGCGGGAAAGACTCCGCAGAATGTGGCTGCAGCTCGCCAAAACAATGAGCAGCTTTTATTTGGGACATGGCAGAGTACGTGAGGCGATCAACGTCAACCAACGCATTCAGAATTTGCACCCGCTTGAAGAAGACAGCTACATGATCTTGATGCAGCTGTACGCTTCCTTGGACGATCATTCGGCAGTCGAAGAGCAATATCAACTCTTAACCTCTCGGTGGGAGACTGAACTCGGCTCTGCTGCAAACGAACATATCACCAAGTGGTATCACATATGGAAACAGGAAACAGAAGAAAAGTAATGATACTCTCTCACTAGATCTAGGGGGCACTCATGAAGTTCAGAAGTGGTCTATACAGCGTACTTCTCGCTGCTTTTTGCATTCTACCTACCTCTGCCGCCGCCTCCAGTTATGGAACGGCGACCTATTCACCAAAACAAACCCAAGACGTGCTCCAAAACCCGTATATGGGACTGGCTCCCGACTCACAGACGGGTAATCTTGAACAACCACATACCCTCGTCTATGCCAATCTTACCTGGAGGATGCTCGAGCCCACCAAAGGAGAATATGCATTTGATGAGGTCGAAGATGCGATCCGGTTTCAGGAATGGACAGAAAAAGATGTCAAGTTCATCCTCCGTATCGTTATGGATATTCCTCACAACAAATCGGACATGGAGATACCGGATTGGCTATACAACGAGATCGGCGGGGACAATGACAACTTTGAAGATGGCGAGTGGTATCGAAACGACTATGGCAAAGGCTACAGTCCCAACTACAGCAATCCATTGATCATTACATACCACAAACAGTTGATTGACGCTCTGGGAGAGCGTTACAAGGACGATCCCCGCATTGCTTTTATACAACTAGGAAGCGTCGGTCACTGGGGAGAATGGCATACCGATACGTCTATTCCTTTCCCTGCGACAGAAATCACGGATCAGTACGTCCAACCGTATCTGGATAACTTCCCTGATTCCATGCTACTGATGCGAAGACCACATCCAGTCGCCAAGGAGTACAAACTAGGCCTGTTTAACGACATGTTCGGCAACAAAGATGATACAGACAGCTACCTGTCCTGGATACAGAAGGGCTATGTATCCTGGCTGACCAAAGAGAAAATGCCTGCCATGCCTGACTTTTGGAAGTACGCACCAAGCGGTGGAGAGTTCTCCCCATCCGACTCGTTAACTAGCTACTTTACTCGCTCCTCGATAAACCAGGTAATCTCACAAGCCAAAGCTTCGCATATTAGCTGGCTTGGCCCCAATACACCTGCACAGTTCGAAAAAGATGGCAAGCAACAACAATATTTGAACCGCTTTTTAAACACGATGGGCTACCGCTTCACCATCACCAAAGAGACACATGCCAAAACAGTCGAGCCCGGAGAAAGCCTCGCTGTAACGATGGATTGGCAAAACCTCGGTGTCGCTCCTTTTTATTTCCCGTGGATTCTCGAGCTGTCACTCATGGATGAAGATGGCGAGATCGTAACCAAGACCAAAACGGACGAAGACATCCGCAAATGGCTTCCCGGCAAGAAAACTGTCAAGCAGAGCTTGGAAATCCCGGATGATTTACCAGAAGGAACATACACACTCTGTGTGGCTATCCTCGATCCCCATACAGAAGAACCGGGCATTCAATTTGCCATGGAAGGAAAAAGAGCGGACGGAAGATACACACTAGGCAAGGTTCAAGTACGGAACTGATCATCAAAGAAAAAGTCCCTTCCTGACAGCCTGTAAAGGCGTCGTCAGAAAGGGATTTTTTGTTGAATCATTTATGGTGCATAATCGCCATCGTAGCTGACCAATGATACGTTTTTCACACCTTCTACCTCTGAAATATCCTGAACAAATGCCGTATTATCTCCCTTGATTTTTACTTCTACAATCAATTCCACCATCTCTTTGTTGACTGTCTTTGATTTCAGGGTGTATTTTAGCTTGTTCAGCTGGTATTTGATCCCGTCATTGGCTTGATCCTGATAGGTAATAATGAGCAGATAGGCAACATCTCTCATTTGCCGCTTGGATAATACGACAATGACAGCCGCCACCACCAGAGATCCCAGGACGGAAACCGGGTATACACCTGCTCCCGTCGCAATACCTACCGAGATCGACCAAAACATGAAGACAATATCCAACGGGTCTTTGATGGCGGTACGGAACCGCACAATGCTCAACGCACCAACCATCCCGAGAGAGAGCACGATATTCGTACTAATCGTCATGATAATCAGGCAAGTAAGCATTGCCATGGCCACCAGCGTGATGTTAAAGGTGTGCGTATAGACGACGCCACGAAACGTTTTCTTGTAAATATAGTAGATAAACAAACCAAGCAATCCCGACAACACAAGACCTATGATGGTATCGATGATCGAGATGCTGGCGAATTGGTCCATTTTTAAGACACTTTTTTTGATGATATCTTGAAAATTAATCGTATTGGTCGTGTCCATAGTTTCTCGACTTCTCCTCACACTAAAGATTATAGTACTTTTTGGTTTCCTCTCTGCAAATGACATATTTGGAGATAGCCGACCGCTGATTACTCAGGTTTTGCAGCAAATGTCTAATATTGAATGGCAGGAATTGATCGTACTTCACTTCCATGATCATCATGGGCTGATGAATCGCTCTGACCATCATGATGTGTTCGTCAAAAATATCAAGCGTATTGACGTTTGCCTTCAAGTACTTATCAAACGTGATTCGGACATTCCCTTCTCTCACCAAATACGCCTCTCGAACATAATCCGTAATGACACGAGGCCGAAACAGATGATTCTTGCACGACAAATAAAAATCTCGCAGCACAGCGCTTTCCGTCTCCCGCAGAAACTCAACATCGCCTGCGAAAATTCGTTCATACTCATCTCGCGTAATCGACGCTGATTCTTTGCAAATGTATCCGCCAAACTTGCTCTTTCGCTCCATCTTGATGACCGCATCACTTTTGTTGTAAATGCGGATGCGATACTTTTTTCTTTGAAAAACCCCGTAGTTTTTTTCATAGAGAGCCGTGTCGTGATAGTCATCAAAATACAGGCTGCGAATATGATAGCCTTCCTCACTTACAGAATGAGGGTCAGGAGTCGCGATCAGACGCAATTTCTGCCGGAGCGGCTCATAATGGGTCAGCCGAAGATAATACTTCAACTCATGCCGCAATCGCTTGTTGCCGAGCTGGATGCCCGTGCTCTGTATTCCTTTCATTTCAACACAAACTCCTTCACCCCGTGATAAATCGCATCCTCCGGCTCTACTCTGTCAAATGCCGTCTGTGTGTTCCCTTTGCTGTCCCGGACAATCACCCTCCAGAAAAAGCGACCTTTTCCCGGATCGTTTATCGTGTATTGGACTCCTGTCAGTCCCTTTGCCTGCGCGTGTATCTTCGTAAATGCAGGGTCGTAACTGACAGCAAAATCGTAGGTCAGATCGTCTCCTTGCAGGTCATAGGAATGGTCCCAGGAAAAAATGAGCTTGTCTCCTTCTTTTCTTGGATCTCCCATAAAAAAGGGCATTGGATTCTCTTGGCGCTCATAGTATCTCTTTTTGTTTCGCTCCGGTTCACCAGAGAGAAGTGCTTGCTCATTGTGAAAATAGGAGACATCCAACGGCAAATTATATAAATCAGGTTGTTGCAGAACGTATTTGCTCACAATCGGATAATAGCTCTTCAAGTATTTTTCCGTTTGCTCTTTCGTAATGATCTTGCTGACTTCCTCAACCTTTTCGTTTAGCGCCTTGATGTTTTCCGGGTCTTTGAAGATGCGGCGATGCAGGTTCGACACCCAGTAGTTGGAGAGACCAAACTGCCATTGGCCGAGCCCTTTTTCTGGACTGCGCTTGAGCTCTTCTTCGAAAAATCCCCATGTTGAGTCATAGTCCCACGGGAGGAAATACCATTTGTTCGAGTTGCTTGGACTGTATAAATAAAAATTGTGAACAGCCGTATCGTGATTCCCCATCAACAGGTTGGCTGCCATCCATGTATAATAGTTCTCCCGATCAAAATGCTTGTCCAAAAAGTCCTGCGTATTCATTGCAGGATTATGGAGATCCTCCAGCATGGCAATGAGCTTTTCATGGTTCTCGCTGCCCTTGATCTCCAGAATTTTTTCAAATGCTTTCTTGTCGTAGGTAGGATCGGTTGCCAGCTTGATCTGATCCTCGTAGCGATGGAACTCGAAATCAATTGCCTTGTACAAGTTTCCGTTCCGGTCCAACCCGTGCGCCTGCAAAAATGTTTTGTTTGGCTGTTCAATTTGAGTAAACAAACCGTAATCAACAAAGTCCCGGTCTGGATTTTTTTTGGTCAAATCCTTGATTTTTACTTGAACGAACTGCGTCCGCAAGCTGGTCATATTCGGCATCTGCTCGAAATAATCAAAGCTTAGCTTTTGTCGAACACGTGTCATGTCAGACTTGTGCTTGCTTAAGTTGATGTTGCGCTGATCCCGCCAATATCCGGCACTTTCGAACAAACGGATTTTGTACGATTTTTGTTCCGCTCTCCTGCTCGATTCCCCTCGTAGCTCAATCGTTCCGTTTGCTCTCGTCTCTCCAAAACCAAAGTAGCCCTGGGTCGGCCCCTCCGCCGTCCCTTCCTGCATAATGACTTTGGCCTGGAGATCTTCTCCCTTTTCATTCCGTCCGCTAGGAGCCAGATTGAGTTCCGTAAAGGTGGTTGTCTTCAGTTTGGAATTTTCTTCGTTGACTACCGTCACATATAAATGGACGATGCTCCCATCCACATCCTGATCGTATACGCTTCTATTCTCAATCAGTCCCTCATTCATCTGTTGAGTTGGTGCCACCTGGCTCGTTGCTGCCGGGGTATCTGACACTGGCTGTTCAGGTACATTCTGTGTACAACCAGTCGATACAACTCCTAATGCTACGAGCAGGCTCAGTATGAATCGTTTTTTCTTCACCCTAAGTCCTCCCCAATCCATCAGTCCCCATCTATTCCATTCGCTTTCCTTTGACAAAGAGCGGCTGTAGGCAATAGGTGTAATAATCGATATTTTTCAGGTAATAGATCAGCCTGCCGAGACCGGCTACCAGACCAAGAAACGAAGCAATAAAAAATGAAAAACCGTAGTTCTGAAGGTGCAGCATCGCTATGGTGATGACAACCGTACTGATGAGAAATAAGGTCGTCACCGCAAGCGCTCCCTTCCGATCGTCAAAATAGAGCAGCATCAGCACGATCACAAACATAACAGCGTACAGGTATCCTGCGATAACCAGGATGTTGTACCGCTCCATCTGCTCGGACGTAAAACCGATGTGCGGAAGCAGCGTAATTCCCAGAGCCAATGCAACAAAGGAAAAGAACAGCTGCACTTCCATCATGAAGCTGAGTTCTTGCATCAATGTTTGAACCATGTCAGTTTTTGCCCGCTTGATATCCTGCACCGAGCCTGTGCCCAATATCGTCCCGTAATACGCTCGATACTTCTCATAAAAAGCGGTCTCTACAGATACAACAAACATGACCATCGTAGGCAATATGCTCAAGGAGGCGTAGAAAGCAGGCACGTCATAAAACGGCGCAATCACGTAAGTATCCGCCACAACTTCTTGAAGGGGACTCCCCAGCCAGTAAATAAAATGGTGCACATAAAAGCCGAGAGAGCAAAAGAGACCAACGCCCAGCAGACTTGGGTATTTTTTCACGTACTTCACGAAATCAAAGTAGTTCCTCTCCCGCTTCGGGAAATAGCTCTCCAGATGAATCATCGACAGAACGATCATGATAAAAAAGCCAAGATCCAAAGAAATCAGCATTGCGATTCCTTTTTCCAATTCAGTCAGATTCACCAGCAAAAACGCAGCCAGAAGTGTAACGGCAACAGCCGCCAAATACCCGCGAATAATTCGCATATAATCCTTTAATGCGGACAAATAGGCAGATTGCAGCCATACGACGATCAGTTCCACAAAAAGAAGGTAGGCTACGAGCTTAAAGCCAGACGGCAAAGGAGCCAGCCAATAAAATGCACCGCCGAGAATTCCCCCCAAGCCCAGGCAAACAGCCATAACTCCGTACAAAGAAGCAATGATGTCGTTATACTCGCGCAAGTAAATTTTGTCTGCAATATAGCGAGAAATGACCATGGAAAAACCGCAGGTAACCAACAGGGAAAACACAAACGCATAAACAACAGCTGCTAAAAAAGACATCCTTTCCAAATAGCTGACATTCAATTGAAGAAGGACCTGCTGTAGCACCATGATCATGACCATACAAATCAGCATCGGTCCGACTGTGACCAGCGAAGAAAATGCATACGCCTTCACACTGGACAAATACCCTTTATTCCGAAACATTTTCTTCAGTTCAAAGCCAATGCCCGCCATGTTTCTTACACCTCGTATTTCCGATACATATTGCGATATCCCGCCAAGAAGTTCTCATGTGTGTAAATATCCGATACTCTTTGGAAACCGCATCTGCCCATACGCCGTCTCAATGGCTCGTTTTGACACAACGTAATGATCGCTTGGGCAATTTGGGTAAAATGCATGACGGGTACCGTTATCCCTGCGTTGCCATAGTTGTCACCATTGCCGTACAACAATTCCCGACAGCTTCCCACATCCGTTGTGACGAAGGGCTTTCTGCATGCCATTCCTTCCAAAATAACGAGCGGTTGGCCTTCACTAATGCTGGTCAAAACAAGCATGTCCATTTTTCCGAGATACTCTTTTACATTGACCGCACCCGTAAACGTAACATCCTCCAGCTGCAGGCTGTCGACCAATTGCAGGCATTCTGTGTAGTACTCCTCATCTTCATCCGTCGGGCCCATGATAACAAAGCGTGCGTGTGGTACTTGCTCTTTGACGAGTCCGAAGCTATGCAGCATTGTTTTAATATCCTTGATGGGTACCACGCGGACAACAGCACCAATGGTGATTGTGTCGTTCTTTTTTTCCTCCACGATGTCAGCATAATCACTCACTTTTACACCGTTCGGGATCACGGATACTTTGGAAGGATCACACCCTAGCTCGATCTGAATTTCCTTGTTTCGCTCAAACAACGTGATTACCTCATCCGCGTAGGAGTAGGCACATGCAGAAAGATTATGAAAGTAGTCGATCCAAATATCCTTAAAGTGACCCTTGATCCAGTTTGCCTTGATAATTTCTTCTTCCCGCTCGCGGGTATAGATTCCATGCTCCGTCAGCAAAAACGGCTTTGCATGCAGATACTTCCCAAGACTCCCTGCTACACCGCCATATCCCGTGCACACACTGTGATACAAATCCGCTTGCGGCATGCCGTTTTGAATGACCAGGCATAGCGGCAAGACCATCGAACGAATCATCCAGATCATTTCGGTAAAAGGGATTTGCGGATATTTTTGTTCGCAAAGCCGCTGGATAACCTCGAAAAAGTCCTTGCTTGTAAGCAACTCAGCTACGGATGGCACCTTACTCCCCGACAACACGGAAAAAAGAGCACGCCAGTCACCCTTGCTCCCATCAAGCAACGAAAGCAACGCTTGCCGCTCATCCTCAGTAAGACCCAGACGCTTGCCCGGTGCAGCCTCTTCTTTCAGATAGGCATCCAGAAATACCTCTTTGATTTCCACCACATTCGAGGGGAGCTGGTAGACGTATTTTCCCTTGTTTTTCCCTTCTGCTCCAATTGCATAAATGATGAACTCATGCTCTGGCATGCTAGTGATTAAGGAATGAATCCAGCTAGAAACACCCCCCGTGATAAAAGGGTAAGATCCTTCGGCAATCAGACAAATTTTCATCGCTTACTCTTCCAGTCCTATATCAAATTTGGCACCCGTTGCATGCACGAGATAGGCACCTTCCTCTATTTTTTCTACCGTACAATTGACCAAGCTCGTCATTTTTTTGTTTGTCCGCAAGATGTAATACATTTCGCCGGAGAAATTGTTCATGTAGCCTGTTATTTTTTTATCCGTATGCGTGATATACACATCCGTCTGCACATAGCTCTCAAGACTTGCTGCAGCTTCGGAAGCAGTCTGACTACGTAACCATGGATACTGCTGGTAAAGTTCTTCCAGCATGAGTTGAAAGTCTTTTACCAATTCCGGCCACGACTTGTTATTGCTTCGCCCCTTGTCCAACACATCGTCTGGATGAACAAAATGAGAAAAAACACCAATGGATGTGATCGCATTCGTTATGTACCAATCATGAATGTCTGTGCGACTGTATCCGGAGGTAATACGTGGCAGCTCTATCATGCCATCATCAGCCACAGAAAACTCCTGGATGTATTCGTGTGTACTATCTGATTCTGCATACAAGGAGGCAATGACCCTCAGATCAGGGAAGGATTCTTTCAGCGCTCGACGCCCTTCCTCTCCCATCACGTTGGAAGGCGGAACGTACACCTGTATGTCATACGACGAGAAAACCTTCTTGATATAATCGTCCAGGTACGCAAGCGACTCAGCCATGCTTGCTTCATCAGGCCAAGCCTTATACTCGTAATGGCTCGCCGTCGCCTGATCGGCTACCAGCGATTGATGGTTGTATCCATGGATGCCCAATTCGCCACCCAATTTCAACAAATCCCTGCCGTACGTGATCAGATTGTTTGAATCCGTTCCTTCCTCATCAGTGAAGGGCGGGGCAACCCGGTTATTGTAGGTTTTGATAATAGCTCCCGTGTAGGTCACATCGTAATCGGCAGCAAGCTTGATCATGTCCGGCCACCACACATCCCGATAGAAGCTGGGAATATCTTTGTGGTACTCGCGGTAAATACTCGGCTCGATCCCCTGACGAAAAGGGGCCGGAAAATCGTCAATATACATGATTTTCATATTGAAAATGGGGTACATGAAATCTTGATTCAGTGAACTGATGCCACCAGCAATCAGTCCTCTGTTCATTGCAGATTGCATATTCGTCCCGTTATAGACCATGACCTTTCCCTGTCCATACTGTGTCTCCCATAACAGTGGCATATTGTCGGCAGAAACAGCGTGAACCTTCGCTTGCCTATCCAGCTCTACGGGAATCGAGGAATTCACAATGGAATCTGCGCCGATTTTTGCATCTTCTCCTTTGATCAAGAGATTGGATGTCATCTGAATGCCGTTTGTCACGATAGGGTAATTGATGGAATTGATCCCCAGTTTTCGGTATATGCGGTACAAGCTGTCATTGTATTCAGGCATACGTGAAAAGAACACATTTCCACCATTGTGCGCATATTGCATCATCGCATCCAGATTGGCTATCATGCCGAGATTTTCTATGGTGACAATAACCGTCATGTATTGGGGATCGGGCTTCGAGAACTGCTTAACGTCAGCGAGATCGTACTCCTTTTTCATATACCGCAGCACTTGCTCCACATTCCTCGCGATTGCCATGCTGCTCTCATCCTTGGAATCATGCAGAATGAGGAATTTCTCCCTTGCTAGCTTGGCGATTTCCTCCTGACCGATCGCGTTTTGCTTCGGCTCGTCATTCTGTATTTGCGAGCCTCTTGACTTATTATTGCTCACCTGAAGGATGAACTGAGATCGGGTAGCTTCTATGGTGATCCCCAGAATCGCCACAAAGATCAGAATGATGTAGATGTTTTTTTTCACGGGAATATCGCTGGACCTCGACCTGCTCCATTCTCTGTCATTTTCCCTGTCTCTTTTCCTTCTCATGTTCCTTGTCATTCTCATTTTGTATCGCTCATCTCTGTCAAATTCGGACCTGTTTCCTGTGCAGCAGCGACTTCCCCCCATGTGCTGTCTTGCTCAACATCCTCCAAAGTGCTCCAGTAGCGGATCATCATCAGCGTGGCGTGGGATATTTTAACCGACGAACTTTTTAACCGATTCATTTCAGCCACAAACCCCGCGTAGTCTCTGATCGTAAAGAAGCGCTTTAGCGACATGACATATGGCTGCTCGCTTTCCGGATGATACTCATGAAACAATTGACAGTATTGTGCGGCTGATTCATAGGACTGGTTCATCAGCTCGCAATTGATCTTGTCCACAAAATAGCTTTCTTCTTCCTGATAAATGTCCAATAATGATTCGAGAACAAATGAATACGTGTAGCTGTATTTCACATAAGTGCGTTGATCAATGAGTGAACTGTCCAGATACTTCTTCAATACATCTGCGTAGGCGCGTAAAACTCCAAGATCCTGCTTGTTCTCCTCGTATTTCACTGATAAATCCTGCAGTTGGAGCTGAAGGTTGCGCTGCATTTCCGTTAGAGCGGCTGCCGCGTAGTGAACCGTTTCCGAATCCTCGTTTTGCAAGGCTGTCTCCAATGTACCGATCTGCCAAATGGTCTGCTCTTTCAAGACATCGATCAGCATCTTTCGGCGTGTGCCAGTGTCGTTCAAAAACAAAATGTCCTCAACCGGTACGATGTTCATTTCCTTTTCCATGTCCGCTCTTCGGAAAATATTCGATCCCTCAGCTAGTTTCAGCAAATCGCTCTCTAGCATCAGTTCATTCACATTCTTTTTCGATGTTCGTTTGAATGTATCCGTAATCCCCAATAACAGGAGGCCAAAAACGGGAAGAAAGCCAACAACAAGCATTCGCATAATAAGCACCTGCCTGTTCTTGCCCCGGCTTTGTATCCAACTGTAACCAACAGACACCAAGACATGGAGGAGGACTAGATTAAGCATAGGCGCCATCCTTCAGCCAGAAGCGATCCTGGTCTTTTTCCTGCACAATTCTCGATGCAATACCGAGTCTACCAAGCCTATCAATCACGATACGGGCTTCTTGCTCGTTGGAATTGGAGAGAATGATATAGACATCTCCGGCTTCGTCCATTCCCATATAATCTGCTTCGCGAAGAGAACTGGCGACATAGGTAGAAAGGGTATGATGATCCATTTGCGCAGAATCCACTGCCAGGAGGGTAAAGTCAGTGTTCAACTGTTGTTTGGCATCCCTTTTGTTCTTCACCATTGCTGAAAAATAAGCAGGAATCAGGATAGAGGTATCTTCCAGGTAGCGGTCCTTTTGTGTGGAGTTTAAGTATCGGAGAGAACGGGACAAAGCGGATGAGATCAATTGAACGGCGACTTGGAAGAGGTTTTGGGTGTACATTGTAAAATTTTCAAATCCGAGCTGTTGCAATGTGACCACGGCAACCATTTTTCCCTTGTCAAAAATAGGGGCTGCCATAAGAGGCATGTCGTGACGCAGCTCTTTATTCACGATGATCTTCTTCATTGTCATTAATTCAGTAAGATAAGCATGCTCACTCATTTTCAGCGAGCGTGGCAGATCAAAACCCGCTTTATTCGATTTGGCCATCAATCGCAAGAAGGAACCATTTTGATTCATCGTATAAATTGCGATCTCATCGGACTTCATGATTCTTTCCAGTACCTTGACCGATTTCTGCAATACGCGCTCCGGCTCGAGGCTGTCCAACTCTTTGGTGATGCTGTAGATTTTCCCGAAGCTGTCTTCCGAATTGACGATCTGCTGCTGCAATTCTTGCTTTACCATCAGGACATCGTTATAAATGTCTTTTAAAAAATCATATTTGTCTTCCAGGGCTTGCTTTTGCAGCTCCTTGGACAGTACGTCCCTGTTGCGTTTATCGATCGAATAGCCCACAGCAATCCCGATAATAAAATAGACAGCGATATGAAACAGAACATTTGCGTCATACAAAAGCGATACGACATCGCGTCCGTTATGCAGGCTTTCCCCGATAAAAAGTCCACAAGCCAGGATAACAGACAAGAGGGATTGCTTCGTTCCGTAAATGGCGCCAATCAACACGATGTAAATCAGCTTGAGATCAAAGACACCGCTATTAACCGTTCCAACTGTGGCGAAAATCACCAGAAGAAACGCAAGAATGTTCTCTATGTACGGCCTTGCATCCCATGAACGTAGCCAAAGGATCGTTTTCTTCCCTTCGCTCTCTTGCTCTTGTTCTTTCTCTGCGATGCTCTCTTGATACCACTGCGCCGTTTTTTCTAGCCCCTCCGCCAATGTATACATCGGGATCCAATCTAGTCTTCTCTTTGCCCGCGTATTGTCCAAAACCGACTTTTCTACGTCTCCTGGGCGTTTTTCCCTTCGCACTATTCCCTGGAGCTGCTGGTTCTCCCCAAGAATGTCAATCAGCTCATTAATGCTGCTTTCCTGATTGGTAGACAAATTCATCACACTGGTATCATCCGTGGTAACGGAACGAAAAATGGCGTCAGCTACATCCTCTACATAAATAAAATCTCTCGTTTGGCTGCCATCCCCGTGCAAAACAATTTCTTTTCCATGGTTGATCTGAGTTAAAAAAGTAGAGATGACGCCGCCTTCCCCTACTGCACTCTGTCTGGGGCCATACACATTCGCCAGGCGAAAGGCTACCGTTCGCAAGCCGTACATTTCCGTCCATTTGCGGCAATACATTTCACCGATGTGCTTGTTTATTCCATAAACAGACACCGGATCACACGCTGAATCTTCGTGTAACGGTGTATTTTCACTCATGCCGTAAACGGCGGCTGATGACGCAAAAATAAATTTGGACACGCCATATTTGCTCGATAGCTTCAGCATATTCACGAGTCCAAGAATGTTCGTATTCGTATCCAGCAAAGGGTCTTCCATGGATGCAGCAACACTGACTTGGGCCGCTAAATGTATAACGACATCGAACCTGTTGCTTTTAAATACTTCATCACATTTTTTATCCGCTACATCCAGCTCGTATGCCTTATGCGGAAATGTGACGTTCCTCTGATTGCCTGAGCTGAGATTGTCGAGGATGAAAACTTTATACCCTTCCTTATAAAATCTCTCCGCGACAAAAGAACCAATGAACCCATAACCACCTGTGATCAAAACTTTCATACTAACACCTCAGCTATTTGTTTCACCTGTCTATCCCCACGACGAACATCTACCCCTGTTCCCAGCAATTTTTGCACAGCCCATTCGATGCGCTCCAGCTGCAGTGGCTTCGCTATGAAATCCCGCGCACCTGCCTGAAGCGCCTTTATGACGGTATCGTGCCTAGACACTGCTGAGCAAATAATGATCTTGGCATCCTTGTCCAACTCCATGATTTTACGTGAAGCAGTCAAACCGTTCATGCCGGGCATGGTAATATCCATCGTAACGAGTGATGGTTTGTACAAGCAGTAATTTCTCACAGCCTCCTCTCCCGAAGCAGCTTCCGCAACGACGTGGAGTCCTAACGTCTCAAATATGTTGCGCAACACATGTCTCGTAAACGCCGTATCATCAACAATCAGAATGCTATTCATCCAAAAACGCTGTCTCCCATCCTATCCATCTATCTCTTTCGGACTATTTTATTATAGTAATATATTCCCATTACCAATACCAACCAAAACTATTGCCTCTTACTCTTCGTTTTCATAGGCACAAAGCCCCTCTATCCGCAGATTTCCCCATTCTACTAGGATCATCTCAACAATTTCTGAACAAGAGAAAAAGAAGAGCAGGGACAGTTACCTATACGGCAGCTTATCTCTGTTCTTCACTGCTTGGCCTCATTGATCAAAAGCTGTCCCTGAACCTACTGCAAACTCGGGAACTGCTCCATATCCCCCATCGCATTCACCTGGAATCTGTTTTCAGCAAATGTTGCACAGCCCATTCAATTCTCTCGAACTGCAAGGGTTTTGCGATAAAATCACGCGCACCTGCCTGGATCGCTTTGATGACAGTATCGCGTCGTGTAACTGCGGAGCATATAATGATCTTCGCATTCTTATCCAGCTCCATGATTTTTCGGGAGGCAACCAAACCGTTCATGCCCGGCATCGTAATATCCATCATGACGAGTGACGGTCGATACAAACAATAATTTCTAACAGCCTCCTCCCCTGAATCAGCTTCTGCAACTACCTCAACACCTAATTTCTCAAACATGTTACGCAGCACAAGTCTCGTAAACGCTGTATCATCAACAATTAAAATGCTATTCATTCAAAATGTTTTCTCCCATCTTTTATACCACGACTTTCGAACTATCATAAAGGGGTTTACTATACGCAGAAACGACGTAATCTGATCATTTTCTACATTCTACCGGGAACATCTAAACAACTTCTGAACAGGTGAATATCGTCAAAAGTAGAAAACAGGCACAAATAAAAAGACCGAAGCATCTGCTTCGGCCCAACTCACTCTACTATTTGGTTCTCTTTTCCCTACCAAGCCGTAATACAACTGTCCTTACGTTCTAAGGATTGTTCTTTTGTTCCCTTTTACCAAGAAAATCTTTAGCAAGTGCGAGGTACCACGCAACTATTTCCATAAAAGCAAGGATCACAAACCATGCCCATATTTCCCCTTGGCTAAGGCCGTACAACAGGTTATCAATTTCTGTACCAGAACCGCGCGTCAAAGACTGCAAAAAGAATACAATTGGACCGCAAATAGAAAAAAATAGAGTGATCATCGAAAAAAGGGTACGCCGTTTTCGAATTAGATACACAATACTACTAATTATCGTTATGAGAATAAATATATAATAAACATACCACACCCATGGAGGTAAAGTTTCCATGGTAGCCCTCCTTTCCTTAGTCCAGCCCCAGAATTTTTCCTTACCAAGCCGCAATACTGCTATCTGCCCGCATATCCGTACCACCGCTTAGCACACCATTTTCATCACGCCAAATGATTTGACCACGTCCGAAGTAATTGCCGAGCTGCGCCCACTTGATCGTATGGCCCCTGCGCTCCAAGGCTTGTGCCAAATGCTCCGGGAAATGACGCTCCAGCTCCACTGTTTTGCCTTCCACCCACTGCCAGCGCGGCGCATCGAGTGAAGCTTGCGGATTCAGCTGGAAGTCGATCGTGTTCATGACCACTTGCACATGTCCTTGTGGCTGCATGAAGCCGCCCATTACACCGAATGGCCCCACTGCTTTTCCATCCTTCGTCAAGAAGCCCGGGATTATGGTGTGGAACGTTTTTTTGCCGGGCTCCAAGCAATTGTCATGAGCAGGGTCCAGCGAGAAGGTATGACCGCGGTTTTGCATGGCGATCCCTGTCCCCGGCACAACTACCCCAGAACCAAAGCCCATGTAGTTGCTTTGGATAAAGGAAACCATGTTGCCCTCACCGTCAGCAGTCGCTAAATAGACCGTACCGCTCGTTTTCGGCTGACCCGGCTCTGGCGTCAAGGCTTCATGACCAATCAGTGCACGGCGAGTGGCAGCGTATTCCTCTGACAACAGCGCTTCCTTGGAAACTTTCATTTTGCTCTCTTCCGTGATGTATTTCAATCCATCCACAAATGCCAGCTTCATCGCTTCGATTTGCTTGTGATACGTTTCTGTTGTGTCTTTTGCGTCAAAATCAAAGCCCTTCAGAATGTTCAGGGCCATCAGGCCGATCATCCCTTGCCCATTCGGCGGTATCTCCCACACATCGTAGCCACGGTAGTTGACTCCGATCGGCTTCACCCATTCCGGCTCATAGGCAGCTAGGTCTTCTTTGCGCAAATAGCCGCCGCACTCACGGGAGAACGCGTCGATCTTGTCTGCTAGCTCTCCGCGATAGAAGCTCTCTGCATTTGTTTCCGCGATTTGACGCAGCGTCTTCGCATGACCCAGCGACTTCCAGATGGCGCCCGCTTTTGGCACTTTGCCATCTGGCGTAAAGGTGGAGAACCATTGCGCGAACTCTTCCCCTTTGCATTGCTGGGAAAACTTTTTGTGTGCGGCATTCCAATTATGCGACAATGTGGGCGATACAGGATAGCCATTCTCCGCATAATCAATCGCTGGCTGCAAAACCTCTGTCAGCGGAAGGCGTCCGAAACGCTTGGACAAAGCTGCCCACGCAGCAGGTGCGCCCGGTACCGTGACAGGTGTCCAGCCGTAGGTCGGCATTTCTTCCAGACCTTTTGCTTTTAGTATCTCGATGGAGATTCCTTGTGGAGCAGGCCCGCTTGCATTCAGTCCATGCAGCTCGTCTTTGATCCACACGAGGGCAAATGCGTCTCCCCCGATGCCGTTCGAGGTCGGTTCTACTACAGTCAGGCACGCAGCCGTTGCAATCGCCGCATCCACCGCATTTCCGCCCTTTTTCAATATATCGAGGCCAGCTTGTGCCGCCAGTGGCTGCGAGGTCGCCACCATGCCGTTCTTGGCAAAAGTCGTCACACGCTTCGATGCGTATGGGTATTCCATTGCGTCGTAATTAACCATGGTTTTTGCCTCCTAAATCGTTCGTTTAGCCGATAAGAAAGACCAATTGATAAGCACGGAACGTCCTTTTGGTTTGAGTCAACATAGTGGAGGAGAAGAAAAAGCACAGTTCTCTTCGACTCTGACACGCCAGCAAGGGGGATTCACTGTCCGTCTCCACTTCCAAAAGGGGACCGTCGAGCCAAAGCCACCCTACGGGCGGAGGTTTCTCAGGGAAGACGTGTTCGACAAGCGGGTCCCCTTTTAGAAGTTCCGACTGGGTAGGCGTTGTCAAGGTCTACGAGCCCTGTGCTTTTTCTTCTTACCAGCTTACGTAAACTTTCCTAGCCGATGAAAACAAACCCGTAAGCCATCGCTCCCACGATGACAAAAGCGGGATGGACCTTCCATGTTTCGAGCAGAAGGTAAGAGGCCACTGTCAAAATCCCTGTTTGCATCCAGCCGATTCCCTCTACTGCGCCCATCAGGAATTGATACGTCATCGTTCCGAGCAAGACAGTAACGACTGGCCGTACCGATTGGGTCATCGCTTTTACTTGTGGAGCACTGCGGAATAAATTAATAAAACCCATCAATAAGACCATAGCGATCGCTGTCGGAGCGACCGTTGCAAATAATGCGACTACTGCGCCCGGTACGCCCGCTACCTGATAGCCAATGTATCCAGCGAGCTTGGTCGCGATTGGGCTGGGCAGCGCATTTGCTACCGCAAGCACTTCTCCGAATTCCTGTACACTCATCCACTGGTAATGGTCAACCACTTCATTTTGGATCAAAGGGATGCTCGGTGGTCCTCCCCCGTACCCCAAAATGTTGGAGATGAAAAAGGCCCAAAATAATTGCAGGTAGATCATGCTACTCCCTCCTTGCCGTCCTTGTCCTTGCGCTTGCGGACAGACCAAGTAGAGTAGGCAAATGAAACGGCAAGCGCAATCCCTACTACAATGCCCGGATGCCAATCAAGGAAGAGCAACGCAACGAGTGAAAGGGCGAGGGAAAGACTCACACCTGCTTTGCTGGATGCTCCCTTCCACCCCTTTGAAAGGAATTCCCAAGTAAGGACGCCTGTCATGACTGCGATTACCGGACCGATTGCTTGGATCATGCCGTATACACCCGGCGCATCCTTCCATTGATATATCACTTGCAGCAAACCGATCATCACAAGCACGATTGGCATCACGACTGCGATGTTTGCCACCAATGCACCCTTCCAGCCTTTTACCCGATAGCCGATAAATGCGGCCAGCTTGGTCGCAATGGGCCCTGGAAGAGCGTTGCCGAGCGCCAGATTGTCGGAAAAGTCCTCATCTGTCACCCATTTGTACTTTTTCACACATTCGGTGTAAAAGAGGGGAACCATCGTAGGTCCTCCTCCAAATCCAAAGATTCCGATGCGGAAAAAAGCGAGAAATAATTGCCAGTAAATCATAGCTGTACCTCCGTCCTTGCCTAGCTAGCAAAAAAGTTCACCCGATTGCACCAATTGACAGGATACCAGTTGGCCTTGCTAACGGATAAAGTTGTACTTGGACTTCAGTATTTTCAATTCGTTAATCACATTCGTTTTGGAGATGCCCGGAATCTTGTGAAGCTTTTTGAGCAAAAATTGGGATAATTCTTCATTGCTTGTTACGAGAATCTGTGTGAAAAGCTGATATTCACCAGAAGTAAGTACGATGAGCCTGATCTCTACGGTTTCCGTTAACGCAGCAACCACATCGTCCAGCTTTTCCGCATCCACAGCCACTTGAATCATCGCCTGTACGTGAAACCCTGCTTTGACTGGATTAACAATACCGACCAGACTCAGGGCACCTTCGTCCTGTAATTGCTGAACGCGCATGCGGATCGTCTTTTCTGTAACCCCGAGGTCCTTCGCAATCTGAGTAAACGGTAAGCGCGCATTTCCTTGCAAGGCTCGAATGATCCCGTAGTCGATGTCATCTAATTCAGGATAAAGTGATCTTCGGAAAGTTTCCTCCATACAAACACACCTTTATTCGTCTTTTTCAAACAATATTCAACCTTATCACAGCTCAATATTAGAAAATCCGGTCGAATTTCATGATGATTGTTGTTACTATAATACGATTTTCGACACAATGCAATACTTTTACAAAAAATTCCATATTAAAACCTATTCTTACTATAAATAAAGCAAAGAAAAAGAGCCTACTCCGCAGGAGAGGCTCTCGATTAATATTCGATACGGTCCAGAGATTGAGACCATGCTTCAAATGGGCTCCGTCTATTCGCAAGATTGATTCTCTGAAAAGGAATACTCCGTTCTTCAAGAGGAAGAACAATCTGCTCATAAATAAACTGATCATCAAAACCGACATGCGCCGCATCTTCTTTCGTGCAAGCATAATAGACATTGCGCGGTCTGGCCCAATAGATGGCTCCCAGACACATCGGACAAGGCTCACAGCTTGTATACAGGTCGCAATCGTTTAATTGAAAGGTTTCGAGATAACGACATGCTTCTCGAATCGCTTGGATTTCGGCATGTGCCGTAGGGTCATTGCTCGCCGTCACTTCATTGCGTCCTCGCCCGATTACTTGCCCGTCCTTCACGACAATGGCTCCAAATGGTCCGCCTGTTTTATCACGGACATTTTCAAACGCAATCTGTACGGCTTGCCTCATCCACGTCTCTAGTTCCATCCGCTTGCCCCCTCGCATCCTTCTCCTTTTATCCTATGTCCCTGCTCATCTGGACATGCTGGAAAAAGTCACTAGCGGTTCATTGATTGCTTTAAATGGAACAAGTAACGGTTTCGAATGATCCAGAAATACACACCTTGAACAACGACGAAGCTGCATAGGACAATCGCGGTCGGTTTGACCACAGACGCGACAAGGATGAGCTTCAACAAGCTTTGCAGGGACACGAACGCCACCATACTGTGAATAATGGCCACCACAATCGGTACGAAGAACAGCAGGGCAACCTGAGTCGTGACGATCCGCGTCAGCTCCGCATCCGTGAGTCCAATCTTGGAAAGCGCTCCATAATGCCGTTTGTCGTATTCCAAATCCGTGTACAGACGGAAGTAGAGAAAGCTTGCTGCGGCTACGAAGAACAACACACCCACAAACAACCCGATAAAGAGTCCCATGTTCGCCATTTGTTTCATGGTGTGGTAGTAGGGTGCACGAGCTGAAAACGAATAATTATCTTCGTCATGACGAATATCTTCCTGAAGCTTGAGACTAAGATCCTGCGTTTCCTTCCATCTTGGCACCTCGTACACAAAGCGCTCTTCTTCCTTCATTTTCGGAAGCTGGTCATACACCTGATTCGGTACGACAACCAATCGCTTAAATTCAATCCCTCTGATCAATGGAGTCATATTCGTATCTGTTTTGACTGCGAGCTGTGCCTTCCCCACTTGCAGTGTTTTGCTCGCTACCGAATCACCAATCCAATTGAGCAGTACGAAGGCCTCTTTATTCGTCATTTCGAGTACAGTCGAATTGGAAGCTACGGCCAGCCGGTTATAGTCAGACAGCTTGACTACTCCGACCCTTTCCTCCTGAACTAGTTCTGGCAAAACTCGCATAGCCACTTGATATTTTTCGAAGGAAAAGCCATTTTGCTGCAAGCTCGTTTCAATTAAAGACAGATGCTTCGCTCTCTCCGCATCGCTTTCTTTGGACTGGTATTCAAACGCAAACGGGTGTGTTTTCATCACCGTGATCTGAATCGACCCAGCCAAAGCTGCCAGCGTGCCAATCGCACAAAAAGCAACAGTAGAGACGATGCTGACTAAAAAGAACATCCGTGCATTATCCTTCATCCGATAGGCCAGATCAGAGAGCGTCAAGAGATTCGTACGTTTCCAATAAAAAGTTCGACGCTTCTTCAGAAAATCGATGAAGATGACGCTCAGCTGAGTAAACAACAAGTACGTTCCTACAGTCGTCAGCGCAATGACCGGAAGCATCAATACGAGCACATTCACGCCGTCAGCAGTGAGGGCTAAGGCATAGCTCATGCCCAACAAAGCTACCGCGACCAGAGACAGCACTAACGATGCCCTCGGCTCACGCTTAGGTCGACCGCTTCCTTGCAACAGATCCAACAGACTGCGGCTTCGCAGCAAGAGGACCGTAAATAGCGAAATGGCTGCATACAAGATGAGAAACGCCACCACTGTCAAACCGATCGCTTTCCACGGGAAGTAAAACCCGAGTGCTTTTACAGCAAGCAAAAATCCGGCGAATTGGAAAAACAGCTTGGCGAGAACTAGTCCGAGGCCAATCCCAATGGCAATCGAGACGATGCCAATCAGCATGTTTTCCATAAAAATCAGCGTGTTCCGCTGTAGCGGTGTCATACCCTGGATAAAAAGGATGCCGAACTCCTTCTCCCTCTTTTTCAGAAAAGCACCGACACAATAAAAGAGAAAAAAGAAAGAGAACAGAAAAATGACGTACTCAGCCGCCATCATCCCAGTAGCTACGGATTCATGAATCTCCTGCCCGATAATTTCCGGATGAAAAATGAACATCGCATAGACGAAAAAAATGAGGACAGAAAAAACGCTACTCATGAAGAATGCAGCGTACATACGCTTATTTCGTACAACATTATTACACGCGAATTGTCGAAAGGTCATAGGTGTTCCCTCCCAAAAACGACAATGAGTCAATAATTTTCTGGAAGAATACCTGTCGACTCTCACCACGATACATCTCGTTATGGAGCTGGCCGTCTTTAATAAAAATTACCCGATGGCAATAGCTGGCAGCCAAAGCATCATGCGTCACCATCATCATGGTGGTATTATCTCTCTTATTGATCGCTTCCAGTGTCTCCATCACATTGCGCGAAGACTTGGAATCAAGATTTCCTGTCGGCTCGTCAGCGAGCAAAAGCGACGGGGAATGAATGATCGCCCTGGCAATTGCCGTTCGTTGGCGTTGCCCCCCTGATACCTCGAAGGTCCGCTTTTCCAATATGTCCTGAATCCCTAGCTTCTCCGCAACACTTTGCAGCTTTTCTTCCATGACCGAGACTTTCTCATTGTCCAGCGTCAGCGGCAACACGATATTTTCCCCAATCGTCAACGTGTCCAAGAGATTAAAATCTTGAAATACAAAGCCGAGCTCACGGCGACGAAACAGAGCGAGTTTATCTTTTTTTAAATGATGCGGATTCGTACCGTTCAATAGAACCGCACCAGAGGTTGGTGTATCAATAGTGGAGATCATGTTTAATAGCGTAGTCTTGCCACTGCCTGAGGGGCCCATAATACCGACGAATTCACCCTTGCGAATCGAAAAATCGATATCGGTCAACGCGCGGTAGGTTACCTTGCCCCCGTATATTTTACTCAAGCTATTTACAGCAAGCATTTCCATGCGCTATTCCCCTTTCTTGCACTTCCAAATTCAAGTGCATTCAAAAAGTCGTCTTTTCAGCACCGAGAAAGAGGCGAGAACCTGCAAAAGGAGGAGCGGAGTGTAGGAACCTACATGAGCACCGGACTTTAAAGGTGAACGCCTCTTTCGATGTCGAATCAGCTTTCTTAATTACTTCGTGATCAAAAGACGACTTTTTGAACTATCTCTTCAACTATACGAAAGTGCGCATAGTGCAACTATCGAATTAACTTTCAGCTACCTTACTTTCTTGTAAGGTTGGGACGACAGCAGACAAGACAATACGCACGGTTGTCCCCTCGCCCACTTCTGATTCCATTTCCACCCCATGATGGAGCCGCCCGCAAATTTCTTTCACCAAATATAGCCCCATCCCGGTGGACTCAGGGTATTTGCGCCCGTTTTCGCCCGTAAAATATGGCTTGAACACGCGGCGAATATCTTCGGCAGGAATCCCGATTCCATAATCCTGCACTTCCAGTATGGCATGTGCTCCGCGTTCATACGCACGAATAGTGACCTTGTTGCTTTTCCCTGCTGAATAACGAACGGCATTCGTCAACAATTGGTTGAGGACAAAAGCGAGCCACTTGTCGTCCGATTCCACTCGCCAGTTTTCATCCACTTTTACCTCTGGATACACTTGGTTGCGAATAAACAGCCGCTTATTTTCAGCCAACACATTCTGCACCAAGGAACGCAGCGTTACGGGCTCGATCAGGAAGTCCTGTTCAAATCGGTCCAGGCGAGCTATGTACAGTACCGTTTCCAGTCCACGCTTGATTCGGTCCACTTCTTCACGGACGCTCTCAGCTGTTGGATCGTCTTCATTTTGCAGCAACAGATGAATGACCGAAATCGGCGTCTTCATCTGATGAACCCACTGCTGGATAAAGGTCGTATGATCCCGTTGCTTGTTTTCATAGGCATGGAGCTGTTCTTTGTAGAGTCGGTACTGCTCCTGACTGATGTCATCCATCGCGCGACACAACGGTGAATTCCCGTATGTCTGGGTCAGCTCTTCTAATGACTCTACCGGCTTGCTCAGTCGCTGATAGATTGTGCGGTGAGACAAGTAACGAATGGCGAGAAAAGCCCCCGCGAAAAAAACAGATAAAAACATGACATAGATCATCAATGATTCATTCCAGTACCCATCCATCGCAAAAATCATAATCAATAAGATCAATTGGACGAGAAAAAACGCTGCGAATGGCCATTGATCTCGAAGGAACAGCTTCATTGCCCCTCCTCCCAAGTCGCACGCAAGCGATAACCGGAACCGCGAACAGTCTCGACAGCTCCCTCTAGGCCTAAGTCCTTCAGCTTGCCGCGCACGCGTGTGATGTAGACATTTAGCGTGTTTTCATCGACAAACTGTTCATCCCACAGCTTTTCTAGCAAACGCTCACGACTGACGACACGCGGATGTTGATTCATCAAGGCTTCGAGCAGTAACGCTTCCTTTTTGCTCAGCTCGATTTTGGTATCGTTCATGGACAGCTCCATTCGCTCCAAAAATAGCTTGAGCCCCGCCACTTCAACCGTACGCTCCCCTTCTTGCGGAGCATATTGTCCGTAAGCCCGACGCAGTTGACTGCGGATTTTGGCCAAAACCACGTCGTAGTCGAACGGCTTTGTGATATAGTCATCGGCCCCATTCTCCAAGGCCATCACTTGGTCCATTTTACTTTCTCGTGCAGAGATGAACAGGATCGGGCAGTTGGACTCCTGGCGCATTTGCCGGCACCAATAAAATCCGTCAAATTTCGGTAGATTCACATCCAACAGAACCAGATCAGGGCGCGATTGGGTAAATACCTCCATGACTCTATCGAAATGTTCAACATTGACTGTCTGGAATCCGTATTTTTCCAGTTGCTCTTGCAGCAGCTGGTTGATTTTCGGGTCGTCTTCTACAATCATAATTGTGGACATCACTCATACTCCTCTCGTCTTGAGTCTCCTCCATTTTATTCTTTACTATACCATTAGAAAACGAGACTACGCCAAGTCTTTAGCGTTTCTTGTGTTTAGAAGTCGAATGAAAAAAAGACTTGTACGTTGCTGTAGTGGAGGGGAGGAAACAGGAAAAAACGCTCAGCTTCTAGGGCCACCCCCCAGGGGATTGACTGCACGACTCCATGCAAAAAGCGAAACCGCGTCCAAAGTGGTCCTTTCAGGATGTGTTTCAGAGGTGGACGCTTAAGGGCGTGTTTCGCTTTTTGCATTGCGTCTCGGTCGGTGTCCCTAAGATCTTCGCTTATTTCTCCTGTTTCCTCTACGAGCTTTCCGTGTTAATCGGTTTTTAAATACCTTAAAAGAATGTAAGAATGCCGTCAGTAACGACAGAGAAGAATATTTCCAGGCGTAGCAACTTGTGGAGTCCTACCGAACGGAGAAGGGATTCGCGGGCAAAAGAAACGCAACCGTGCCCTCGCGACGAAGCGGCTACCACTTTTGCGTTTCCCCGCGAATCCCTTCGGAGCGAACAGTCTCATCCCCCAGAGGGACAAAGCCTGGGGCCTAGCCTGGAAATATTCTTCTCTCCACTACAGCCACATAGCAAAAAAGGAAGGACTGTTGTCCCCCCTTTATGCTTGAGCATCCATCAATTGCTGGAGCTTCTTGATCCCGCGGAAGTGCAGGATTTTCACCGAAGCCTCTGTCTTGCCCAAGATTTCCGCGATCTCATTCATTCGCAAATCTCCGAGATAGCGCAGAGCGATCACATTGCGCTGATCCTTTGTCAGCGTGTGCACCTTATCCCATAAACCCTCGGTTGTCTCCTGATTCAAAAGGCACTCCTCCGGCAGCTTATCTGTTGCGACCATATTGCTAAATGTGTCCTGATCCACCGGACTCTCCCGCTTCTTGCGCATGTAGTCAATCAACGCATTATGCGCAATTCGGAAAATCCAGGCACCAAAAGGATGGCGGCCATCGTACTGTTCAAGCTTGGAGTACACCTTAATAAACACAGTCGTTGTCAGGTCTTCCACATCCCAGATGTTTTTTACCCGGTAGCGGAAATAGCGATATATTTTAGCAGAGTAATCTTCGTAAATTTGTTGGTGACTTAATTTTGGATACATGATTGCTGTCGTCATAATCGATCTCCCGTTTCGTGATCCGTATGAATTGATTTCATTGTACGGTCGAAACGAAGCAGGAACCATCGAGTTATATTTCAGGAAGATTACACTTTTGTAAGGTACTTATGGGCTCGTTGTAAGCTCGCACAAGTAGGTACGGAAGAGGTTTCATTTCGGTTACAACTTTCAAAAGAAATCTTTAAAAATTTCTTAAGGAATTTTTTAAGTTGTCTTTAAAACCGTTTTTGCGTGTCATTTCAAAGCAGTTTTCCTGCTACATGGTGTGTCTGCTTAGTAGCACTTTCACACTTTGAATTCACTTTCAAGCAATTTTTAAAAAACTGCGCAGGAGAAGCGCATTTCCAGTCCAAGCGCCTCTGGAGCCCACCCCAGCTTCGGAATAAATGGCGGGGAATTTCAGCTTCACTTATGAAACCCTTCATTGAAATTTCTACGTTTGAAGCGCTCCCGCCATTTATTCCGAAGCGGACAGTCAATCCCCCAGCAGGGCGTAGGCCGAAGCGTAGACTGGAAATGCGCTTCTCCCCCACTACGGTTTCTTAATAAAAAAAAGCCCCCGAAAAATTCGAGGGCACTTGCATTTAAATCAATCCAAGACGTTGGAAAATCGTATCTACATGCTTCAAGTGGTAACGGTAGTCAAAGCACTCATCCAGCTCTTCCTTGGATAGTGTAGAGCTGACAGTCGCATCCTCATCGACAATCGCACGGAAGGAGCGTTGCTCTTCCCACGCCTGCATCGCACGAGGCTGTACCGTGTCATAGGCTTGCTCGCGGCTCATGCCTTTTTCAATCAGCTTGAGCATCACTTGCTGCGAGTAGATCAATCCAAAGGTACGGTCCATATTGCGCTTCATGTTCTCTGGGAACACCGTCAAGTTTTTCACGATGTTCATGAAACGGCGCAGCATGTAGTTCAATGCTTGCGTCGCATCTGGCAAAATCACGCGCTCCGCAGAGGAGTGGGAAATATCCCGCTCATGCCAGAGGGAAACATTTTCATAGGAAGTGAGCATGTGACCACGGATGACACGAGCCAGTCCGCAAATATTTTCGCTTCCGATTGGGTTGCGCTTGTGTGGCATTGCCGAAGAACCTTTTTGACCTTTGGCAAATGCTTCTTCCACCTCGCGCATTTCGCTCTTTTGCAGACCGCGAATTTCTGTTGCGAATTTCTCCAAAGAAGTTGCGATTAGTGCCAATGTCGCCATGTACTCGGCGTGGCGATCACGCTGCAAGGTTTGGGTAGAGATAGGTGCTGCAGACAGCCCCAGCTTCTCGCATACATACGCTTCCACGAACGGATCGATGTTTGCGTATGTTCCAACTGCGCCAGAGATTTTGCCGTACGCCACTTCTTTTTTCGCAGCCTGAAAACGCGCCAGGTTGCGCTTCATTTCTTCATGCCACAGGGCCAGCTTCAAGCCAAAAGTCGTAGGCTCCGCATGCACACCATGCGTTCTGCCCATGCAAACCGTATCCTTGTGCTCTCGAGCTTTGTCTGCCAAAATCTCGATGAAGTCTTCGATATCCTTCTCCAAAATCTCATTAGCCTGACGCAGCAGGTATGACAGCGCAGTATCCACCACATCGGTAGAAGTCAGTCCGTAATGCACCCACTTCTTTTCTTCGCCCAAGGTTTCCGATACCGCACGGGTAAACGCCACCACATCATGGCGTGTCTCCTCTTCGATCTCATAGATTCTGTTAATGTCAAAAGTAGCTTTATCCCACAGCTTTTTCACGTCTTCCTCAGGAATGACGCCCAGCTTGGACCATGCTTCACACGCGAGAATTTCTACTTCCAGCCACGCTTTGAATTTGTTTTCTTCCGTCCAAATGGCGCGCATTTCCGGTCGGGAATAACGTTCGATCATGATAATACCTCCGATGTATTCGTCCAGATTTTCAGCTCATCAATCAGGGTGAGCGCTTCTTCTACAGTAGGGGCGAGCACGTTGATATGCCCCATTTTTCGCTTGGCCTTACTCTCTGCTTTTCCGTACAAATGGAGCTTGGCTGTGCGCGGTAGCTTGTCGATCTGATCGATGACAGGCTGTAGATGCTCTCCCAAAATATTAACCATCACGACGCTCGAGAGCAACTCTGTAGATCCCAAAGGCAAATTGCAAACCGCCCGAACATGCTGCTCAAACTGCGAGGTCACACAAGCATCCATGGTAAAATGCCCGGAGTTGTGCGGTCGCGGCGCCAATTCATTGACATACAGCTGACCATCTTCAGTCAAAAAAAGCTCAACTGCAATGAGCCCGACCACATCCAGCTTTTCTACAATCGTGCGAGCAATTTCTTCCGCGCGAGCGGCTACTTCAGCCGAAATACGAGCTGGAACAATGCTCAGGTGCAGGATGTTTTCCTGATGAATATTTTCTGACACAGGAAAAACAGCCAGTTCTCCCGCAGGATTGCGTGCAGCAATCACAGACAGCTCCATTTGGAATGGTACAAATTGTTCCACGATCAGCTCTGTACCTGCTCTGGACAACGTTTCATACGCCTCCGCCAGCTCTGCCTCACTTCTCAATACCCATTGTCCTTTTCCGTCATAGCCACCAGTTGCTGTCTTCATGACAGCAGGCAGCCCCAATTCACGCACGGCGTTCTGCAAATCTCCCAAGCTATTCACGACACAAAACGGAGCAACCGGGATTCCGATCTCGCGAATAGCGGTCTTTTCCCGAATTCGGTTTTGGGTGATACGCAAAAGTCGGCTTCCCTGCGGTACATAAGCGCGGCTCTCCAACACTTCAGCCACCTGCGCATCGACATTTTCAAATTCATAAGAGATGACATCACTGACCGAGGCAAGCTGCATCGCTGCTTCTACGTCATCGTAGCTGGCGACAATTTGCCGATCAGCTGTTTGGCCGCATGGTGCGTCTGCTGTCGGGTCCATTGTGACAAAGCGGTAGCCCATAGCTCGTCCCGCAAGAGCAATCATCCGTCCAAGCTGTCCTCCGCCGAGTATTCCTAAGGTCGATCCTGGTTTGATTTGCTTACGGTCTTTGGTTGTCATTCGAGTTCACTAGCCTCCAGCACCTTATTGCGTACATCATCACGTCTTTGCACGAACCGCTCTTGTACGTCTGGATATTTGATCCCCAAAATTTGCGCAGCCAATAACCCTGCATTGATGGCTCCAGCTTTTCCGATCGCAACTGTCGCCACAGGCACGCCCCCTGGCATTTGCACAATCGACAAAAGCGAGTCAAGACCATTCAAGTTGGATGATTTTACCGGTACGCCAATGACAGGCAACTCTGTCTTGGCAGCCACCATTCCTGGCAAATGAGCTGCCCCGCCCGCACCCGCAATAATGACTTCCAAGCCGCGACTTTTAGCAGTCTCGGCATACGTAAACATCAAGTCTGGCGTTCTGTGTGCAGACACGACCTTCTTTTCATACGGTACCTGCAATTCGTCTAAAATTGCGCAAGCTTCCTTCATTGTTTCCCAGTCTGACGTACTGCCCATAATGACTCCTACCAAAGGCTGTAGCATGAACCATTCGCCCCCTACGTTTTGTAACATCAGAAGAAAACCCAACCGACTAACGGCTTTTCGCACCGCTCTCATCGCCTGGGCTATTCGAACTCGTTTTCACTCAACGTATTCAGTGTAGCAGGGAGAAAGTTTGCCTGTCAACCTCGTTTCCGAACATTTAAAAATGATGGGTCAAAAATTATTCGTGTTTGCCTTTTTCTACCCAATTGTTTGCCGCTTCGGCTTTCTCTAGCTGGACCTGAAGCCAATAATCCAAATAGGGACTGGCATCCGCCCCGGCAGCTGCAGTCAATAACGCTGTGATTTGCTCCCCATTCGCCTGCTTGTATTGATGATCCCGTACATATTGACGCAACATCTGATGCAGTCGTTCGACTCCCCATTTTTCCTTCAAGTTCCACCACATGGCACCCGCTCGTCCGTAGACGAGGTCATTGTAGCTCCTCCAGTCTGGAAAAGCATCCACGGACGACTTTGCAGTGACTCCTTGGTTCGCATATCCTTCCGCTGCACGTGCTTGGCCTTGCCGCATCTGAATATACGCCTGTGAGCGTACAGGGGACTTTTGCTGCAAAAATGCCATCGTCGCATAATCCGTCAGTCCCTCATCCAGCCAAGCCTCTCGCACCTCGTCGTTTCCAACCAACCCGTAAAACCATTGATGTGCCGTTTCATGCGCTACGACCGCTTCCCCCATGGCATCGCTACGGTCAAAATACTCCTGGGCAATAAAGACAAGACTCGGGTATTCCATTCCGCCAAAGAAGCCGCCTGTCTTGACAACATCGTATTCCTTATATGGATACACCCCGAACTGTTTTCCGTAATAGTCGAGGGACTCTCTGGCAGTCTCATGTATTCGTTTTACGTTTTGCGGGTCATCGCTTTTCTGCACCCATGTACGTACGATGGTTTCTCCGACCTTGCCAGATATGGGTTGGTACGTATCGTCCATGACGACAAGAGCAAAATCCCGAACGTTCCATGCGTCCACCTCATAGATCTTTTGCCGTTGCGGTCTCGTCTCGGTGATGACAGCCACGCTCTCCAATCCGCTCGTAGCAAGCTGGTACCCCTCTGATAACTGCACACGCAAATGATAATTTGCCACATCCGAGTAAAAAGGATCGCCAATCGCGGAATAAGGATCAAGCCGCCAGCCTCCTGCATCCTTGACCGCCAGAATCGGCAGCCAGTTCCCCAGCCACATCGCATGATCATGGTAAGACATTCGCCCGTTGTTATAAGGAACCTCGAGCTGAAAATTCATCTCTACCACCGTCTCGACAGACGATGTTCTTCCAGGGAGAGGCACTTGTAAAAGCGTATTCGCCTTTCCCGCATACTGTACGCCAACACTTTTTCCGTTTACCCGTACAGCGCTTATCTTGATACCACCAGGCTCACGCTGTTTGCCCAGCAAAAACTCCCAGTTCTCTCCACTGAGAGCGGCATTCGCTGAAAAAGCATTGGGGTATAAATGAAAAAAAGCTTGGTCATCTGTTGGGACAAAACGAGCCGTCAGCATGCCTTTCACCACGTGGTTGTTCATATCGATCTGAACATCGGCCTTGTAAGTGATTGCAGCCTGACTGTGAACAATCGGCACAATCTCGTGAGCATCTAAGCCAGCCTTCCCTGTCCAAGGCCGGACGGTCAAGAATACAGTCAAAACGACTCCTACTGCCACGATGACCACCCAATGCTTCCGCCACATCGTGATCCCCTGCCTTCGATTACTTCTTCTGGTGCTTGAGACGTTGGCGCTCCAGCCAAGCTGCTGCCTGTTCCTGCTGGGACATGTCTACTTTCAACCAATAATCCAAGAAAGCGCCCGCATCTTCTCCCGCCATCTCAGATAAAAATGCTTCCCATTCCTTTCCGGTCACCACCTGATAACGGTACTTCTCGACGTACTGCTTCAACACGTCATGTACCCTTTCTTCTCCCCAGGCTCCCTGCAACAGCCACAGCATCGAGGACGGACGGGAATAAACGAGATCGCTATAACTCTGATTATCAGGAAATGCAGACAGCGCTTGCCAAGAGCGCAGTTCCTCTGCCACGTAATACTGAACAGAGGTACCCTGCTCCAGCCGTCTGCGCACCCGTTCCGCTCCCACCAGCGGGTCTTGCTGAGATAAATACGAGAGCGTCACGTACTCCGTGAATCCCTCATCCAGCCATGCTTCCTTTACCTGATTATTTCCGAGCAAGCCGTAAAACCACTGGTGTGCCGTCTCATGGACAACCGTGACGATACCTGTTTCTTCACCAGAAAGGAAATGACGCCCGTCCAGAAAAACCAATGCCGGATACTCCATCCCGTTAATCGCGCCACCAGTCCTTACCACATCGAATTCGGTATATGGATAGGCACCCAATTGATGATGAAAATAGGCGAGAGACTTCGCTGCTGCTTCATGAATCTGTTCAGCAGATGCCGGATCATCTGTTTTCCGCCACCATGTTCGAACGATTGTTTCGCCCACTTTCGTTTCCGTTCGCTGATAAGAGGCATCCATAACAACGAGGGCAAAATCCCTCACGTTTTCTGCACCGAGCTGTATCGTCTTTTCTCCCTCACCAGTAGAAACCTGTTTCGCAGCCTTGTCTGGCGCTGTGCTCGCCAGTTGATAGTCTTTTGGCAGCGTCACGTTTACCTCATAATCTGCGTTCTCACTGTAGAATGGATCACCGACAGGCTCGTACGAATCGAGATGCCATCCTTCCTTGTCGTACACCGCAAGAACCGGGAGCCAGTTCCCCAGCCAGATTGATTGGTCATCGTACGACATCCTGCCGTCGTTTCGCGGAAGAGTCATCTCGAACTCCATCACAATCTTTCGTAGCCCCGCCTGTCCTTCTAGCGGTACTTCGAGTATGTTCAGGTCTTTCGTCTTTTTGCCGACAACCGCGACACCATCGACCATTAGCTTTTTATTAGTGTATGTTCCAAGCGTTGGGCCATTGCCTAAAAGTTCCTCCCATAGCATGCCTTGATGCTCTTCTGTAAATACATTCGGGTAAAGATGGAGATAGGCACGAGAAGGGTCTTTTGGCCAAAAGGTAATCGTTACGGTTCCTGCCACTTCTTTCTTGATTGGATCAATTCGCACATCAGCCTGATAGAGCGGTTTACGCGTAAGCGCAGTACCCTCCTCAGCATTTACAGGCAACATCCACGTCAAAAACAATAAGCTACCACCAACCATTGAGACCCATTTCTTCACGCCATCTCCCCCTTTTCTCTACTGTACAAAAAATGGAAGAGAAAGACTATCTTTCCTCTTTACCCTGACAGCTTGTCGGACAGCCACTTTTCAACCAACTCCAAAGGAACCGGCTGTTCCGTTCCCTCTCGCATATCTCGGACGACGACCTGCCCGCTGTTCACTTCGTTTTCCCCGTAGATCAGTGCAAAAGCAAAGCCTTCCTTGTTTGCATAATCAAGTGCTTTTTTCAGCCGTCTACCTGTCAGCTCCAGCTCGACTCTAATATCGCTATCGCGCAATCGATTGGCCAGACCAAGACTGGATGCTTCTGTCCCGAGGGGAATGACGAGCACATCGGCAGCTTTTTGTTCTTCCGTGTTGCGATTTGCCAGCGCTGCAAGAATGACATCCAATCCAAACGAAATCCCTACAGCGGGATACTCTCTTCCATCATCCAAAAGCCGACCGATGATCTGATCGTAACGTCCCCCACTGCCGATACTAGACGTTATACTTCCATCCTGCAAAAAGATCTCATACACAATTCCTGTGTAGATCCCCAAGCCTCTTGCCAGAAATGGCGAGAAACGAAGCTCCCCGTCCACACCCGCTCCTGTTACATAGGCAAGCATTTCACGGAGCTCCCGAATCCCTTCCTGAACTAGCGGGGATGTAAAGCGCTCTGTCAACAGATCCAGAGTAATCACCCCTTCTTGCAGGAAAGAGGTAATCGCCAAAACGAGTGACTCCTCGACGTTTCTTTCCCGCAAGTCATCACGCACTCCGTCCACGCCGATTTTCTCGAGCTTATCCAGCGACAGCATGACATCCCCGGCCCGCTCTACGGGAACTCCCAGCTCCTGAAGCACCCCAGATAACAACTTGCGGTTGTTGACCTCAATGTACACGTCGAGCCCCAACCGCTTGAATGCCTCAAACGCCATACTGAGCAATTCTGCTTCAGCCAGCACCGATGTTGTTCCCACGATATCGACATCGCATTGAATAAATTCGCGCAAACGTCCGGTTTTTACTGGACCGTCCCGAAATACTTTTCCGATCTCATACCGCTTGAACGGCATTCGCATCTCAGGATTCATCCCCACTACCTTCGTCAACGGAACGGTTAAGTCATAGCGCAGACCGAGCTCTCTATCTCCTTGGTCGCTCAAGCGATACACTTCCTTCAAGATCTCATCCCCGCCGCCGTACTTGGATGCCAGCAATTCATAGTGCTGCAGCATAGGCGTTTCCAATGGTTTGCAGCCGTATGCCTCGAATACAGCCTCAAGCGTCCTTCGTATCCAGTTTCGTTGCATTTGCTCCTGCGGCATGAAATCTTTTGTCCCTTTTACCGTTTTTAATGCTTCGTTTTCCATGAGGAACATCCTTTCTTTTATCAGATAGAGAAAATCAAAAAAGCCATGCAAGGCAACTTCCTGCCCGCATGGCTTCCTAAATACACCACCGCAGGCACGAAGCACAAGAAGCGCTTGCACCTGCGGAAAAATTTCCGAAGATACAAACGCTCTACGTGTGGTGATGCTGTTGAAGGAACATGTTAAGACCTTTCATGGGAATCGGTCCATCCTTCCGTGAAAAAAGATTTTTCCTATCATAGCGCAAAAAAAGCTCCCCGTCCAGTAGACGAAGAGCCTCATTCCCAAATAATCCTATTCGCGCAACCAGATAAAGTACGCCAGGAAGACGAAGAACAGCACATACATCGCGGGATGCACTTCGCGAGCCTTGCCCTTCATTACCTTCATCACCGGATAAACGATGAAGCCTGTCGCAATACCTGTTGCAATACTGTAAGTCAATGGCATCAACAAAATCGTCAGGAACGCAGGGAACGCTTCATCCAGGTCATCCCATGCCACTTTTGCGATGTGAGAAGCCATCAGAACACCGACGATAATGAGCGCTGGTGCCGTAACCGCAGGTGTGACAATCGCAAGAAGCGGTGAGAAGAACAACGCCAGCAGGAACATAATACCTGTGACAACTGCGGTAAATCCAGAGCGCCCGCCTGCCGCTACCCCTGCTGTCGACTCAACGTAAGCTGTAGTGGTAGATGTACCGAGTACCGCACCTGCCATACCTGCAATTGCATCGGATGCGAGTGCTTTTCCTGGACGTGGCAAGTTGCCGTCTTCGCGGAGCAATCCAGCTTGGCTCGCTACACCCAAGAGCGTACCTGTGGCATCGAAAAAGTCTACAAACAAGAATGTCAACACAACAATCAGCATGTTCACGGTGAACAAAGCGGATGGATTACCGAGATATTCGAACGCAGCACCGAATGTAGGAGCAAGGCTAGGTGGTGCAGAAACGACTTGCTCAGGCAAATTCACCAGTCCGAAAAACATCCCGGTAATCGCCGTAATCAACATCCCGATAAAGATACCTGCATTGACTTTGCGAGAAAGCAGAATGACCGTCACGATCAGACCAAACACAGCAAGCAATGCATTTTTCGCTGCCAAAATTGCTTCCGGCTTCATTCCCTCGTGATAGAAGGTCAGATGTCCCAGTGCTACGAAGGTGGCATCATTGGCTACGATGATACCTGCGTTTTTCAAACCGATAAACGCGATAAAAAGTCCAATCCCTGCCGAAACTGCGTACTTCAAGCTTTTTGGAATCGCTTTGATGATCGCTTCACGAACCCCTGTCAGGGACAGAATCAAAAAGATCGTACAAGAAAGGAATACGCCAGCCAAAGCCTGTTGCCAAGGAATTTGCATCGTCAGAACGACGGTATAAGTAAAAAATGCGTTCAATCCCATTCCCGGAGCTTGACCGATCGGCAAACGTCCAAAAATACCCATTAACAGTGTACCGAGAGCAGCAGCCAAAGCCGTTGCGGTAAAGACAGCCCCAAATGCAGGATAGTTTGCTTTCAAATCTGGCGGCAGATCCGCACCACTGAGAATGAATGGATTGACAGCCAAAATATATGCCATTGCCAAAAAAGTAGTGATACCCGCGATGATTTCGCGTCGGTAATTGGTGCCTAGCTTGTCAAATTCGAAATACTTCCGCACCTATAAGTCCCCCCATACTAATCTTGTTGCAAAAAATAGTCTAACTGTTTTTTGCCGACCGTAAACGAAAAACGTCGAGCGTTTTTCACAAAAAAAAGGCCCGGACGCTCTTATCATGCGCCTGGCCGTCAAACAAAACACTTCGGGAATAATTCCAAATATAATAACAAAATCAGATCCCGATGACATTTTGTTCGTAGCCATGTCGTTAACGGCGACCATGTAGAAACTCTTGAGCCATATTCTCAAGAATATACGAACCTTCCTATATTACCTGCTCACATTGAGAAGTGTATCAGGTGACATAGGGAATGTCAACGAAAATACGAACATTCATTTTTAAAAAGAGTTTAATATCCGGATATTTCCCTGGAAGGCCTGTGTTATACTTCATAACTAGATGGAGGAGATCCAAAATGAGCTATATGGATGCTTGGGAGAAAATAATAGCGGAGCAGGAACGAGAACGTGACCGGCTTCGAGTCAATCGAATCACCGTACAGGTCGACGATAAGAAAAAGAGCAAGCACAACGTTCATCAAAAGGAAAAAGTCATCGAATATGGCTTTGTGGAACGTGATTTGTATGATGAGAATTTAATTGGGAGGTTTGAACTCTATTTCGCTGATCGTGACACTCTTCTCCAGCAAGATCGGTTTGGAGATGAATTTGCTTTTGGTGAGCTTATAGATGAACATGCAGTTGCAACGGCAATCTTCTCCTATTTAGCGGAGCACTATTCTCAGTTTTTGGAGGAAACTCCCTTCGCTATTAGCTACAACCCTATTGCAGAAGCTTGGATTATTGAAGGAACGCTTCCTCCGGGATGGCTAGGCGGGGTCATTTATATTGCTCTTGCAAAAGAAAATGGAAAGCTTCTCATGATGTATGGAACGAAATAATTCTTGATCATAAAAAAACTCTCTTTTATTCGCAAATCACGCAAATAAAAGAGAGTCATTTTTTGTTCCTATTCCCACTCAATCGTTGCTGGTGGTTTGGACGTTACATCATACACAATGCGGTTTACATTGTCTACTTCATTCACGATACGCACAGAGATTTTCTCCAATACATCCCACGGAATGCGTGCCCAGTCAGCAGTCATACCATCAATGGACGTTACCGCACGAATCCCTACGGTGTAAGAATACGTACGAACGTCTCCCATTACACCTACGGTCGTCATGTTTGGCAAAGCCGTGAAGTACTGCCAAATTTCCCGATCAAGACCTGCCTTGGCAATCTCCTCACGCAAGATCGCATCGGATTCACGAACGATCTTCAGTTTTTCTTCCGTCACTTCACCCAAAACACGAATGCCGAGGCCTGGTCCTGGGAATGGCTGACGCCAAACAATCTCATCTGGCAAGCCCAACTCGGTACCCAGTTTGCGTACTTCGTCTTTGAACAATGCTTTCAATGGTTCAATCAACGTGAACTTCATGTCTTCTGGCAAACCGCCTACGTTGTGGTGCGATTTGATCGTTTGTGCAGTCGCTGTTCCGCTCTCTACGATATCGGTGTACAGCGTACCTTGTGCCAAGAAGTCCATATCTGTCAGCTTCGCTGCTTCCTCATCGAATACATAAATGAACTCGTTACCGATGATTTTGCGCTTTTGCTCTGGGTCAGATACACCTTTGAGCTTGCTCATAAAACGCTCGCGAGCATCGATCTTGATCACTTTCATGGAGAATTTCTCACCGAATGTCTCCATTACCCCTTCTGCTTCCCCTTGGCGCAGAAGACCGTGGTCAACGAACATGCATGTCAATTGATCGCCAATCGCTCTGTGAATCAGCGCTGCTACTACGGAAGAATCCACACCGCCGCTCAACGCACACAGTACTTGCTTGTTGCCGACTGTTTCACGAATGCGAACCAGCTCGTCCTCGATGAACGTCGTCATGCTCCAAGTCGCTTCACATCCACAAATGTTGAACAGGAAGTTTCCAATGAACTCAGTTCCTTTTTGGGTATGAACGACTTCTGGATGGAACTGTACGCCGTACAGCTGGCGCTCAAGGTTGCTGATCGCAGCTACCGGGCAGCTGTCGCTTACCGCATCAATGACAAATCCGGTTGGGAGCTCCACTACTTTGTCAGAGTGGCTCATCCACACGATTTCGCTTGTATCCCATTTGTCGTACAAGCTGTGTTTTTGCTGCATACGCAATTCAGCTTTTCCGTACTCGCGTTTACCCGCACGTTCTACTTTTCCGCCCGTCAAATGGCTCATCAACTGCATCCCGTAGCAAATACCCAATACAGGCAAGCCTAGATCAAAAATCGCCGGGTCTACAGTTGGTGCTCCCTCTTCGTATACGCTAGCAGGTCCGCCAGAGAAAATAATCCCTTTTGGATTCATCTCTTTAATCTTTTCAACAGGTGTATTGAACGGTATCAGTTCACTGTAAACACCCAGATCGCGGACACGGCGCGCGATCAACTGATTATACTGGCCTCCGAAATCGAGTACGACGACCATTTCCATTGACTTGTCCATCATATCCCCCTTCTCCTGTCACATACAGGACGTGCAAGTGTCGGCATGCCATGCGAAGTTGTCGCATATTTGCAAAAAAGCCGGGACTGCTATCTCCGATAAACAATACGGAGGCAACGTCCCAGCTTGTGTACACATGTGCGGTTTGCATGTACAAAAATCCGATGTGCTCTCCTCGTAGTCGCCAAATTTACGGTCTAGCGGTAGAAACTTTCAGGCCCTATTCCTGATCATTATACGAGTCTCATTGATCGTCATTCTAGCAGATGGAACGGCATTGTTCAAGGCTTCAATTGACGGATTAACCGTTCGAGTATTTGCTCTGCTATTGTTCTCGCATTTTGTTCCATTTGTTTGTAGCCATACACGGTACGTTCATACAGCTCCGTCAAATAGCGCAGGTCTTGTCGCTTGTCTGCCGGCAGGGTCATCCTGCCCACGTACTCCCGCAACGTTTCTCCTGGCTGTCTGCGCGTGTAGACTCGCTCCATCATCCGCATCAGCAGATGGTACCGATCCGGGAACTCACTGCTTCGCTCTTGATTTAGCTGCCTACGCATCCACCATAGCTGGATGTCTTGTCTGCGACGCCACGCGACAATTCCTGCCACGACAGCAACTACTGCCAATCCCGCGTTTACTTGCCATGGAATTTTAATCCCACTACCTGCTAGGTTGTCTCCCTCTTCCAGCTCATTGAAACGTCCATTTCCACGATCGATGTCCGTTTGATTCGCCATGTTTGGCAATGGAACAGGGATCTCCGGCTTTGACGTGACCAGATCATAATTAAACCGAACAGGTGACATGAATGTACTCGTCGCTTCAAAAGGAACCCAACCAATCCCCGGGAAGTATACCTCTACCCACGAGTGAGCATCCCTGTTGCGCACTTCTACAGTCTCGTAGTTAAACGCATCCGTTCCCACTCGTTCACCTGGTGCGAAGCCCTTGACCCAACGTGTCGGGATGTCCAGGGTTCTAAGCATAACGGCCATCGAAGTGGAAAAATGGTCACAGTACCCTCGAAGGCTGTCAAACAGGAAGTGATCGACAAAATCCTGACCTTCAGCAGCGACTGGAACGTCTTTCGTTTCATACTTATATTTTCCACTTGAGCGCAAGTAATTCTCGATCGCTCTCACTTTGTCATATGGAGTCTTCGCATCCTTGGTAATCGTTGCAGCGAGCTCTCTTACTCGCGGAGGCACCGAAGCTGGCACCTGCAAATAGCGCTCTTTGATATCATCCGGATAGTTCGTTCCCGCATTCGTCACGGCCTTTTCACTGACTATCGGTACTTCTGCCTCGACCTTGTATTGATTCAGTTTGAGCAAAAGCGGATTGGGGCCGTACTCTGGCCGGCCGTTTTTCTCACTCAGCTGAACCAAGTTGATCTTTCCTGCCCGTACTTCGAGTTGCTGATTCATTTTGTCATAAACAACGGTTGCCTCTGGTGGAGCGTAGTTGCTCACCTTTTTCAGCTGACCTTGATAAAAGACAGTCGGAAATTGCTGCGGGCCTTTAAATTCTAAAGTAGCTTGAATCTTCTTCGTTTCAAGTCCTTGGAACAAGGTATTCTCCCATGTATAGGTTTGCGGGTCCAGGATTGACTCATACTCTCTATCGCCCTTTTCCCAGCCAACTCCCGTATACACGTCCTTGGAGTCACCGCGCCAATAGCTACGCTCGTTCGTCTTTGCAATAAACACGAGTGTGTTATCTTGCAGGAAAGGGCCGCCCAACCGTTCATCGTTGTTGTCGTATCCTACTTTTTTCATCACGCCAACAGGAGTATCGTTTCCTTTCCCTGTTAAAAGGGCGATCGGATCAGGCCATGACGGTCCTGACTTTGGTGCAGCATAACCGATGCCTATGCAAGCCATAATGACCAACACCGAAGCCAGGAGCGAGTTGAGCATCATTCGGCTTCTCTTCCCTGCCAGAGTTGCGATGTTCGTCATCTTCATCAGATGGCTAATGGCCAGCATCAGGAAACCAATAATCAGCGTCCGTACAACCCCTGCACTGGCATCATACGGGAGAAACGTATCCAGCACAGCCAAATACAGTTCCGTCAAAAAGACAAACCATAAACCTTGCCGTTGTTCCAGCACGAGGTACGTTAACATCGTCGCTAACAACACCAGGATGAGATCAAACATCGTATTCCGCGACAAGATCGACATGCTGGCCCAATCCTGTTGAAACGCTAACGGAAGATCATGGATCATCTGCCCGTATAATTCGCCAATCCATTCCGAGTCAAAAAACGGTTTGTCAAATAAAGTAGCATGCAAAAGCACCATTAGCCCCAGGGCCTTGATCGGCAAGGTTAACCACCGATAAGGGACCAACAAGTCAATGATAATGACTCCACCCACAATCGCATAAAACGGCCACAGAACGCCCGTATCCGTTAATGTCTGTAGAGGAATCAGCCACTCTCTTAACATCAGGAACAGAAAAAGGGCCAAGACCCATTCCCAAATCGTTGGACGCTTCCAAACGCTCATGAGTCTATGCACCTCCAATCCGTTTCCACTCTTGATCATCCATGTGGATAGACGTACATGTTACTTTGTTTGCGCCAAGCAACTGCAACGCTTGCTTTTGTTCATGCGAAATCATTGACTCGTTCTGCATGAGAAACAACTGCACCCGTCTGCCTTTTTGAGCGAGTGTGATCAAACGACTGATCAACGTTTTTTCTACATGCGGTGTAATAATAATCAAAGTAACACCTTGGGACTGCTCCAATGCTTCTCTTCCCACAATTCTTGCAAATAACTCTTGTCCTTCTGGTGCGACACGAGCTAACTGATCAAAAACTCTGAGGAAATGGGCATGGGACAAACCTGGTGGTATCGATATGCGATCTGCTTGCTTGTACACGAGGCCATAATGGTATTGATTCCGATTGGCATAAGCGATCAGACTCGCGGCTAGCTTTACCGCTGTTTCGAACAAGTGCACAGGCTTCCCATGGTAGCTCGCCTTCTCCACATCGAGGAAAAAGACAGCCTGATTCATCGCCTGATGCTCAAATTCCTTCGTTTTCAAACCCGTCCCCCGTGCGGAAGCTCGCCAATGAATTTGGCTCAACCGATCGCCCCGATGATAGTCTCTTACGCCGCGTACTGCTGCTACGTCGTCAGAGTGTCGATGGGAAACATGCACCGTCCCACTGAAGCTACCGTCACCCAGGGCCCAATGGGTCAACTCTTTGTATTTTGGATAAACGAGAAACTCCTGCGAAATCGAATAAACCTTGCGGCGCTCAAAAAATCCAAAAAAATCCCCGCCGCTCACTACACATTCATCGAGACGATAGTATCCCCGTGGTACATTGGGTATGACATAGCGAAACTCGACTTCCCTTTTGAACCACGGGAATATCAGTTGTCGATGCGGCTCATACACGCCAGCCAGCCTCGCCGGCAATGGCTCCATAACCATATTCCAGCCGAGTGGAAACCAAATTCTCCGACGCAGGCGTATCGTTACAATGACATCTTCCCCATCTTGTAGACGGTTGCGATCTAGTTCACGCTCGACTTCTAGCTTCGTGAACATGAGTACATAAGCGACAATTTCATACAGGAAAAACACCAAACTACTATAGAAAAGAAACCAGCTTGAGAAGCCACCTTGAAATTTTGCGAATACAAAAGTGACCAGGACTAATGCAATCGCCTTGAGCTTACCCCACCTTTGCTGTCTCATCTGCAATCACCGCCTTAGCTTACCGGGACACGGGTCTCAGACAAGATCATAGCCAACACCCGATCGACGGTTGCTCCTTCCAGTCTTGCTTCTGGTTTCACAATCATACGGTGTGCAAACACTACTGGAACGAGTTCCTTTACGTCATCTGGAATGACATAGTCACGTCCACGAACGAAGGCCAACGCCTGAACAGCCCGGAAAAGAGCAAGAGAACCGCGCGGGCTCACGCCTAGATAAATATGATGATGCTCACGCGTACGATGACATAGACGCACGATGTATTCTTTTATACCTTCCGATACTTTGACCGTCGATACCTCACGTTGAAGCTCCGCAAGCTCGGCAGTAGTCATAACCGGCTGAAGCTCTTCCAATGGATTCGCTGCCGAGAATCTGGACAGCATCCGCATTTCTTCCTCTACCGTTGGATATCCCAAGCTTACTTGCATGAAGAATCGGTCTAATTGAGCTTCAGGTAATGGGAAGGTCCCTTCATACTCTAATGGGTTTTGCGTAGCCATCACAAAAAACGGCTCTGCTAATCGATACGTAGCACCATCGATTGTCACCGAGCGCTCTTCCATGGCTTCCAAGAGTGCGGATTGTGTTTTCGGTGAAGTCCGGTTGATTTCGTCTGCAAGAATGACATTTGCAAAAATCGGCCCTTGACGGAACTCAAACTCCAGACTTTTTTGATTAAAGATAGCAACCCCTGTCACATCCGTTGGCAACAAATCTGGGGTAAATTGAATACGTTTAAAGTCACCGCTGATTGATTTGGACAATGCACGTACCATCATGGTCTTCCCAACGCCTGGTACATCTTCGAGCAAAACGTGACCATTCGCAAGAACAGCCGCTACCATGAGCTCAATTACAGAGCGTTTCCCAATCAGTACTTTTTCTATATTATCGATTAAACTGACTATTGCAGGATTTACTTGTTCCAATTTGATAGGGTTCATGTTGATACAACTCCTGTTCCATGATATTCTTCCGCAGGTTTGTAACAGCTGTTCCTCCATGCTTTCAGTGTAATTCTAAAGTAATGGATGCAAATAGGAGATACAAGGGAAAAATGCTTAAAATTTGCAAAAATACACAAGTCATTATAAAAAAAAGAGTAGGATCTATTCCTACTCTTCGGTTTCATATGATATATGGCGTGCCCTGAGAGATTCGAACTCCCGACCTTTTGATTCGTAGTCAAACGCTCTATCCAGCTGAGCTAAGGGCACAAATAAATGGAGCGGACGAAGGGTCTCGAACCCTCGACCTTCGCCTTGGCAAGGCGACGCTCTACCAATTGAGCTACGTCCGCATGTTACATCTTATGAGGTTTGTACTGAGGGCAAAGCTTTCTGTCATAGTATGGTGCGGGTGAAGGGACTTGAACCCCCACGGTTGCCCGCCAGAACCTAAATCTGGTGCGTCTGCCATTCCGCCACACCCGCATTTTACTTAGAACAGAAAAGGCATTACTGTTACTATCACGCAGCTTTGCTTCTTCAGCTAAAAAACTGGTGAGCCATGAAGGACTCGAACCTTCGACCCTCTGATTAAAAGTCAGATGCTCTACCAACTGAGCTAATGGCTCGCAAATGGCTGGGGTACTAGGATTTGAACCTAGGAATGACGGAGTCAAAGTCCGTTGCCTTACCGCTTGGCTATACCCCAATGGTGGTGCCGGCAATAGGACTTGAACCCACAACCCCCTGATTACAAGTCAGGTGCTCTACCAATTGAGCTATACCGGCGTTGTTGAATTTAATTAATGGTGGCTCGGGACGGAATCGAACCGCCGACACGAGGATTTTCAGTCCTCTGCTCTACCGACTGAGCTACCGAGCCATTTGTGATTGATCTTCGCCATTCTTCAAGAAAAATGGCGGAGCTGACGGGACTCGAACCCGCGACCTCCGGTGTGACAGACCGGCGTGAACTCCAACTTCACCACAGCTCCATATTTGGTTGCGGGAGCAGGATTTGAACCTGCGACCTTCGGGTTATGAGCCCGACGAGCTACCGAGCTGCTCCATCCCGCGATAGTCAGGACTACTGAGTGTCAGTGTTGCCACAGGACGTGACGCTTTTAACTGACCTTCTTTGCCCTTTGATATTAATGGTGGAGGCTGACGGGATCGAACCGCCGACCCTCTGCTTGTAAGGCAGATGCTCTCCCAGCTGAGCTAAGCCTCCAGGATCCCTGCTAACGCAGAGCATTTTGCTAGGTGACCCGTAGGGGATTCGAACCCCTGAATGACAGCGTGAAAGGCTGCTGTGTTAAACCGCTTCACCAACGGGCCAGGATTATGAAGTATGGTGCGGTCGGCGAGACTCGAACTCGCACGGGTCGCCCCGCCACCCCCTCAAGATGGTGTGTCTGCCAATTCCACCACGACCGCAATTAATATGGTAGCGGCGGAGGGAATCGAACCCCCGACCTTTCGGGTATGAACCGAACGCTCTAACCAGCTGAGCTACACCGCCATGAAGCTATGAGATTAAAACATATGGCGGAGAGTGAGGGATTCGAACCCTCGCTACGCTTGCGCATACTAACGGTTTAGCAAACCGTCCCCTTCGGCCTCTTGGGTAACTCTCCGTATATATGGCTCCTCGGGACGGACTCGAACCGCCGACCGATCGGTTAACAGCCGATTGCTCTACCAACTGAGCTACCGAGGAACGTTGAAGGATTTATTCCTTCAAAACTGAATACGCATGATTGCTAAGAGTGTGTGGATAAGTCCTCGACCGATTAGTATTCGTCAGCTCCACGCGTTACCGCGCTTCCACACCGAACCTATCAAC